>NZ_CP010341.1:1986874-2318020 GCF_000940845.1 Propionibacterium freudenreichii subsp. freudenreichii | reverse complement strand
GGCGGTCAGGAACTTGCCGGGGACGACCTGTGTGGCCGCGTTGGTGGCGGGGCTGCCTGAGGCGGGGGCGTCGGTGGCGGCGTCGTCCAGCTCAATGAGGAAGGGCGCGTCGGAATAGCGGCGCATGTAATCGAGGAAGAACGGCTCGCGGCGCCTGACATGGAACTCGGACAGGATCACATGGCCCATGGCCTGGGCCAGCGCGGCGTCCGTGCCGGGGGCCACGCGCAGCCAGTCGTCGGCGAACTTGGTGTTGTCGGCGAAGTCGGGGCTCACCGCCACGACCTTCTGGCCGTGGTAGCGCGCCTCGGTCATGAAGTGCGCGTCGGGTGTGCGGGTGAGCGGCACATTGGAGCCCCACATGATCAGGTACTGCGCGTTGAACCAGTCGCCCGATTCGGGCACGTCGGTCTGGTCGCCGAACACCTGCGGGCTGGCCGGCGGCAGGTCGGCGTACCAGTCGTAGAAGCTCAGCATCGGCGCGCCCAGCAGCTCGTGGAAGCGCGATCCGGCGGCGTAGGAGATCATGCTCATCGCCGGGATCACCGAGAACCCGGCGATGCGGTCGGGCCCGTAGGCCTTGATGGTGTGCACATAGGACGCGGCGATGATCTCGGTGGCCTCCTCCCAGCTGACGCGCACCATGCCGCCGTGCCCGCGCGCCGACTTGTAGCTGCGCGAGATGGCGGGGTCGTCGGTGATCGACGCCCAGGCCAGCACCGGGTCGCCCAGGCGTTCGCGGGCCTCGCGGTAGGGGTCGAGCAGCGCCGAGCGCACATAGGGGTGCTTCACGCGGTTGGGCGAGTACTCGTACCAGCTGAAGGCTGCGCCGCGGGGGCAGCCGCGGGGCTCGTACTCGGGCAGGTCGGGGCCGGTGGTGGGGTAGTCGGTCTCCTGGGTCTCCCAGCTGATGATGCCGTCCTTGACGTACACCTTCCACGAGCAGGAGCCGGTGCAGTTCACGCCATGGGTGGAGCGCACCACCTTGTCGTAGCTCCAGCGCTGCCGGTAGAAGGCGTCGGCGTCGCGTCCGCCGGCCAGGAACAGCTGGCGGGTGTCGCGCGAGGCCTTGCCGCGTCGCAGCCAGCTGCCCATGCGCAGCAGCGGGGAGCCGGAGCCGCTCCCGTCGGCGGCCTTGTGCTGCTCATGCTCGTGCGCGGGCTTCTCGTGCGGGTCGTGCTGGCGCTGGCTGGTGGACATTGGTGACCTCCAAGAGGGGTGGGGACGGCGCGATCAGCCGGGGAACGGCGCCCGCGGACGGGCGTAGCGAATCCAGCAGATCACCGAGCAGAGCGCACAGAATGCGGCACAGATCCAGAACCACACGGCGGCGTTCATGGCGGACAGTGCGATGCCGATGAAGAAGGGGCCGAAGCTGCCGATGGCGGCGGTGAAACCGATGGCGCCGCCGGCCTGGCGCTTGGGCATGATCATCGGCATCTGCTTGAAGGTGCCGGCGTTGCCGATGCCGGCGAAGAAGAACATGATCAGCATCGCCCACAGGAAGCCGGGGAACTGGCCGGGATCGCTGGGGTTGAGGAACAGGGCCGCCCACCCGAGCGTGACCACCAGGCCGACGCCGGAGGTGAACGTCCAGATGGCGCCGCCGAAGCGGTCGCACAGCGGTCCCCAGCCGGCGCGCACCAGTGAGCCGATGAGCGGGCCGAGGAAGGCGTAGGTGACGCCCTGCGGCAGCGCGGCCATGCCGGCGAAGCGGCTCGTCTCGCCGTAGGTGGAGTTGATGAGCAGCCCGAACTGGGCGCTGAATCCCGAGAACAGGCCGAAGGTCATCACGTACATGAGCGTCATGAGCCAGGTGTCGGGGTTGCTGAAGATGTCGATCTGCTGGCGGAAGCTGGCCTTCACCGGCACGTCCTTGAGCAGCGTGAACGCCAGGATGGCGGCGACGATCGTCCACGGCACGAAGAAGATCGCCGCGTTGTGCACCCACAGGTTTCCGCTGGCGGTGTGCTCGGGGGCCAGCCAGGTGATGCCGAACAGGCTGAAGCCCATGAGGATCGGACCCACCAGCTGGATGATCGACATGCCCAGGTTGCCGATGCCGGCCTGCAGCCCCAGCGCGGTGCCCTGCAGACGCTTGGGGAAGAAGTATCCGGTGCTGGGCATATAGCCCGAGAAGGTGCCGCCGCCGATGCCGCAGGTGAAGGCCAGCACCATGAGCACCCAGAAGCTGGTGTGGGGGTTCTGCACCGCGAAGAACCAGCCGAACATCGGAATGAGGTAGAGCAGCGAGCTCCAGCCGACGAGCTTGCGGGTGCCCATGATGGGCGGCAGGAACATGTAGACGAGCCGGATGAGGCCGCAGGACAGGCCCGGCATGGCGGCCAGCCAGTAGAGCTGGCCGGTCGTCAGCCCGAAGCCGATGGAGTTGAGCTTCGGCGCGATGGCGCTCACCAGGAACCAGACGCAGAACGCCAGGATCATCGAATAGGTGCTGATCGCCAGCGTGCGCCACGCGATGCGGGGGCTCCACGTGGCGGCGTCCTCGGGGTTCCAGTTGGTGAGCACCCGTCCGGACGTGTGCAGCGCGGCACCCGGTGAGGACGGGGCTCCCGCAGGCGTGGTGGCCATGTCGTTCCTCTCGCGACGCTGCATGGGGTGGGCGGCGCAACCCACGTGCTCGACGATCGCGCGGTGCCGGCAGCGACAGGATTTTCGACGGATTTATCGCGACTAATTCTAGGGCCTGGGGGTGCCCGGTGTGTGCACCGGGATCAACCTCCGATGCGGCTCATGGTGCGCGACGGCACGGCGAACCAGGGCTCGTCGAGGCCGTGGGCGCGTGGCTTGGCCCACATGGCGGTGCGCCAGGCGTCGGCAAGCTGGGCGTCTGTGGCCCCGCTGCGCAGCAGGGCACGCAGGTCGGTCTCGGTGGTGGAGAACAGACAGGAGCGCACCTGGCCGTCGCTGGTGAGTCGCGTGCGGTCGCAGGCCTGGCAGAAGGGGGCCGAGACCGAGGCGATGATGCCCACCGTGGTGTCGGCGCGTCCGTCGACCTGCCACAGCTGGGCCGGTGCGTGCGGGTCGAGGGGGGCGGTGGTGGGTTCGGCGACGGTGGGTTCGGCGGTGTGCGGCGCGCTGGTGGACGGTGCGGAGTGCTCGGGCTGGACGGTGCTGGGTGGCATCCCATCTGGCAACGCTCCATCTGGCAACGTCCCGGTCGTCGGCGGGGAACTGAGCTCGGCGAGCTGGTGGCGGGTGGCTAGCAGTTCCAGGATCTCGGCGCGCGAGACCATGGAGGCGCGGTCCCAGGAGCCCTCGGGGCCGATCGGCATCTGTTCGATCACCCGCAGTTGCAGGGAATTGTCGAGGCAGAAGTCGAACAGCTCGGGCAGGTCGGGGGCGTTGATGGCGCGGGTGACAACGGCATTCACCTTGACCGGTGTCAGTCCGGCGTCCTGTGCGGCGCGGATGCCGGCCAGCACGTCGGGCAGGCGATCACGGTGGGTGATGCGGGCGAAGTGTTCGCGGTCCAGGGTGTCCAGCGAGACGTTCACCCGGTCGAGTCCGGCGTCGGCCAGGGCCCGGGCGCGGTGGGCCAGGCCGAGTGCATTGGTGGTGAGCGCGAGTTCGGGGGAGCTGCCCCGGTCGGTGCGCAGGCCGGCGCAGGCGGCGACGATCGACTCCAGGCCCTTGCGCAGCAGCGGTTCGCCGCCGGTGAAGCGGATCTTGTGGATGCCCAGGTGGGTGACGGCCAGTGTGCACAGGCGCGTCACCTCGGCGTCGGTGAGCATTTGGTCGGTGGGCAGCCAGGCCAGGCCCTCGGGCGGCATGCAATAGCTGCACCGCAGGTTGCACCGATCGGTCAGGGAGACGCGCAGGTCGTGGGCGGTCCGGCCGTGGCGGTCGCGCAGCGCACCATCGGCGCTGGGCAGGGGGGTGGCGGGCACCGTTTCAGAGTACAAGCGGGTGACGGCGTGCGAGGGGCTGCGGGGCGGGTGGCTGTGTTTTTTGACGGCATCACCCCGCAATATTCGGCTGATCGGGCATGCCCGGCATGTTCGGGCGCGTGATGCGCGATGATCGGGCCATGGCAGCCACCCCCTCAGGTGCACGTCCCGATGCCGGCCGGCGCGGCCGGGTGGGCGCGGTGATCCTGGCCGGCGGTGGTGGGCAACGCCTTGGTGGGGTGTCGAAGGCCGACCTGCGGCTGGGGCAGCGTCGGCTGCTCGACATCGTGCTGTCGGGATTGGTGCCCGCGGTCGATGGTGATGCGGTGGTGGTGGCGCCCCGCGACGTGGAGGTGCCCCCGGGGGTGCGGCGCACCCTGGAGGACCCGCCCGATGGGGGTCCGGTGGCCGGGTTGGCTGCCGGTTTGGCCGCGTTGGCCGGCTCTCACGCCCTGGTGCTGGTGACGGCGGTCGACAGCCCCGGAATCGTCGACCTGGCGCCGCTGCTTGTTGCCGCGCTGTCGGCCCGCCCTGATGCGGATGGCGTGGTGGCCCGTGGTGGCGAGCCCGCACCGTTCCGTCAATACCTGCAGGCCGTCTACCGGGCCGGTCCGTTGCGCAGGCTGCTGGCCGACGCCGGGCAGGTGCGCAATCGCGGTGTTGCGCGCACCCTGCGCGTCCTCAACCTGGTGGAGTTGCCGAGCCCGGCGGACCTGTGCCGCGACATCGACACCCCCGATGACCTCGACTGGTGGCGTGGGCGCCTGGTGTAGGGCGCGGGGTGACGTGGCGGGCGACGCGTGGGGCGTGCCGCGGTGGATGCTGCGGCGGCGGCAGAGGGTGCCGGGCATCAGGGATAGGGAGGACTTTTACGTCGTCTACCCTGCAAAAGTCCTCCCTGAATGACGCTTCCGGTCCGGCCCCGCCCTGACCCGGTTCCGGCCGTTAAGTGGGCACCTGTGCGGCGTCATTCCCGCACAGCTATCCACTGAGCGACGAATCCGCCACGAAATCACCCGGCACCCGCGCGCCGCCGGGACATGGGCCGTCCGGCCTCCCGCCCGCAACACGAAGACAGGGTCGAGAAAAGCACCGTAGATGGTGCTTAATCCGCACCTATCCTGCGTCCGGCGGCTTGTGGGGGCTCAGATCTCGTCGAGCTGGCCGAAGATGTCCTTCAACAGGGGGATCAGTACCGACAGCGTGTCGGCGACCCCGCCCTTCGAGCTGGGGGACGCCACCACCAGGGCGCCCGTCTTGTCGCGGGCCGTCACGCCCACCACTTCACGCGACAGCGGTGACAGCGGCGTGTTGGTCAGCCCATGGGCGCGGATCTGCTCGGCGATGCCGGGAATCTCCACCTCGATCGCCTCGCGCACCACCTCGGGGCTCTCATGGCGGATGCCGAAGCCGGTGCCGCCCAGCACGATCACCAACCGGTTCCCCTCATCGAGGCTGTCGCGCAGCTGCTCGGCCACCGCATGGTGCTCCTCGGGGATCACCACCGGCTCGGACGTCTGCAGGCCCGCCGCAGCGAGCTGTTCGACGGCCAGCTGGCCGCCGCGGTCGGGACGTTCGCCGGCCAGCACGCGGTTGTTGGTGGTGATGATCGCTGCACGAATGCCTGCCAGGTCGTAGTCGCTGTGCGGCATGAGGGCTCCTCGCTCGGGGTGGGCGCCAGGGCAGTGGCGGCTCTGGTGGGGATGGCACCACACTATTCGAGCCCGCAGGCGGCACCGGGTGCGTATCGCCGGGCCGCCCGCGCAATTACCCCGCCCCGCCCACCGGACCGTCGCCCTTGGTAACTTGACGCGTGGTCGCCGCGGACTCGCGCCGGCCACCCGTCCCCCTCTCACGACCCCGGAGCGCCCATGAGAACCCGCCCATTCGCCCTTGTCACCGCCTGCCTGCTGTCGTTGACGCTGGCCGCCTGCGGCTCGTCCAAGGGCTCGGGGGGAGCCTCGTCCAGCCAGAACGCCACGCTCACCGTCTATGCGGCGGCGTCGCTGACCGAGAGCTACGACGAGCTGGGCAAGCAGTTCGAGGCGTCGCACCCGGGAGTGAAGGTGACGTTCAGCTACGCCGGCTCACAGACCCTGGTCGACCAGCTCGACAACGGGGCGCCGGCCGATGTGCTGGCCACCGCGAACACCTCCACCATGGCCAAGGCCAGCGACAAGAAGCTGGTGGGCCAACCCACCACCTTCGCGTCCAATGTGCTCACCCTGATCACGCCGGCCGGCAACCCGGCCCATGTCACCGGACTCGATTCCTCGCTCGACAGCGCCAAGCTGGTGATCTGCGCCCCGGCCGTGCCCTGCGGCGCGGCGACCACCCAGCTCACCGGGCTGCTCGGCGTCACGCTGCATCCGGTCAGTGAGGAGGACAAGGTGACCGATGTGCGCGCCAAGGTGTCCACCGGCCAGGCCGACGCCGGCATCGTCTACCGCACCGATGCGATGGCCTCGGGCGACGCCGTGGACACGATTCCCATCGCCGATGCCGACAAGGTGGTCAACGACTACCCGATCGCCACGGTGACCGCCTCGCGCCAGCAGGACCTCGCCGGGCGGTTCGTCGCCCTGGTGACCTCGCCGGCCGGACGCCAGGTGCTCGACGCCCACGGCTTCTCCACTCCCGGCCAGTGAACGACGCCCGGCCCCGCCGCCGCGCACCACGGGTGTCCCCAGCACCCTGGTGGCTGGTGGCACTGGCCGGCGTGGCCCTGGCCTACCTGGTGGTGCCGCTGCTGTTCATGGGCGCCAAGGTGCCCTGGGCCAGCTTCGGCCGGGTGATCACCAGCGACAGTGCCCGCGACGCCCTGTGGCTGAGCGTGCGCACCTGCGCGGCCGCCATCGTGATCGACCTGGTGCTCGGGGTTCCCGCGGCCGTCGCCCTGTCGCGCCGGTGGCGTGGGGTGCGCGTGGCCCGCGTGCTCGTCGCCCTGCCCCTGTCGTTGCCGCCGGTGGTGGCAGGCCTGGCGCTGCTGGTGACCTTCGGACGCAAGGGCGTCCTCGGCGCCGGCCTGGAGGCCGCCGGGGTGCACATCGCCTTCTCCACGATCGCCGTGGTGATGGCCCAGGTGTTCGTCTCCCTGCCGTTCCTGGTGATCACCCTGGAGGCGGCGCTGCGTTCGCGCACCCAGGGCCTCGAACAGACCGCTGCCGGCCTGGGCGCCGGCCCCAGCAGGGTGCTTTTCACCATCACCCTGCCCACCGTGGCGACCGGATTGGCCCGCGGCACCGCCCTGGCGCTGGCCCGCTGCCTGGGCGAGTTCGGCGCCACCCTCACCTTCGCCGGCTCGCTGCAGGGCGTCACGCGCACCATGCCCCTGGAGATCTACCTCGCCCGCGAGGCCGACTCCGGCACCGCACTGACGCTGGGTGTGGTGCTCATCGTGGCCGCCGCCGTGATCGTCGCCCTCACCGAGTGGCCCGGGCGTCGGCGCCGCCCGGCCGCCGAGGATGAGCCCGCGTCGCCCACGCCCACCGATGTGCCGGACCCGGCCGGGCAACAGCGCGCCGCCGCCGTGCCGGTGCATGTCGACGGTGCGGTCACGGCCCGCGACTGGCAGGTGTCGCTCGACATCCCGGCCGGGCGCGTGGTGGCCGTGATGGGACGCAACGGCGCCGGCAAGTCGACGCTGGCCCAGGTGCTGGCCGGGGCGTTGGCGCTCGACAGCGGCACGGCGTCGATCGGGCCGCAGGTGCACGACACCGCCACCACCTTCACCCCGGCGCGCCGCCGCGGGGTGGCGATGGTGCGCCAGGACCCACAGGTGTTCGCCCACCTGAGCGTGCTGGCCAATGTTGCCTACCCGCTGCGCGCCCGGGGCGTCCCGCGTGCGGCGGCCCGACGCGCCGCCCACGCCCAGTTGGCCGCGGTCGGGGCAGATCAGTTGGCCTTCCGGCGCGGCGACGAGCTGTCGGGAGGCCAGGCCGCCCGCGTCTCGCTGGCCCGCGCGCTGGTGTTCGACCCGCGGCTGCTGATCCTCGACGAACCCACCTCGGCCCTCGACGTGCAGGCCCGCGCCCGGGTGACGCAGGTGCTGGCCGACCGGCTGGCCCACCGCGGCACCACCACCGTGCTGATCACCCACGACGTGGTGGAGGCGGTGCGCCTGGCGTCGTGGCTGGTGGTGCTCGAGCATGGACGGGTGGCCGAGCAGGGCGAGCCGGCACGGCTGTTGGCCGCCCCGACCACCGACTTCACCGCCCGCCTGGCCGGCCTCAACATCGTCTCGGGCGCCCTGATCGTGGGTGCCGACGCCCTGCCCGGCATCGCGATCGGCTCGCGCCGGCTGGCCGCGGCCCGCATCGACCCCGACAGCCTGTTCCCCGGCACTCTGTCCCCAGGCGAGCTGTTCCCGGGCGCGCTGCCTCCAGACGCGCTGGCCCCCGACACCCCGCTTTCCGACAGCATGCCTCCCGACAGCATGCCTTCCGCCAGCACGGCCCCCGGCGCCGGGTTCCCGGCCCCGGGTTCGCCGGTGTCGCTGGTGTTCGCGCCCGAGGCCGTCTCGTTGTTCCGCGTGCCCCAGCAGGGCTCCCCGCGCTCATTGCTGCCCGGCGTCGTGCAAGCGGTCGATGCGGCATCAGGCCTTGTCACCGTGCGTGTCGCGCTCGACGACGGTCCGGTGATCTCGGCCCGCATCACCCCGGCCGCCTGGGCCGAGCTGCAGCTGGCGGTCGGCCAGCGGCTGTGGTGCTCGGTGAAGGCCACCCAGGTGCGGCTGGTTCCCGCGCCGGCGCCCGTCGGCCCCTGAGTCGCCGTCGCGGCGTCCGCCCGGCAACCCGCCTCCGCCCCGCACCCGGGTTCTCGCAGGGCTCAACCCGGCGCCACACCCGAGTCCCGGCCCGCCCTCGCCGACGGTGCGGATAACGATTACCATGGAAAACAGAACGAGCATTCTAATTGGACGGCGGGGGCGGAGACGACCCGTCAAAAGGGGTGTCCTATGAGCGACGATGCGCTGCGTCTTGGCCTCGACGTGGGGTCAACCACGGTCAAAGCGGTGGTCATGGACGGCGGGCGCATCGTGTTCAGCGACTACCGGCGCCACAACGCCGACGTACGCGGCGAGATGAAGCGACTGCTGCTCGACATCCGCAACCGCTTCCCCGACGACGTGCTCAAGGTGGCAATGACCGGCTCGGGTGGCCTGGGCGTCGCCCGCATGATGGGCGTCGACTTCCAGCAGGAGGTGATCGCCGCCACCGCCGCCATCGAACGCCTCAACCCCGAGGCCGACGTGGTGATCGAGCTGGGCGGCGAGGACGCCAAGATCACCTATCTGCACCCCACGCCCGAACAGCGCATGAACGGCTCCTGCGCCGGCGGCACCGGGGCCTTCATCGATCAGATGGCCACCCTGATGCACACCGATGCGCCCGGGCTCAACGAGCTCGCGGCCCGGTTCGACCACCTCTACCCGATCGCCTCGCGCTGCGGCGTATTCGCCAAGACCGACGTGCAGCCGCTGCTCAACCAGGGCGCCGCACACTCCGACATCGCCGCCTCGGTGTTCCAGGCCGTGGCCACCCAGACCGTTGCCGGGCTCGCCTGCGGGCGTCCCATCCGCGGCAAGGTGATCTTCCTGGGCGGTCCGCTGCACTTCCTGCCCGAGCTGCGGGCCGCCTTCCGCCGCGTGCTCGGCGACCATGTGAACGACTACATCACCCCCGACGACGCCCAGCTCTACGTCGCGATCGGCGCCGCCTTCCTGGCCGGCGGCCCCACCCTGTCGTTGCCGCACCTGGCCGCCGAACTCGACAGCGCCAATGAGGTGTCGGTGGCGTCGAAGACCATGCGTCCGCTGCTGCTCGACGACGCCGAACGCGCCGAATTCATCGAGCGCCACTCCAGGGCCACCGTCCCCCAGGGCGAGATGGCCGACGCGAAGGGCCACCTCTACCTGGGCATCGACGCCGGCTCCACCACCATCAAGTCGGTGGTGATCGACGATGAGGGCACCATCGTGCACTCCAGCTACGGCTCCAACCAGGGCGACCCGGTGGCCGCCGCGGTCGGCATCGCCCGCACCGTGCTCGGCGCGCTCCCGGCGGGCGCCAACCTGGCGCGCGCCTGCGTCACCGGCTACGGCGAGGACCTGGTGAAGACCGCCATCCACGCCGATGAGGGTGAGATCGAGACGATGGCCCACTTCCGGGCCGCGAAGGTCGTCTGTCCCGAGGTCACCTCGGTGATCGACATCGGCGGCCAGGACATGAAGTTCCTGCGCATTCGCAACGGCGTCGTCGACTCGATCGCCGTCAACGAGGCCTGCTCGTCGGGCTGCGGCTCTTTCCTGCAGACCTTCGCCCAGACGATGGGCACCGACGTACGCGAGTTCGCCAGGGAGGGCTTGGCTGCCGACGCGCCGGTCGACCTGGGCAGCCGCTGCACCGTGTTCATGAACTCCTCGGTGAAGCAGGCCCAGAAGGAAGGCGCCGGCATGGGCGACATCTCCGCCGGGCTGTCCTATTCGGTGGTGCGCAACGCCCTGTACAAGGTGATGAAGCTGCGCGACACCGGCGAGCTGGGCGACCATGTGGTGGCCCAGGGCGGCACCTTCCTCAACGACGCGGTGTTGCGGGCCTTCGAGCTGCTCACCGGCGTGCAGGTGACGCGTCCCAACATCGCCGGCCTGATGGGCGCCTACGGTGCCGCACTCACGGCCAGGTCACATGCCGTCGACGGCGAGGTGTCGGCCATGATGAGCCGCGACCTCGACGCGTTCAGCGTGGAATCGAGCCAGCGCGTCTGCCAGCTGTGCCAGAACCATTGCAAGCTCACCATCACCCTGTTCGACGATGGTGGACGCCAGGTGTCGGGCAACCGGTGCGAGCGCGGCGCGTCGCTGGAGGCGCGTCCCCGCAAGTCGCAGATCCCGAACCTGTACGACTACAAGTACAAGCGCATCTTCGGCTACCGGCGCCTGACCGACGCGAAGGCCACCCGTGGCGAGATCGGCATCCCGCGCGCGCTGGGCATGTACGAGGACTATCCGCTGTGGTTCACCGTGCTCACCGAGCTGGGCTTCAAGGTGATGCTGTCGGGACGCTCCAACCACGACCTGTTCGAGGCCGGCATGGAGTCGATCGCCTCCGAGAACGTCTGCTACCCGGCCAAGCTGGCCCACGGGCACATCGAGTGGCTGCTCGACCGCGGCGTCAAGACCATCTGGATGCCCTGCGTGAGCTACGAGCTCAAGCAGTTCGACGAGGCCGACAACAACTTCAACTGCCCCATCGTGGCGTTCTACCCGCAGGTGCTGGAGAAGAACATCGACCGGCTGCGTGAGCCCGGCGTGCGCTTCATGGACCCCTTCCTCAACCTGAACGATCCCGACAAGCTCGCCGAGCGGCTCGTGGAGGAGTTCGCCGACTGGAATGTCACCCGTGACGAGGCCAAGCGGGCCGTCACTGCCGGATATGCCGAGCTGGCCCACACCCATGCCGACATCAGGGCCGAGGGCGACCGGGCGTTGCAGTACATGCGCGAGCACAAGATGCGCGGCATCGTGCTGGCGGGACGTCCCTACCATGTCGATCCCGAGATCCACCACGGCATTCCCGACACCATCGCCCAGCTGGGCATGGTGGTGCTCAGCGAGGACGCGCTGACCAATGGCATGACCACCACCGGCTTCTCGCGTCCGCTGCGTGCCCGTGACCAGTGGGTCTACCACACGCGCCTCTACGAGGCGGCCGGCCAAGTGCGCTCCGAACCCGACCTCAACCTGGTGCAACTCAACTCGTTCGGCTGCGGCGTCGACGCCGTGACCACCGACCAGGTGCAGGACATCCTCGAGCAGGGCGACGACGTGTACACCGTGCTGAAGATCGACGAGATCTCCAATCTGGGTGCCGCGAAGATCCGGCTGCGCTCGCTGCAGGCGGCTGCCGCGGAGCGTCCGGTGTCCAGCGAGGTGGACACCTCCGAGCCGATCACTGTGCCGGCGGCCACCACGCCCGCGTTCACCAAGCAGATGAAGGCCACCCACACCGTCTACCTGCCCCAGATGGCGCCGATCCACTTCCGCGTGCTGGCCCCGCTGTTCAAGCGCCACGGCTACACGATGGAACTGCTGGAGCATGCCAGCCGCGAGGACATGGAATGCGGCCTGAAGTATGTGAACAATGACGCCTGCTTCCCGGCGATCATGGTGATCGGGCAGCTCATCAACAAGTTCATCGATGGTGGTGGCGATCCCGAGAAGTCGGTGGTGGCGATCACCCAGACCGGAGGCATGTGCCGCGCCACGAACTATGTCGGCATGTTGCGCCGCGGGCTGGCTGCGGCCGGCTTCTCGCAGGTGCCGGTGCTGGCGATCTCGGCGCAGGGCCTGGAATCGAACCCCGGTTTCAAGATGACCCCCACCATCGTGAATGCGGCATTGCAGGGCCTGATCCTCACCGACCTGTTGCAGAATGTGCTGCTGCGGGTGCGTCCCTATGAACGCGACGAAGGGTCGGCAATGGCGCTCTATCAGCGCTGGAATGCGCTGGTGTGTGAATTCATGACCACGCCGCGCTATTCGGCCATCGAGGGACGCAAGCTCAGCTTCAAGTGGCTGTGTCGCCAGATGGTGCACGAATTCGATGAGTTGCCGCTGCTGGATATTCCGCGCAAGCCGCGCGTGGGCGTGGTGGGCGAGATCCTGGTGAAGTTCCAGCCCGACGCCAACAACAACCTGGTGGACGTGATCGAGGACGAAGGTTGCGAGGCCGTGCTGCCCGGGCTGATGGGATTCTTCCTGCAGTCGATGGAGACCGGCGATTGGCGCTGGGAGAACTTCGGGTTGGGACGCACCTCGCGTCACGTCAAGAAGATGGCGCTGTGGTTCATCGAGCAGATGTCGGGCACCGCGAATGCGGCCTTGGCCGCCACGCACGGCAAGTTCGATGTACCTGAGTCGATCCATACGATGGCGCAGCGCGCGCAGCAGGTGATCTCGCTGGGCACCCAGGCTGGTGAGGGCTGGCTGTTGGTGGCCGAGATGATGCACCTCATCGAGCACGGCACGCCGAATGTGATCTGCGCCCAGCCGTTTGCCTGCCTTCCCAATCACGTGGTGGGACGCGGCATGTTCAAGACGCTGCGCGAGCGCTATCCGATGGCCAACATCACCTCGATCGACTACGACCCCGGGGCCTCGGAGGTGAACCAGCTCAACCGCATCAAGCTGATGATTGCCACCGCCTACAAGAATGCGGAGGATTCCGGGCTGGCGGGCTGGAGCAATGACTTCGACACCGATTCGCCGCTCGACCTGCCCTCAGTGCTGGGTGCCACCCGTGGCGACGGAAATGCGGTGAATGCGCGCGCCTGAGCGGCCCGGGTGTTCTCCCGCATTGAATTGTTGATGCGGGCCTGGACTCCTCAGCGCGTGGTCACCGGCTTGTCCAGAGCGGCGGTGGTCACCTGCAGGGTGCCATCGTCAGCCAGGCTCACCACCACATGCTTGGCCCACTTGTCGCTGGCACCGGCGTGGTCGATGCGACGATGCCAGCCGCGGCTCTCGGGGCGGGCGATCGCCGCCTGCGCCAGGGCTGCGGCAACCGCCTGCAGGTTGGTGCCGGTGAGCTCGTCCTCGCCGAAGTCCTCCTCATGGGGCAGGCGGGCCAGGAAGTCGCTGGTGGTGCGCAGCTTCTCGTGTTCGCGACGCAGGCCCAGCGCCTCGTCGGCGCTCGTGCGCACGCCGGCCAGGGCATCGGTGGGCAGGAAGCCCCGCAGCGCGCGGTCGGTGGAGTCGGCGGCCTCGGGCAGCTCGGCCTGCGCCAGGTGGCGTCCCACGGCGGTGCCGCCCACCAGGGCGTCGATCAGCAGGCCATCGGCGGGCCCGGACGCCCCGTTGGCGCCCGACGATGCCACCTCGCCGGCCGCATAGAGCCCCGGCACCGTGGTGGCGCCGACCTCATTGATCGCGATGCCACCCACGAAGGCCTGGGCGGCAGGGCGCACCGGGATCACCTGGCGCGCCGGGTTGATGCCATGCTCACGGCAGGCCTGCGCCATCACCACGTGCGGGGCCAATTGCCAGGCCTGATCGCCGATGCCGCGGGCGTCGAGGAATGCCGTTGCCCCGGGATAGGCGGCCATCCAGTCGGCCAGCCGGATCGCCAGCTCGTGGTCGGGCAGGTGCTGGCTCTCGTCCAGCGGAACGATCGTGGAGCCGGCGGCGTCCACCAGTTCTGCGCCGGCCTGACGCAGCGTGGGGCCCATCTCGGCGGCGGCCTCGCCCGGCAGTCGTTCCTCTGGGGGGGCGTTCAGGGCGGTGGGGGCGAAGGAGACGAACTCGAGGTCGCGCAGTGCGGCCCCTGCGCGCAGGGCCATCGCCAGGCCGTCGCCGTTGGCGAGGGCGGGGGCAGTGGTGTGCGTCCACAGGCGGGCGGCGCCACCGGTGGCGAGCACCACGGTGCCGGCGCGGTAGTCGCCGATGGTGCCATCGCCGCGTGACACGCGCAGTCCGGCCACATGACCGTCCTCGTCGGTGAGCACGTCGACGGCGCGGCTGTGCGTGTCGATGGCCAGGGTGCCGGCGGGCAGCAGTTCCTGCACGCGCGCCACCGATGCCAGGGTTCGCTGCATGGTCATGCCCAGTGGCTGGCGGGGGTCTTGTTCGACGCTGGAGATCTGGTGGGCCAGGGCGTCCAGCCAGTCGAGGAGCTCGGGGGCCTGCTCGATGAGGCGTCCGGCGGCGGTCGGGTCGGCCAGGCCGTCACCTGCGGACGCCAACTGTTCGCGCGTCGGGGGATTGCGCCAGCCGATGCCGCGGCTCGTCGACCGGGCCGTGGCGGTGTCGAGCAGCGTCGACCGGCAGACCAGCACCACCGGGATGCGGGCGGCGGCCAACGGGAGGGCGGCGCTCAATCCGGCGGCCCCACCACCGACGACCACCACGGCGGCGGACTTGTTCCATGTGGGTGCGGGAGCTTCCAGTTGCCGGCCCAATCGCGTGCTTGTCGACATGTCAACTCTCCTGGCGCCCATGGATCAATGAATCCCCCTCAGCATGCCACGGGCGCCGGGCCGGGGGCGTGCGGCGACACCCCTGTGACCCTCACCCCCGTAACCTGCGGTTCGCGTGACCTCGCCCCACGTGACCGGCGTTCCTCGTCACGCCCGCCTGTCGTCGCTCTCACGTGCGGGCCCGCCGCCCCGATCCGGTCACTGGGTGGGCAGTTGTGCGGCAATGACGCCGCACAAGTGGCCACCTAACGACCCTGGGCGCGGGGGGTTAGCGGGATAGGTGCGGATAAAGCACCGTAGACGGTGCTTTTGTCGACCCTGTCTTCGTGGGTGTGGCCATGAGGCTGGATCACCCGTGTCCTGGCGGCGTCCCCGGGCCGAGCGGTTGCCGGTGCTGGACTCGTCCCCTAAGTGGGCAGTTGTGCGGCAATGACGCCGCACAGGTGCCCATCTAGCTGTACTTCCCCGGGAGGTTGTGAACGGGTGAGGTAGCGAAGACCTCCGGGCAGGATGTGGGTTACCACACTCACTCTCCTGACCACGGAGGTCTTCGTGACTCACGCTAACGCACCCTTGACACCGGAAGGGCGTCGTCGTCTTGCTGTTCTCGTCGTGGAACAGGGCTGGTCGTTGCGGCGGGCGGCGGAACGGTTCCAGTGCTCGCCCGCGACGGTGAAGCGGTGGGCCGACAGGTACCGGGCAGGGCTGCCGTTGATCGACCGTAGTTCGAGGCCCACCTCGTCACCGAACCGGCTTCCGCGTAAGACGGAGCATCGGATCGTCGCGTTGCGGTTCACTCGCCGGTGGGGTCCGCACCGGATCGCGTATCACCTGCGGTTGCACCGTTCCACGGTCGGTCGGGTGCTCGCCCGATACAAGATGCCGAAGCTGATCAACATCGACCAGGCCACCGGGCTGCCGGTTCGCCGCCCGAAGCCGAAACGGTACGAGGTCGCCGCGCCGGGCGAGCTCGTGCACGTAGATATCAAGAAACAAGGCCGGATCCCCGACGGCGGCGGGTGGCGTGCCCACGGTCGCGGATCCATGCAGGACCGTCACGCGGGAGTGGCCCGCGACAAGGCAGCCCGTGCCGGGGCAGCCGGCTCTCGCGGCTACCGGTATCTGCACCACGCCGTGGACGACCACTCCCGGATCGCGTACTCAGAGATCCTTGACGACGAGCGCAAAGAGACCGCAGCGGGGTTCTGGACCCGCGCGAACGCGTTCTTCGCAGGCCTGGGCGTCACAGTCACCGCGGTGATGACCGACAACGGTTCCTGCTACCGGTCAGGCGCCTTCGCTGACGCGCTCGGCGACGAGGTGAAGCACAAGTGGACCCGGCCATACCGGCCGCAGACCAACGGCAAGGTCGAGCGGTTCAACCGAACCCTCGCCGTCGAGTGGGCCTACGCGAAGCCCTACGCCAGCGAAGCCGAGCGCGCCGCAGCCTACGAGACCTGGCTCCATCACTACAATCACCACAGACCCCACACCGGGATCGGCGGCCAGACTCCCTCAGCCCGCGTTCACAACGTCACGGGGAAGTACATCTAGCGGGGTTTCTTGCCGGACGCCGCCAGGCCTCGGCCCACCCACGCGGGCGTGCGCGCCCGCGAATGCCGCGCCGACGTGGCGTCCGCGGGGGCTGCCCGCCGCCAGCGCACGGGAATGCCGGCGTCGCGTCCGGTGGTTGACTTGGTGAGTAGTCAGTGCGCCGCCTGTGGAGGCGACGCATCGTCACCCCGGACGAGAGGATCACCTACGTGGATGCCGTGAGGCCATCGAAACCTGCAGGCCGCAACAGGCCGGACAAGCACGACGACGGGTCAGAGGAAGCCTCTCCGGAACGGCTGAACTGGCTGCGTGCCGGCGTCCTGGGCGCCAACGATGGCGTGGTGTCCACCGCAGGTCTGGTGTTGGGCGTGGCAGGTGCCAGCGCCGACAACCGGGCGATCCTCGTGGCCGGCGTCGCGGGTCTCGTGTCGGGATCCATGAGCATGGCCGCCGGCGAATACGTCTCGGTGAGCACCCAGCGTGACGCGCAGCGCTCGGGTCTGGCCAAGGAACGAGCCGCCCTGGAGCGTGATCCCGACGGCAAGCTCGACCAACTCACCACTGCCTATGAGTCCAAGGGGATCTCCCACGACCTCGCCCGGCAGGTGGCCGTCGAGCTGACCGACCACGACGCGCTGGCCGCGCACGCCGAGGTGGAGCTCGACATCGACCCTGATGAGCTGCTCAACCCGTGGGCCGCTGCCTTCGCATCCATGCTGAGCTTCGCGATCGGTGCCGTGGTGCCGCTGCTGCTGATCACCCTGGTGGCCCCATCCGCCCGCGTGCTCGCCACGGTGCTCGCGTCCGCACTTGCGCTGGCCGTCACCGGCGTGGTGAGCGCCAAGCTGGGCGGTTCCCCCACGCGCGCCGCGACCGTCCGCAATATCGGCGGCGGCATGGTGGCCATCTGCATCACCTATGTGATCGGCGCCCTGCTGGGCTCCCATCTCTGAGGCGGGCGACATGGCTGACCAACACCCCTTTGCCCGCCACTGGAACCACAACTCCCACTACTACCCGCGCATCGCCGAACTGCTCGACGGGCATCGCGTCGTGCTCGACGTCGGCTGCGGCGAGGGCACGCTGGCCCGCTACCTGGCCACCGGCGACACGGTGCCCGTGGGGGAACGTCGCGACGGGTTGAAGCAGCCCCAGCCGGCACCGGAATCGTTCGATGACAAGGATCTTCGCCACGAGGTGGTGGGCATCGACGCCGACGCCAAGGTGCTGGCGCCCGACGCGCCCGGCGTGCACTTCATGCTTGCCGACGCCCAACAGCTCCCCTTCCCCGACGCCAGCTTCGACGCCGTGGTGAGCGTCGGGGTGCTGCATCACCTCAATGAGGACCTGGGGCTGGTGGAGATGCGTCGCGTGCTGCGGCCGGGTGGACGCCTGGTGGTGATCGACACCGCGCGCAGCCCCGTCCCCTTCGGGCCCCTGGAGATCCGCGACATGGCGGCCAACCTCGTGCTGGGCCTGGGCAAGACCCGGTGGCGTCCCGACACGCTCACCGCCGAACCCGACCTGAACTGGACGCAGAGCCGGGAGCTCATCGAGGGGAACCTGCCCGGTGCCCACTGGTGGCGGGTGCCCCTGTGGCGCTGGGTTGCCGTGTGGGACGCGCCCGCCGCCCGCCGCGCCTGATCCCGGATCGATGGGCCGGAACCTCCGCTAAGCGGACAGTTGTGCGGCGTCATTCCCGCACTGGTGTCCAGTTAGTGACCAGGAGAGTGACCACGTGCCGCACAACTGCCCAGTTAGTGACCAGATAAGCGTGCCCAGATGTGCCGCGCGGCGCGCCCGGATCTACCACGCGGCCCCTTGTCCGGGGTAACTGGGTCCGGGGCAACTGGGGGATGTCCGATCGCTGCGGGCGTATGTGCGGGTGCCCCGCGACGACGCACAATGGACATGGGCCCGGCATTGACCGCGCCCGCACTGCTCGCAGCCCCAACGTCGGGGCCACACAGGAGGCACAATGCGCATCGCGATGGGCAGCGACCATGCCGGTTTCGATCTCAAGGAACACCTCAAGGAATACCTGCAGGGCAAGGGCCATGAGGTGATCGACGTCGGCACGCACAGCACTGAGAGCGTCGACTACCCGATCTATGGGGCGGCCGCCGCCCGCAAGGTCGCCGACGGCGAGGCCGCCACGGCCATCGTGGTCTGCGGCACCGGCGTGGGCATCGGCATCTCGGCCAACAAGGTGCACGGCATCCGCTGCGCCATCACCTCCGACGTCTACGCCGCCCGCATGTCGCGCGCCCACAACGACGCCAACGCGCTTGCCCTGGGCGGACGCGTGGTCGCCGACGGCCTGGCCGAGGAGATCGTCGACGTGTGGCTTGCCACCGACTTCGAGGGTGGACGCCACGCCCGCCGGGTCGGTGAGATCACCGCGCTCGAGGACGGCCAGGACATCACCGCCGACGACCTTGACGAGCACGATCAGCTGTAAGCGCGACGGCCGGACCCGTCGCCGGCAGCTCCGGACGCGACGGCTGAACCCGTCGCCGCAGCTCCAGACGCGACGGCTCACCCCGTCACCCGTAGCCGCCACACATGATCAGGGCCTGCCGCGGCCGAGTCACCCCGGCCATGGCAGGCCAACAACCCCCACGCTGTCCACACCTGCGGTCCCCATATGCAGGCCCCCACGCGCAGGCCCACACATGCAGGCCCACACCTGCGGAACCACGCAGCCGGACAGCACTGTGGCCAGGACGAAATCATCGTCCGGGCCACAGTCTCTCTTCCCTCACCGAGGTTTCGGCCCCGCCAGGCCAAACCTCAGATCTGCCAGTCGGGTTCGGGCTCCAAGGAGTCCCCGAACACCTCGTGGCCGCGCACCATCCCCGCAGCCAGCGTCCATCCGGACTGCGGGTCGATGAGCACGAATGCGCCCCCATGGCGGGTTTCCAGGTAGCTCTCGGCCATCACCGGAGCGGCCAGCCTGATGCTGACGCGTCCGATGTCGTTGAGCTCCAGCGTGTCGGTGGTCACCGGCGCCATCTCGTCGAGGTCAAGCTTGCCGACGATCTGGCTGACGATCGCCTTCACCGTCGACGTGCCGTGCTTGAGCAGCACGCGCGCGCCCGGGTGCAGCGGCTTCTCGGCCATCCAGGCAACCGTGGCCTCCAACTGCTTCACCGGCTCGGGGGCGTCGGCCACCGAGGAGATGAGCGAGCCGCGCGGTGCGTCGATCTCGTCGGCAAGGCGCAACGACACCGACTGGCCCGCCACCGCCTCGTCGAGCTGCTCGCCGGCCAGGTCGATGCCGGCCACCGTTGAGCGCAGCCCGGACGGCAACACCACCACCGGATCACCCACGTGCACGCGTCCGGCCGAGATCTCGCCGGCATACCCGCGGTACTCCACGTACTTCGGGTCGATGGCGCCACCCTGCGGACGCAGCACCAGCTGCACCGGCAGGCGGAAGCCCTCCACCGCATCGGGCACCGGATCCAGGTTGTCGAGCAGCTCCAACAGGCTCGGCCCCGTGTACCAGGGCAGGTCGTCGGAACGGTCCACGATGTTGGCACCGGTGAGCGCGCTGGTCGGGATCACCGTGATGTCGTCGAGGCCCACCTCATGGGCCACCTCGCGGATCTGCTTCTCCACCGGTGCATAGGCCGCCTCGTCGAAATCGACCAGGTCGATCTTGTTCACCGCAACGATCACATGCGGCACCCGCAGCAGGGCACCCACGGCCAGGTGGCGCCGCGTCTGCTGCAGCACGCCCTTGCGCACGTCAACCAGCAGCACGAGCACATCGGCGGTGGACGAACCGGTCACCGTATTGCGCGTGTACTGCACGTGTCCGGGGCAGTCGGCCAGGATGTAGCTGCGCTCGGCCGAGGAGAAATAGCGGTAGGCGACGTCGATGGTGATGCCCTGTTCGCGCTCGGCCCGCAGGCCGTCGGTGAGCAGCGCCAGGTCGACGGTGCCGAGCCCCTTGTCGTGGCTCACCCGCTCGACGGCCTCCAGCTGGTCGGCCAGCACCGCCTTCGAGTCGTACATCAGGCGCCCGACCAGGGTCGACTTGCCGTCGTCCACCGATCCGGCCGTGGCCAGGTGCAGCAGCGTGCGCTGCGTCAGGGCCGCCTCGGGATTGACTGTGGTGTCAGTGAGAGTGCTCATCTTTAGAAGTAGCCTTCCTTCTTGCGGTCCTCCATGGCGGCCTCCGACAGACGATCGTCCGCCCTTGTCGCGCCACGTTCGGTGATGTGGGTGGTGGCCACCTCGACGAGCACGTCGTTGATGGTCTCGGCGTCGGACAGCACGGCGCCGGTGCAGGACATGTCGCCGATGGTGCGGTAGCGCACATGGCGCGTGGTCACCGGCTCGTCGGCGCCCGGCGTGGTCACCGGCGACACAGGCAGCAGCATGCCGTTGTGCTCGAACACCTCACGGTCGTGGGCGTAGTACAGGCTGGGCAGCTCGATGTGCTGGTCGGCGATGTAGTTCCACACGTCCAGCTCGGTCCAGTTCGACAGCGGGAACACCCGCACATGCTCGCCGGGCTGGTGACGCGGGTTGTAGAGATTCCACAGTTCGGGGCGCTGGTTGCGCGGGTCCCATTGGCCGAACTCGTCGCGCAGGCTCACGATGCGTTCCTTGGCGCGCGCCTTCTCTTCGTCGCGGCGTCCGCCACCGAAAACGGCGTCGAAACCGCCCTCGGCGATGGCGTCGAGCAGGGGCTGGGTCTGCAGCGGATTGCGGGTGCCGTCGGGACGCTCCTGGAGCCGTCCGTCGTCGATGTAGTCCTGCACCTTGGCCACGATCAGGCGCAACCCCATCCGCTCGGCGGTGAAGTCGCGGTAGGCGAGCACCTCGGGGAAGTTGTGGCCGGTGTCAACGTGCAGCAGCGGGAAGGGCACGCGTCCGGGCCAGAACGCCTTGGCGGCCAGGTGCAGCATCACCACGGAGTCCTTGCCGCCGCTGAACAGCAGCACGGGGTGCTCCAGCTCGCCGACGGTCTCGCGGAAGATGTGGATCGATTCGGCCTCCAGCGCGGCCAGGTGGCTGAGCGCGCCCGAGGTGTCATGCGAGGCCTGGTGGCCGGCCGGCTGGCCGGCGGACGTCGCCCCGCGGGGGTTCTCGCGGGAGCTTGTGGGCTGGCCGAAGATGGACGCTCCGGTGCCCGAGGGGATGAAGGAATCGGTGGTCGCCGTGTCGACGAGCGATGATTCCAACGGCGGGTTGTTCACGGTTGATGACTCTCTTTCTGTGGCGGTCACAGGTGCAGTCCGCACTCGGTCTTGGCGATGCCGGCCCAGCGGCCGGATCGGGGGTCCTCACCCTCGGCAACCGGTTGCGTGCAGGGCTCGCAACCAATGGACGGGTAGCCGGCGGTGAGCAGCAGGTTGATCGGCACCTGGTGGATCGACGCGTACTCGAGCACGTCGTCGAAGCTCCAGGCGGCCAGCGGGTTCACCTTCACCATCTGATGGGTCTCATCCCATTCGACGACGCCGGCATGCGCGCGGTTCGCGTTGTCCTCGCGCCGGATCCCGGTGACCCAGGCCTCGTAGCCGGCCAACTCGCGGTTGATCGGCTCCACCTTGCGCAGCTGGCAGCACAGGGTGGGATTGCGTTCGTAGAGCTTCTCGCCGTACTCGGCGTCCTGCTCGGCGACGGTCTGCACCGGCGTCACATCGAAGATGTTGGCGTTGATGGAGCCGATGAGGGCATCACGGGTGCCGATGGTCTCGGCGAAGTGGTAGCCGGTGTTGAGGAACAGCACGTCGACGCCCGGCGCATGCTGCGACACCAGGTGCGGCAGCACGGTGTCGCCGGCCATCGAGCAGGCGACCACCAGCGACTTGCCGAAGGTCTCGTCGGCCCAGGTGGCGATCTGCTCGGCCGTGGCGTCGGCGAGTGCGATGTTCGCCTGCTCCACCAGTGCCTTCAGCTCGGCGACCGAACGCTCGCGTCCGGGGCCGTGGCTCACTGGTGTGGGTGTGGCCTGTGTTTGGGTGCTCATCGAAGGCTGTCCTCCTCGGCTCGGTGTGCCCATTGGGCAAAGCTCTCGTCGTCCGCGCGCTGCTCCAGGAAGCGACGCGTGAGGCGCTCGACATAGTCAGTGAGGTCATCGGGGGTGACCTTGAGTCCACGCACGGTGCGGCCCAGCCCCGGATCGTCGCGGTTCGACGAGACGAGTCCGCCGCCCAGGTGCACCTGGTAGGTCTGCTGCGTCTCGCCCTCGGGGGTGCGGGTCAGCTGGCCCTTCAGACCGATGTCGGCCACCTGGATGCGGGCGCAGGAATGCGGGCATCCGTTCATGTTCAGCGTGATCGGGCCCGGGAGCGTCACATCGGCCAGGCGGGTGTCCAGGTCGTCGACCATGCGCGCGGCCGGCGCCTTGGTCTCGGTGAACGCCTGCTTGCAGAACTCGATGCCGGTGCAGGCCATCGTGTTGCGGCGGAACGGCTTGGGATGGGCGGTGAGGCCCAGCTCCTCCATGTCGGCCACGAGCTGGTCGACGCGGTCGGGTTCCACGTCGAGCACGAGCAGCTTCTGGTAGGGCGTGAAGCGCACGTCGTCGGAGCCGGCCTTCTCGGCGGCGTCGGCGACCTTGGCCAGGATGGTGCCCGACAGGCGTCCCACGGTGGGGGCGAAGCCGACGTACTTGCGGCCGTTCTTCTGGTCGTGCACGCCGATGTGGTCGCCCGGCTCGGTGGGTGCCTCGGGGGCGGGGCCGTCGGCCAGCTTGTGGCCGAGGTATTCGCGCTCCAGCACGTCACGCAGCTTCTCGACGCCCCAGGCCTCCACCAGGAACTTCATGCGGGCCTTGTTGCGCAGGCGACGGAAGCCGTAGTCGCGGAACACCAGGATCATCGCGTGCCACACGTCGGCCGCCTCGTCGGCGGTCACGAAGGCGCCCAGCCGTTCGGCCAGGTGCGGGTTGGCGGACAGACCGCCGCCGGCCCAGATGTCGAAGCCGGGGCCGAGCTCGGGATGGCGCACGCCGACGAACGAGATGTCGTTGAGCTCGTGGGCCACGTCCAGGCTCGGATCGCCGGTGAAGCAGGTCTTGAACTTGCGCGGCAGGTTCGACACCTCCTCGGTGCCGATCCACTTCTCGCGGATCTCGGCGATCACCGGGGTGGGATCGACGATCTCGTTGGCCGAGACGCCGGCCACCGGGGAGGCGGTGAAGGCGCGGGGCGCGTCACCGGCGGTGTGCACGGTGTTGAGGCCCACCGATTCGAGCCGACGCCAGATCTCGGGCAGGTCGGCCACGTCGATCCAGTGCACCTGCAGGTTCTGCCGGTCGGTGATGTCGGCGGTGTCGCGTCCGAAGTCGGTGGAGATCGACGCCAGCACGCGCAGCCGCTGGATGCTCAGCGGCATGCCGTCGATGCGGATGCGCTGCAGGAAGTACTTGTCGGAACGCTCGGTGTCGCTCATCGTGGCGTTGGCGGTGCCGTCCAGGCCCGGCTTGCGCTGCGTGTACAGGCCCCACCAGCGGAAACGCGTCTGCAGGTCGTCCTCGGGGATCGAATCGAAGCCGGTCTTGGAGTAGATGTCGATGATGCGGGGACGCACGTGGAGCCCGTCATCGGCGGCCTTGACCACCTCGTTGGCGTTGAGCGGCTCTTGGCCGTCGACGGCCCACTGGCCCTCGGGACGCTTGTTGGCCTTCTTCAGCGACGGCTTGCGTGCCGGGGGCGCGGGGGTCGTGGCGGGCGACTGCGCGGGACCGGCGGCTGCCTGGTCGGTGCTTGCCTTCGCCGTGGCGGCGGCGTCCTTGCGGGAACGGGGGGAGGGTTTCGATGCTGTCATCGGATTGATGTCCTTGATCAGGAGCCACGTATGCCAGCGCACACCAATACACAGGAGTCGTCAGGCACACGAGCCCGGCGAAAAGGGGAGAGAGAAAGTGCTGGGCGCGCGATCAGGCGAGCCGACAACACACATCGGAAGCCACGAGCCCACTGCGCAGGGCAACGGCCCGACGCATCGTGGGATGGGTTCCGGTAAGCATGGCGCCACAATAGCAGAGCATTCAAGGCCGGCAATCACGGTGTCCACAATGGCCGGGTATCCGGGTGTGAGACGGCCGCCGAGTGAAATCCGGGTTAATTCGAGGCATTGTCGAAACGGCCGTCCGGACGTCACGAACATGGCTGTGACTAGGGGGAATACCCGCGTCAAGGGTGGGCCAGAGGTGAGGGGCCACCCGGTGTCGGCGGGGGCGAATTGGCACCAATGTGTCTCCTGGATTGCAAGAACCACCCATTGTGTGACCTATAGTTCCGGTCATGATCACACGGCAGAGGCAGGCGCCGTCGATGCGCCGCGCGCTGTGTTGTTGTCTGTGCCCCGTGTGCCGCTGACCCCGTCCAAACCGGTTGGCGCACCCGATCAGGCGAGGCCGAGGGCCCCCGGGGAGTGGCGCAACCATGTGACCAACATCCCCATGTCGCACGATCCCATGCTCTGGGATACGACAGGAACCAGCTCCGGACCCACCACTGGGTTTCCCACCACTTGATCGGGCTGCGCGGCTTCCGGCTGCGGGTGATGGCGGCTGACCATCCGGCCACCACCAACGAGAGACCCCCGATCAATGACCTCACGATTCCCCACCGCAGTGCCCCGGGGTGCTGCGCACGCATCCGGTAGCCCCGGACCCCGTCCGGTGAGCCGGCGGCGCTTCCTGCTCGGCGTCAGCGCCGTGGTGGGTGCCTCCGCACTCGGCGCCTCGGCGCTCGCGGGCTGCTCCAACATCGCCTCGGCCGGCACGCGCGCCGGCCAGCTGACCATCGTCGGCTTCGCCGTGCTCTCGGAGGCCGACCTCGGCCTGGCCGCAGAATGGGGCACCACCCCGGGCGGCTCCGGGGTGAAGGTGCAGACCTCCTTCGGTGCGTCGGGTGAGCAGAGCCGCAATGTCGCCAACGGACTGCCCGCCGACTTCGTGCACTTCTCGCTGTCGTCGGACATGACCCGCCTGGTCGACAAGGGCCTGGTCTCCCAGGACTGGAAGAAGGGCGCCCACAACGGCATCGTCACCAAGTCGGTGGTGGTGCTGGTGGTGCGTCCCGGCAATCCGCTGGGCATCACCGGCTGGGACGACCTGGCCCGCCCCGACGTGAAGGTGGTCACCCCCAATCCGAGCTCATCGGGGTCGGCGCGCTGGAACATCCTGGCCGCCTGGGCCCACATCGGCGCCGACGGCAAGCACGACGACCAGGCCGAGGACTTCCTGGGCAAGGTGCTCGGCAACACCGTCTCGCTGCCCGGCAGCGGCCGCGACGCCACCACCGCGTTCACCTCGGGCAATGCCGATGTGCTCATCTCCTATGAGAACGAGGCCATCCTGGCCCGGCACAAGAACCCCGGCGTGTTCGACTACATCGTTCCCGACGACACCCTGACCATCGAGAACCCGGGCGCCGTGCTCACCAATGCCCAGAGCGCCTCGGCGGCGTCCTGGCTGGACTTCGCCCACTCCGAGCGGGGTCAGGGCGTGCTCGCCGGCTTCGGTTTCCGTCCGCTCGCCGGTGCGGTGCCCGCCCAGGTGGTGGGCGCCAATGACCCGGGCAATCCCTATCCGACGCCGGACCGCCTGCTGACGATCGACAAGGACTTCGGCGGCTGGTCAAAGGTCAACAAGAAGTTCTTCGCAGACGGTGGCCTGATCACCAAACTCCTCAGCAAGGTGGCCAGCTCATGAGCCAACACAGTGTGGGTCAGCTGGGCCTCGGCCTGCCGGCCTCCGACACCGTGATCTCGGGGGTCACCGGCATCGCCGGGGCCACGGAGATCCCCGCCCGCGCCACGCGTCCCGCACGCACCGACGCCGGCGAGACACCCGCCTCGCGCGCCCTGCTGGGTGCCGTCTGGGACGCCCTGCGCTCCCGCCTGCGCCGCTCCGGCGGCGGGAAGGGCAACGGAGGGGAATCGAAGTCGGGGCGTCGCGCCCTCACCGGCTCGTCGGGCATCGGCCTGGGCGTGGCGGTGCTGTGGTTCAGCCTGCTGGTGCTCATCCCGCTCGCCGCAGTGGTCGGCACGGCCGCCAGCGGAGGCGTCGGACCGTTCGTCGCGGCGCTGACCAACAAGCAGACCCTCAACGCCATCCTGCTCACCTCCGGCATCTCGCTGCTGGTCACCGCCCTGAACGTGGTGGTGGGCACGCTGATCGCCTGGGTGCTGGTGCGCGACCGCTTCTGGGGACGCTCGGTGCTCGACGTGGTGATCGACATCCCCTTCGCGCTGCCCACCGTGGTCGCCGGCCTGGTGCTGCTGTCGCTGTACGGCGACGGCTCGCCGCTGGGCATCGACATCGCCAACACCCGCTGGGCGGTGGTGTTCGCGCTCGCCTTCGTCACCCTGCCCTTCGTGGTGCGGGCGGTGCAGCCGGTGCTCGAGGAACTGGACACCGACGTCGAGGAGGCGGCCGGCCTGCTCGGCGCCAGCCAGCCGACGATCTTCGTCAAGGTGGTGCTGCCGTCCCTGGTGCCGGCCATCACCTCGGGTGCCGCGCTGTCCTTCGCCCGCGGCATCTCCGAGTACGGCTCGCTGGTGCTGCTGTCGGGCAACCTGCCCAACCGCACCGAGGTGGTCAGCGTGCGCGTGCTCAGCCATATCGAGAATGGCGACCTGGTCTCCGCGTCGGCGCTGGCCACCGGAATGCTCATCATCGCGGCCCTCGCGATCTTCGGGCTCGATGTGATCCGCAGGAAGGCGGCCCGTCGTGATTCGTGAACCCCGCCCCGTGAAATGGGGCCTACGACTGTTCGCCATCGCCTATCTGACGCTGCTGGTCGCCTGGCCGGTGGCCCTGGTGGTGCGCAACACCTTCTCGTCGGGCTTCGGCGTGGTGGCACAGACCCTGTCGAGCCCCCAGGTGACCTCGGCGCTGCGCCTCACCGCGATCGTCGCCGGCATCGCGGTGGTGATCAACCTGGTGTTCGGTGTGGGCATCTCGCTGCTGCTGGTGCGCTACCGCTTCCCCGGACGACGCATCCTGTCGCTGCTCGTCGACCTGCCGATGTCGGTGTCGCCGGTGGTCGTCGGCCTGGCGCTCACCCTTGTGTACGCCAAGGACGCCGCCCTGGGCGGGGCCCTGTTCCATGCCGGCTACCGCATCATCTTCGCCACCCCCGGCATGGTGCTCGCCACCGTCTTCGTGTCACTGCCACTGATGATCCGCGAGCTCGTCCCGGTGCTGCAGGAGATCGGCGACGACCAGGAACAGGCCGCCAACTCGCTGGGCGCCAGCGGCTGGCAGGCGTTCTGGCGCATCACCCTGCCCGGCATCAAGTGGGCCGTCGTCTATGGCGTCGTGCTGTCGCTGGCCCGCTCGCTGGGCGAGTTCGGCGCCGTGAAGGTGGTCTCGGGCAATGTCTCGCAGCTCACCCAGACCGCCACGCTCGCCGTGGAGGAGACCTATCAGAACTTCGACCAGCAGACGGCCTACACGGTGGCCCTGCTGCTCACCCTGGCGACCGTGATCTCGATCATCGTCGTCTCGATCCTTCGTCCCAAGGAGACCGCAAAATGAGCATCGAAATCGAGGGCCTCAACAAGTCGTTCGGCGACTTCGCGGCCCTGACTGACATCAACCTGACCATTCCCACCGGCGAGATCACCGCGCTGCTCGGGCCGTCCGGCGGCGGCAAGTCGACGCTGCTGCGCATCATCGCCGGGCTCGAGAAGGCCGACACCGGCACGGTGGTGATCGGGGGCACCGACACCACCACGGTGCCCGCCCGCAAGCGCGACATCGGCTTCGTCTTCCAGCACTATGCGGCGTTCAAGCACATGAGCGTGGCCAAGAACGTCGGCTTCGGCCTGACCGTGCGCAAGCGCCCCAAGGACGAGATCGCCGAGCGCGTCGATGAGTTGCTGGGGCTGGTGCACCTGAGCCAGTTCGCCGACCGCCTGCCCGCGCAGCTGTCGGGCGGCCAACGCCAGCGGATGGCGCTGGCCCGGGCCCTGGCGGTGCGTCCCAAGGTGCTGCTGCTCGACGAGCCCTTCGGCGCCCTGGACGCCAAGGTGCGCAAGGAGCTGCGCGAATGGTTGGCCCGCCTGCACGAGCAGATGCAGGTGACCACCGTGTTCGTCACCCACGACCAGGAGGAGGCGCTGGAGCTGGCGCAGTCGGTGGTGGTGATCAACCGCGGACGCATCGAGCAGATCGGCGCGCCCGAGGAGCTGTACGACGAGCCCGCCAACCGCTTCGTGATGGGCTTCCTCGGCGACACCACCACCCTGGACGGCCAGCTGATCCGTCCCCATGACATCCGGGTGCACGCCGAGCCGCGTCCCGGTGCCATCCCCGGCATCCTCGAGCGGGTGCAGCGCATCGGCTTCGAGGTGCGCCTCACGGTGCGTCCCACCGAGCCGGGCCAGCCGGAGGTGACGGTGCAGCTCACCCGCACCGTGCACAAGACCAGCGGCATCCTGGAGGGCGACGCGGTGTGGCTCGAGCCGCTGCTGGGCGCGCGCACCGTGCCGGCCGTCGTTCCCGGGGAGGACCTCGAGACGCCACTGACCGACGCCGATGAGCAGGAGGTTGGAGCGTCCGGGGCCGAGACGTTTGCGGCCTGAGGATTGGGCCAAGGGGCTGGCCGAAGCCGGGTGCAGTAACCCGAACCCTCACTGAGTGGGCAGTTGTGCGGGAATGACGCCGCACAGGTGTCCAGTTAGTGGGGTTTCTTGCCGGACGCGTCCTGGCCCGGATGGCATGTTCGTGGCGTCCGGTCTGGCCGGGTTCGTCACTCAGTGGATGGTTGTGGTGATTAGACGCATCGAAACCCGCCACTTAAGGCCCGATCGGGCCGGTTCCGCCAGTGGCCCCGTCGAGGGCTCATAGCCCCCGGAGGGGATGGCGCCCGCCGATCGACCGGCGGGCGCAGCGTCCTCAGGCGCGGCGCATATAGGCCCGCACGGTGAGCGGCGCGAAGATCGCCACGATGACGGCGGCGCCGAGCAGCGTCAGCCAGAACTCGCCGCTGATCGTCGACTGGTTGATGAGCTCGCGCACCGCGGTGATCAGGTGCGACAGCGGGTTGACGTTGGCGAACCACTTCAGGGCGGCCGGCAGCGTGTCCACCGGCACATAGGCGTTGGACAGGAAGGTGAGCGGGAACAGCACGATCATGCCGAATCCCTGCACGCTGGCCGCGGTGCGGGCCACGACGCCGAGCAGCGCGAAGATCCAGCTGATCGCCCAGGCGCAGGCCATCACGAGCAGCCCGGCGACCACCACGCGGCCCAGTCCGCCGGCCGGGCGCAGGCCCAGAAGATAGCCCATCGCGAAGGTGAGCGTGGTCGCGATGGCATAGCGGATGGTGTCGGCCAGCAGCGCGCCGGCCAGAGGTGCGATGCGGGCGATCGGCAGGGAACGGAAGCGATCGAACACTCCCTTGTCCATGTCCTCGCGTAGCTGGGTGCCGGTGACCATCGAGGTGGTGATCACGGTCTGCACCAGGATCCCGGGGATCAGGGCGGGCAGGTACGACGCCACATTGCCGGCGATCGCGCCGCCGAACAGATAGGCGAACATCAGGGTGAACAGGATCGGCTGCACCAGCACGTCCACGAGCTGTTCGGGGTTGTGCCGGATCTTGAGCAGGCCGCGGTAGGCCATGGTCAGTGAATTGCGCACGGTCTGGGCCAGGTCTGCGCGGTTGTGCAGGCCGGTGGCAACCGGCGACGTGGTGACGGTGGGGTTCTCAACAAGTGTGGTCATGCTGCATTCGCCTCCCGGGCGGAAGAGTTGGTGGACGTCGCGGAGGCGTCGGTGAGTGGGGATTCGGTGGTATCGGCGCTGTCGGAAGCGCCATTGGTGGGATTGGCGCTGTGGGTGTCGTGGCCGGTCAGGGTGAGGAAGACCTCGTCGAGGGTCGGCTTCTGCACGCTCAGCTCGACCAGGCCGATGCTGTCGGCGCGCAGCGCGTTGAGCAGGTCGGTCACATGGTCGGGATCGGTCAGCGGCATGGTGAGGCGGCCCGATTCGGGGCTGCGCGAGGCGGCCACCCCGAGCACGCGCTCGATCACCGCCGTCGTGGGGGCGGCGTCGGCCGGCTCGCGCAGGGTGATGATCAGCGAGGCCGAACCCACCGAGCGCTTGAGGTCGTCGGGGGTGTCCTCGGCCACCACCCGGCCACGATCGATCACGGCGACGCGGTTGGCCAGTTGGTCGGCCTCGTCGAGGTATTGGGTGGTCAGCAGCACGGTAGAGCCGCCGGCCACCAGCGAGCGGATGGTGTCCCACATCTGCCCGCGGGTGCGCGGGTCGAGCCCGGTGGTGGGTTCGTCGAGGAAGATCAGCGGCGGCTGGGCGATGAGCGACGATGCCAGGTCGAGGCGTCGGCGCATGCCTCCCGAGAAGTTCTTGAGCGGACGCGCGGCGGCGTCGGTGAGGCCGAATTGTTCGAGCAGTTCGGTGGCCTTGGTGCGGGCCTGGCGCCGTGACAGGCCCAACAACCGCCCGAAGATCATCAGGTTCTCGGTGGCGGTGAGGGTTTCGTCCACCGACGCGTACTGGCCGGTGACGCCGATCAGCTGGCGCACGATGCCGGCTTGGCGTTCCACGTCGTGGCCGAAGATCGTGGCGCTGCCGGCGTCGGGACGTAGCAGTGTGGTGAGCATCGAGATGGTGGTGGTCTTGCCGGCACCGTTGGGGCCGAGCACGCCGTAGATGGCGCCCTGGTCGATGGCCAGGTCGACTCCGTCGACGGCGCGGTTCGAGCCGAACTGCTTGACCAGTCCGTGCGCCTCGACGGCGAGTGTTTCAGTCATGGTTTCTCCTGGGAATTGGGTGTTTTGGGGCAGGGGAACCCCGGGAAGGGGCCTGAGGGCTCAGGCTCGAGGGATAGGGGGTGCGGACGCCATTGGGGCGGGCACGCTCCCCGGCGGGAGACATGCGGCCCTTCGATGGGGCATCGCGGGCGACCGAAGGGTGATCCGGTCGTGGACTATGGGGCGGCCGGAGCGGGTGCTGGTCGCGCTGTGTGGGTCAGTTCCGGCGGCGGCCTCGTCCGCCCGGCCATCCGAAGCCCGGGCCGCGTCCCTGGTAGGGGCCGGACGAGGGTCCGGCCTCGGGATCCCAGCCGTCGTTGTCCACCCAGACCCGGCGCATCGTCTGCAGGTGGCGGTCGATGCCGCCGGGGATCGATGCCTCCAGGCCGTCGATCACCTGGTCGAGCAGGGTGACGAACTCCCGCTGTTGGTCGGGGTCGAGCACGGCGAAGGGATCACCGGGCGCGGCGGGGCGGTCGGAGTCGGCGGCGCGTCCCCGGGCGGTGATCTCCACCACCTGGGCGCGTCGGTCGTCGGGGTCGGGATGCCGGGCGATCTGGCCGGATTCCTCGAGCTTGCCCAGCAGCTCACCCAGCGACTGCGGCCTGATGCCCAGCAGGTACGACAGCTCCTTCTGGGCGATCGGTGAGTGCAGCGCCAGCATGTGCAGCACGCGACCCTGGCCCTCCATCACGCCGCGTCCGCCGCGGTCGCGACGCAGCTGGGCCTCGCTCTGGCGCATCAGCGCGAACAGGTAGACCAGTCGGCCGGTGACATTCGTGGCGACATCGGGCTGGCTGCCCGACTGCCCCCTGGATGCGCCGTCGTCGGAATCGTGCGAGGGGTCGGCGCGCCCGGAGAGGTCCGACCCGGTGGGACGATCTGGCCTGTCTGGACGATTTGGACGATCTGGCCTGTCTGGACGATCCGGACGAACCGGCCTGTCTGGACGGTCCGGCCGATCAGGCCTGTCTGGACGATCCGCCCAATCGGGACGATCTGCACGATCCGTCCCAAAGGGCTGCGCCGAGGCATTGGACCGGTCGGGGTCGTCGTTCCACCAGTCGTTCCCCCGCACGTCGTTGCCCCGGGGGTCGTAGCCTTCGGAACGATGGTTCCGGGAGGCATTCCTCGGGACGCCGTGGTCGTTGCGCGGTCGACCCCGGTGGCGCCGGTTGTGGCCGCCGTTCCCCGCGTTGCCGCGTCCTGCGGACCCGCCGTTCCAGCTGCCTGCGGTGTTCCTGGCTGCCATGGCGTCCTCCCTCCTGAACCAAGCCTTTTGCGAAGGTTCCTTCACATACAATACGCAGGACCCTTCAGAAGTCAACAGGGTCCTTCGTATTTCTTCCGGGGAGCCTCCGGGGCAGCCAGTCGGCGTCGCCACGAAAGTGCTGCTGACCAGCCCCTTCACGGCCGTGACCCGAACCTGCGCGGGCGCGTCCAAGGCTTCCGATCACCGCCACGAGCCCCGCCCGGAGGCGTCCAGGGGGGATCATCCACCCCTGTGACACGCCTGTGCGCGTGCCATGGCGATGGCTTTGTGGGAATCCTCCCGACCATGAGGACCCTCGATGTGAAGTCCGCGCGCCGGGACAGGTAACCTCAGCCCTATGAGAATTGGCATTCCACGGGAGTCCCTGCCCGGCGAACGCCGTGTAGCTGCCACCCCCAAGACCGTTCCCCAGCTGATCAAGCTGGGTTACGAGGTGGTGGTTGAACACGGTGCTGGCCAGCAGGCTTCACTGCCGGACGAGGAGTACGAGGCCGCGGGCGCATCGCTCGGCGACTCGAAAACCGTCTGGGACAGTGACATTGTTCTGGCAGTAAACGAACCGAGCGTCGAGGAGCTGGGTGCCATGCACCGCGGCGCCACGCTCGCCACATTCCTCCATCCGCGAGAGAATCCCGGCCTCATCGAGGCCCTGCAGAAGGCCGGCGTCACCGGCATGAGCATGGACATGGTGCCCCGCATCAGCCGTGCCCAGTCGATGGACGCACTGAGCTCCACTGCGAACATCTCCGGTTACCGCGCTGTGGTCGAGGCGGCCTACGCCTATGGACGCACCTTCGGTGGCCAGGTGACCGCGGCAGGCAAGGTGGCACCGGCAAAGGTCTTCGTGATCGGCACCGGCGTCGCCGGGTTGGCGGCGCTGGGCGCCGCCAACTCGATGGGCGCCGAGGTGTTCGCCACCGACGTGCGTCCCGAGACCGCCGAGCAGGTGGAGTCGATGGGCGCCACCTTCCTCAACGTGAAGGCTCCCGAGGAGGCCGAGCAGGGCGTCAGCTCCGACGGCTACGCCAAGGAGACCAGCGACGACTACAACAAGCGCGCCGCTGACCTGTACGCCGAGCAGGCCAAGAAGGTCGACGTCATCATCACCACCGCGGCCATCCCCGGCAAGCCGAGCCCCAAGCTCATCACCGCCGACATGGTGAAGTCGATGAAGTCCGGCTCCGTGATCGTCGACCTGGCAGCGCTGGGCGGCGGCAACTGTGAGCTCACCAAGCCCGGCGAGAAGTACACCACCGACAACGGCGTGACCATCATCGGTTACACCGACATGCCCAGCCGCCTGCCCACCCAGGCATCGCAGCTGTACGGCACCAACCTGGTGAACCTCGTCCGGCTGGCCACCCCCGACAAGGATGGCAAGTTCGTCGACGACTTCGACGACGAAGTGCTGCGCAACATGACCGTGACGAAGGACGGCGAGATCACCTTCCCGCCGCCGCCGATCCAGGTCTCCGCAGCCCCGACCCCGGCGCCCGCGGCCGCCGCCAAGCCGGCAGCCGAACCCGCCAAGCCCAAGCCCCCGAAGCCCTGGTACTTCCTGTTCGGCATCGTGGGGGCCACCGCAGTGGTGCTCATCGCGCTGCTGACGATCGCACCGACCTCGTTCGTCACGCTGTTCAGCGTGTTCGCACTGGCCGGCGTCGTGGGCTACTACGTGGTCTGGAACGTCTCGCATGCCCTGCACACGCCACTGATGAGTGTGACCAACGCCATCTCGGGCATCATCATCGTGGGCGCCATGCTGCAGCTGCCGAAGGACAATCCGGCGATCATGATCATCGCCGCCCTCGGTGTGCTCATCGCATCGATCAACATCTTCGGTGGATTCTCAGTCACCCGCCGCATGCTCAACATGTTCAGGAAGGACTGATCGGCGATGGTGCTCCTCGAAACTGATTACATCAACAACTTCATCAATTCGACGTTCATCGTCTCGGGCATCCTCTTCATCCTGGCCCTGGCCGGGTTGTCCAAGCACGAGTCGTCCAAGCGCGGTAATGCGTTCGGCATCCTGGGCATGGCCCTGGCGCTGATCGCTGCCGTCGTCTCCATGATCAACGGCGACACCAAGGCAATCGCCTGGGTGCTGCTGGTGGTCGCCATGATCATCGGTGCCGCCATCGGCCTGTGGAAGGCTGCCAAGGTCGAAATGACCGGCATGCCCGAGCTGGTCGCCCAGCTGCACAGCTTCGTCGGCCTGGCCGCCGTGCTGATCGGCATCAACACCTACATCGAGCATCCCGATGCGGACGCCTTCCACATGTATGAGATGTGGATCGGCGTGTTCATCGGCGCTGTCACCTTCACCGGATCGATCGTCGCCTGGGGCAAGCTGTCGGGCAAGATGAAGTCGGCGCCGCTCACCCTGCCGGGCCGTAACTGGCTCAACCTGGGTGGCCTCATCGCCATCATCGCCTTCGGCGTCTGGTTCGCGAACGGCGGCGGCTGGCTGCCGCTCATCCTGCTGACGGTGCTCTCGCTGGCCCTCGGCTTCCACCTGGTGGCCGCCATCGGTGGTGCCGACATGCCGGTGGTCATCTCGATGCTGAACAGCTACTCCGGTTGGGCTGCCGCGTTCAGCGGCTTCAGCCTCGGCCTCGAGGTGCTGATCGTCACGGGTGCCCTGGTTGGTGCTTCCGGCGCCATCCTGTCGTACATCATGTGCAAGGCCATGAACCGCAACTTCGTGTCGGTGATCCTCGGTGGCTTCGGTCAGGAGACCGCGACCGCCGACGCCGGCCCGCAGGGCGACATCCATGAGGTTGACGCCGCGCAGGTGGCCGAGATGCTGAAGGACGCCGAGAGCGTCATCATCACCCCCGGTTACGGCATGGCCGTCGCCCAGGCGCAGTACCCCGTCGCCGAGCTCGTCAAGAAGCTGCAGGCCAATGGCACCGAGGTGCGCTTCGGCATCCACCCGGTTGCCGGCCGCCTGCCCGGCCACATGAACGTGCTGCTCGCAGAGGCCCATGTGCCCTACGACATCGTCATGGAAATGGACGAGATCAACGACGACTTCAAGGACACCGACGTGGTGCTCGTGATCGGTGCCAATGACACCGTGAACCCCGCTGCCATGGAGCCCGGCTCGCCCATCTCGGGCATGCCCGTGCTGCACGTGTGGGAGGCCAAGCAGGTTGTGGTGTTCAAGCGCAGCATGAGCGCTGGCTATGCCGGCGTGCAGAACCCGCTGTTCTTCAAGGACAACACCTCGATGCTGTTCGGCGACGCGAAGGCCTCGGTCGACGCGATCAATGCCGCGCTACCTGCCACGGCCGACGCCAAGTAGGTGCCCGGCCGTCGTGCGGCCTTGAGCTGCCGCGCGCGGCTGGGTTGAAGCAGCACTTGCAATGACGATGGGCCGTTCGCGGCACCATCACTGAGAATGCCAAAAGGGTCCGATCCCCGGGGTGGGGGTCGGGCCCTTTAGCGTGCGGGGGGTCGAAGTGTCACTAAGTGGATGGCTTTGATGCGTCTAATGACCGTAACCATCCACTTAGTGGAGCTGGGGCCCGGGCTGGCGACAACGCTTACAGGGGCGGGGGCTGCCGTCCCACCCCCTTCGGTGCAGGATCGATGCCAACTGCCGGGCGACGCTGCAAGGGCGTGTTGCCACGTCGTGCCAGCCGTAGCGCAGGGTCACGAGCCCGCGGTCGACGAGGTTGGCATTATCGCGGCCCATGTCACGGAAGCGTCGGTGCTCATGGTGGGCGCGGCCATCGAGTTCGATGATGAGGCCGTATTCGGGAATCAGGCAATCGACCCGCGTGCGTCCCAACCACACCTGACGCTCGCCTTCGGGCAGCCCGTGATCCCTGACGACGTTGCGGACGTAGCGGCTTTCAAGCGCGCTTTCGACGCCCGGCAATGTCATGCACATGTCGAGGATCAGCTGACGGTGCCTTTGCCGCGAACGCGCCCGGGCCGCGTCCAGTAGCTGCGTCGAATTGACCCGTCCGGAGCTGAGCGCAGCGGCAATGAGTGCGACGTACCCATCTGCGTCGCAGTCCTTGGCCGCATCAAGTGCGCTCTCCTCAGGCCAGGTCCGCGGTGGGGATCCGTGCCCACGGCGGTTCCCTCGGCGGAACGTCACAGAATGGGGTGCTTTACGAAAGCTCCGGACAGGGGACCATATGACGACGTCTTGGGGTGTCTGCGCGATCAACCCGTCCAGGAAAGCCGCTGCGTGGGAGCCGACAACTGCCCCGGGCCCAACCGCGAGCAGCCCCGTCCATGCTAATCCGGTGGGTGGATGCAGTAGATGCCGCTCGCCGTGCGCGTCCAAGAGGCTGCCAACAGGCGATTGATGGCGGACCGAGTGAGCCCGTGAGCTGCGCACTGGGTCCACGTGAGGCAACCGCCCTGACGGGCAGCAAGCACGAGCAGGTCGGTGCCGGGTTCGATGCGCTTCTTCATGCCCCCAGTGTGGTTGCGGATCGTTCGGATTGTCGGAGGGCGGTGGACCTGTGGATGATTCAGACCACTAAGTGGATGGTTTGGATGCGTCTAATCGCCAAGACCATCCACTTAGTGGCCTATCCCCAACCCTCATCGCGTCTCGCGCATCACCGCTACCACATCGCGGGCGAGGGGGGCGTTCAACAGGGTGTCGATGGGTTCGGGCAGCGCAAGACGCCAGTTGGGGTATTCGTCAATGGTGCCGGGCACATTGGGACGCTCGCGCACCGCGGCGGCGTCGTCGAGGCTGGCAAGCACCACGCGGCTGGGCGACTGGGCCAGCAACCGGTAGCGCGCCACCACGGCGGCATGGATGTCGGCGTTGCTGATGCGGTGCGCCGGCTTGGCGGGGTCAATATGGGCCATCTCGGCCAGCTTGCGGCGGCTGCGCTCGATCTGCGCCCAGTCGGAACGCTTGCCGATGCGTCGCAGTTCGGCGGCATCGGCGCCGGTGAGCAGCCCGGCGATCGTCACCTGGTCGTGCGTGGACGACGTCCCCAGCGCCAACTCGGGGAAGTCCGCGATGGGCGTGCGCACCGCCGAACAGTTCGACAGCATGCCGATGCCGTGCATCGTCTCGCGCATTCCGGGAGCCACCGTACCCATGTCCTCACCGACGATCCAGGCGTTGGTGCGCATCGCCTCCAGGCGCAGGATCGCGAGCAGCGCATGCACCGGATAGTGCACATAGGCACCATCGGCGGGGTCGGCGTCGCGGGGAATCCAGAACAGCCGCCACAGCTGCATCACGTGGTCGATGCGCAGCGCGTGGGTGTGGGCCAGGCCGCGGGCCACCATGTCACGGAAGGCGGCGAAGTCGGTGCGTTCCTCCATCTGCGGGCTGAACGGAGGAAGTCCCCAGCGCTGGCCGTCCTGATTGTGCTCGTCGGGTGGGGCACCGATCTCGAAGTCGAAGCACAGCTGGCCATGGAAGGCCCAGGCATCCTCACTGCCGCGATCGAAGCCCACTGCCAGGTCAGCAATCACATCGACGCCCTCGGTGCAGGCGCGTCCGTATTGCCAGTCGGCCACCCACTGGCACCAGCTGAAGAAATTCACGCGGTCGGCATGTTCGTGGGCGTAGCGGGCCACGTCGACGCCCTCGGGGTTGTGCAGTTCGGTGGGCCAGTCGGGCCAGTCGGGGCTGTCGAGGTCCTCGGCGATGGCCGACCAGGTGGCGAACCGGGTGAGTGCCCGTCCGCGGTGGCGGCGGAACTCACGGAACTCGATGTTGGGCTCGTCGCGCACCGCCTGCCAGATGCGTTCCAGCGCCTCCCGCTTGAGGGCCCACACGGCGGTGCGGTCGATCAGCCGCTCATCGTTGAGGGCGCGCCCCCGTGCCGACAGGTCGGACAGGTTCACCCGCTCCGCCCCCGGCGCGAAGCCGGGTGCGATGTGCAGCAGGTTGAGGAAATGGCGGCTCGCCGGCGAATAGGGCGAGTCCTTGGGATGGGAGACCGGCGCGATGGCATGCACCGGCGACACCTGCACGCACTGGGCGCCCTGCTGGGCGGCGATGCGACAGATCTGGCCGAGGTCGCGGAAGTCGCCGATGCCCCATGAATCGCGGGAGCGGGCGGCATAGAGCTGCACCTGCCAGCCCCATGAGCGTTGCGGTTCACGCAAGTGCTCGGGGGTGGCGATGACCAGCCGTCGGACGCCCCTCACGGTGTACAGCACGTGATAGCCCGGCGCGTCGACGATGCCGTGGGCCTGCACCGGGCCGCCGTCCTCGGGCACGAGCGTGCCGAACAGCTCGGGGTGGTAGCGCCCCGGCGTGCACACCAGCGCCGGACCGATGCCGCGGGGCAGTGAGTCCTCGAAGGCGGCACTGACCAGTTCGAGGGTGGCGGTGGGCACGCGGATCTCCCGGCCGGCGGCGTCGATGTAGGTGCCGTTGACGCCCAGCGGCATCAGTCGGCGCAGGAGCGCGGCGCGTTGGACAGGGTCGTCGGGGGCCGGCCGGATGAAACGGGGATGGTCGGGCTGTTGGCCCCGGGCGCCATCCGGGGACGCCGGGGTGCCGGGCTTCCTGTGCGTGGACACCCTTCCAGCGTATGCGGAAATGCTCGACGACGATCGCGCCGTGATCGGCTCAGCTGCCCGGCGATCCGGCTCACTCGCGCGTCAGGCGCGGCTCGGCTTCCAGGGCGGTGATGCGGCGGTACAGGCGGGTGATGATCTCGGCGTTGTCCAGCGCCATCTGCGCCATCACCAGGTGGTCGTGGGCGTGCACCAAGAGCAGGTCGACGGCGGGCTGAATGTCGCGTCGGTGCGCCTCGGTGAGGGCCTTCTGCACTTGGTGGGCGCGGTCATAGCTGCCATGGGCCTGCTCGATGAGCGATTCGGCGTCGACGAAGCCGCCGCTCTCGGCCGCGGCGATGGCGCGCATGGCCAGGCTGCGTGCTTCGCCGGCCAGGGCGATCATGCGGAAGGCGAGCGTCGAGGGCGTGCCGGAGGGATCGTTGAGCGCCACCAGATCAGCCGGCGGGAGGTCATCTGGCAGGTCGCGGTAGTTGCCCGCATCGGGCGTCGACGCGGATGCGTTCGTCGGGCTTGCCGACGCGTCGACGGACCGGTCTTCTGTGTTGTCGCCCATGGCATTCAGCCTAGTCGGGGGCCGTGCGTCGGTACCCGGCGAGCGGTGGCGCGACGCTCAGCCGATGAACTTCTTGTCGCGGCGCAGCTCGGCGTAGACCTCGCTGAACAGGCGGTCGAACTCCTTCTGCATGCGGGCGGAGCTGGTGGCGGCGAATTCGGTGGCACCTGCGCCCTCCACCTTCACCAGGGTGCCGCCCGTGGCGGGGGCGAAGCTGACGGTGAACCGGTCGCCGTAGGTGAGTCGGCTGCCCTTCGAGGTGAGCTCCACCACATGGTGCGCGGCGTCGTGGTCCTTCTGCGTGAAGCCACTGTCGTCGCGTGCGGTGGCCGCGAGGACGGCGGCGAAGGTGTCGGCAGGCCTGGCCGCATAGTGCCGTTGGCCGTGGTGTTTCCTGCCGATCCCGAAGAGCGCCATGCGGCAACGCTATCGCCGTCGACGCAGCGGCCCGCAGGCAGGACTGGGCCATCGACGACCTCCCGCGCGCGAGCCCATGTGGGGATCGTCGGACGGTTGCTTGCGCCGGCGTCCGGGCGGGGTGCTAACGTCTGGGGCAATAAGCAAACACGTGCTTCGGGGTCGGTGTAATTCCGAACCGGTGGTGATAGTCCACGACCCGTCACGCTGCGCAAGCAGGGCGACGGTTGATCTGGTGAAACTCCAGGACCGACGGTGAAAGTCCGGATGGGAGAAGTTCACGTGACGCCGCGAGGCGTCGGGCGGTCCATTGGTGGGCTGCAGGCGCATCCGGCGTTGGGTGCGCCCCTTCCTGGGTGGTTGCACAACAAGCCCCGAGGCCTGTCCTTGGGAGGGCTTCATGGGCGCTCATCGTCCCGGCAATGGCAGTGGACGCGCCGGCGTGCGCCGTAGCGCACAGTCGCCGTTCACCCCGGCATCGTCCCCTTTTGGTGCAGGACCTGATCGCGTCGCGGCGTCGGGCCCCGGCCTGCCCGACGACGGCGAACTCTCCACCGAATGGGCCCTCTCCACCGAACGGGCGCTGCCCGACAGCCGGGTACTGCCCCGCGAACTGGCGGCGCTGCGTCGGGCCTTCGAACTGTCGGCCCGCGGGCCGGCCGACGACCCGAATCCGCGCGTCGGTTGCGTCCTGCTGGCCCCCGATGGCGGGGTGATCGCCGAGGGCTGGCATCGCGGCGCCGGCACCGCCCATGCGGAGGCCGCCGCACTGGCGGCCGCGCGAGCAGCGGGGAGCGATGTGCGCGGCGCCACCGCCGTGGTCTCGCTGGAGCCGTGCGCCCACTGGGGACGCACCGGCCCCTGCGCCGTGGCCCTGGCCGACGCCGGGATCACCCGGGTGGTCTTCTCGGTGCCCGACCCCAACCCGGTGGCAGCGGGCGGCACCCAGGTGTTGCGCGAACGCGGCGTCGAGGTGATCGGCGGCGTGGCGGAGGCGTCCGGCCGCGAGGCCCTCGGCGACTGGCTGGCCCGCCAGGTGGCGCCGCTGCCCGGCGAGGTGGGGGCGCGTCCGCAGGTGCTCGTGAAGATGGCAGCCACCCTCGACGGCCGGGTCGCCGCTGCCGACGGCACCAGCCGCTGGATCACCGGCCCCGCCGCCCGCGACCACGCCCACGGGACGCGCGCCCGGGTGGGCGCGATCGTGGTGGGCACCGGCACGCTGCTGGCCGACGATCCGGCACTCACCGCCCGGCTGCCCGATGGCTCGCTGGCCGACCACCAACCCCTGCGCGTGGTGATGGGTACCCGCCCGGTTCCCGACGACGCTGCGGTGCGCGGTCCCGGCGGTGCCCTGCTGGCATTGCGCACCCATGACCCCGCCGAGGTGTTGCGCGAATTGTCCTCGCGCGGCGTCCGCGAGGTGCTCATCGAGGGCGGACCCACCATCGCGTCGGCATTCCTGGCCGCCGGCCTGGCCGACGAACTGCACGCCTACATCGCCCCGGCCCTGCTGGGTGCCGGCGCCCAGGCGGTATCGGGTCTGGGCATCAGCACCATCACCTCGGCGCTGCGCTTCCACATCGTTGACGTGCACCGGCTGGGGGACGACCTGCTGGTGGTCGCCCGTCCGCGTCCACCGGGCTGAGTCGGCGTCATAAGCCCTTGTCAACCGCAAGTTCTCGACCCATCCCGTTTTCAACCACCAACAGTTTCGCTCACACAGACAGGATCACCATGTTCACCGGAATCATCGAAGAGATCGGCACCATCGACACCAGCGCACCCGCCGAGGGAGGCGGTGCCCGGCTCGCGATCCGCGGGCCACTGGCCGTCAGCGACGCCACGCCCGGCTGCTCGATCGCGGTCAACGGCACCTGCCTCACCGTGGTCGACCTGCCCGGCGACGACAGCTTCGTGGTCGACCTGATGCCCGAGACGCTGCGTCGCACGTCCCTGGGGCGGTTGTCGCAGGGCTCGCAGGTGAACCTTGAGCGGGCAATGCGTGCCGACGCGCGTCTGGACGGCCACCAGGTGCAGGGGCATGTCGACGGCCTGGCGACGCTGCTCGAGCGCACCGACGCCGACGGCTGGGTGGAGCTGGAGTTCGGGGTGCCCGATGCGCTGGGTCCGCTCATCGCCGAGAAGGGGGCGGTGGCGCTCGACGGGGTCTCGCTGACCGTCACCCACGTGGGGCCGGCGTCGCTGGGGGTCGCGCTGATCCCCGAGACCCTGCGGATGACCACCCTGGGCGGGCTTGAGGTGGGCGATGTGGTGAATATCGAGGTCGATCCGGTGGCGCGCTATGTGGAGCGCCAGTTGCAGGCGGCCGGCCTGGTGGGTTCGGTGGCCGACGGGGTCGCCGCGGGCGCGTTGCAGGAAGCAGGGGTGCAGGCATGAACACGATCGCTGAGGCGCTGGAGCAGTTGCGTGCCGGCCGGCCGGTGCTGGTGGCCGACTCGCAGAGCCGCGAGAACGAGGTGGACGCGGTGTTGTCGGCCGAGCTGGCGACGCCCGCGACGGTGGGGTGGATGGTGCGCCACACGTCCGGATATCTGTGTGCGCCGATGACCGGTGAGCGTGCCGATCACCTGGGGCTTCCGCTGATGGTGCCGCGCTCCCAGGACACACTGCACACTGCGTACACGTTGAGCGTGGACGCTGCGTCCGGTGTGACCACGGGGATTTCGGGTCATGACCGGTCACGCACCGCGAACGTGCTGGCCGATCCGGCCGCGACGCCGGCCGACCTGGTGCGTCCGGGGCACATGTTGCCGCTGCGTGCGGTGGCCGGCGGGGTGCGCGAGCGCGGCGGGCACACCGAGGCATCGGTGGAGTTGTGCGCGCTGGCCGGATTGGCGCCGGTGGGCGTGATCTCGGAGCTGGTGCACGACGACGGTTCGATGATGCGGATGGCCGATGCCGAGCCGTTCGCCGCTGAACAGGGCCTGGTGCTGGTGACCATCGAGGCGCTGATTGCCGAGTTGGACGCCCGGGGCGCTGCGCCGTTCTCGTCGCCGCGTGCGGTGGGGGAGTGGAACCCCGATCGGGTGACGCGGGTGGCGCAGGCGCACCTGCCCACGCGCCATGGTGACTTCACCGTGGTGGCCTATCGCGACCTGCGCACCGGTGCCGAACACCTGGCGCTGAGCGCGGGCGCCGTCGCCGAGGCGCTGGATGGGCCGGCGCGGGGAACGTCGCAGCAGAGGGCGCCACAGCAGACGGCACAGGGCGCGTCCCAGCAGCCGGTGCAGGGCGCGTTGCAACAGACCGTGCCACAGCAGGGGGCGCCGCTGGTGCGGGTGCATTCCGAGTGCGTGACCGGCGACGTCTTCGGGTCGCGCAAGTGCGACTGCGGGGCACAGCTTGATCGTGCGCTGGAACTCATCGCGGCGCAGGGCGGCGTGCTGGTCTACCTGGGCGGCCATGAGGGGCGCGGCATCGGGCTGGCGGAGAAGATCGCCGCCTATGCCCTGCAGGAGGGCGGCGCCGACACGGTGGAGGCGAATGTGGCGCGTGGTTGGGATCCCGACCTGCGCGAATACGGTGCCGCGGCGGCGATCCTGCGCGACCTGGGCGTGCGGCAGGTGCGCCTGCTCACGAACAATCCCGACAAGGTGCAGGCGCTTGCCGGCCAGGGGATCGGCGTCGATCAGGTGGTGCCGCTGGTGGTGGGCGTCACGGCGCAGAACATCGACTACCTGCGCACGAAGGTGGCCAAGATGGGCCACCTGATGGACGTGGAGTCGATGCTGGGTGTGGTGGACGCGGGCGATGGCCCGGTCTTGGGAAGGCATGCGGGCCAAGGCCCGGTCTCAGAGAGGCATGCGGGCGGGAGCCCGGTCTCAGAAAGGAGGGCCTCATGAGTGGGGTTGGCGCACCGGCGTTGTCGGTGGATGGAAGTGGCATGCGCATCGTCGTGGTGGCGGCCAGCTGGCACACCACGGTGATGGAGGGCCTGCTGGGCGGCGCGTTGCGGGCGTTGGCGGCGGCGGGGGTGGCGGACCCGCAGGTGGTGCGGGTGCCCGGTTCGTTCGAGTTGCCGGTGGCCGCGATGAAGGCGGCCTCGGCAGGCGCCGACGCCGTGGTGGCGCTCGGCGTGGTGATTCGCGGGGGCACGCCACACTTCGACTATGTGTGCCAGGCGGCGACGTCGGGGCTCACCGAGGTGGCCCTGCAGACGCGCGTGCCGGTGGGCTTCGGCGTGCTCACCTGCGACGACGAGGCCCAGGCGCTGGCGCGTGCCGGACTGCCCGGATCCACCGAGGACAAGGGTGCCCAGGCCGCTGAGGCCGCGATCGCGACGGTGTTGGCGCTGCGCGAGTTGTGAGGGCTGCGGCCTCGCGGGACATGACGGGTGAGCGACCGGACTTTCCCGGTCGGAGCCATTAGCGGCACTGGGTGGGCAGTTGTGCGGGAATGACGCCGCACAACTGCCCACTGTGGCGATGTTCGTCCGCCGGCGGGGTCGGTCACCGGGGGCCGGTCACCACCAGCCGATCACCTTGAACCATGCGCCGCCGACCACGAACCAGATGAGCAGCGAGGGGATGGAGCACAGGAAGCTGACGCCCCACCAGCGTCCGGTGGAGTTGTAGCCCGAGCCGAACAGGGCCGGGCCGGGGCCGCCGGAGTACTGGGTGAGCCCCATGCTGAGCAGGGCCGTATAGGCCAGCGACATGGCCGCGAGCATGGGCGGCGCCCCGAGGGCAAGCGCCGTGGCCAGGAAGGCCGCGTACATCGCGGAGATGTGGGCGACCGCCGAGGCGAAGAAATAGCGGGTGTAGAAGAACACGAGGATCAGCACTACCAGGCCCATGTGCCAGCCGATGCCGCCCACGCCGCGGGCGATGCCCTTGGCGATCCACCCCACGACGCCGTAGGTGTTGAGCGCGCCGGCCATCATCACCAGCACGGCGAACCAGAAGATGGTGTTCCAGGCGGCCTTCTCCTTGATGATGTCCTCCCAGGTCATGATGGAGGTGACCATCAAAATCGCCAGGCCGATGAATGCCGACACGGTGGCATTGATTCCGAATGCCATATCGCCGACGATCCACAGCAGCAGGAGCAATACGAAATCGGCCGTCAGCACCTTTTCGGCGCGTGACATCGGGCCCATGTCCTTGAGATCACCGCGGGCGAAGGCCGCGATTTCGGGGGAGTCCTTGATTTCCGGCGGATAGATCTTGTAGAGGAAATAGGGAAGTGCGATGAGTGCCACCAGGCCCGGCACGATCGCGCCGACGAACCACGACGTCCAACTCATGTGCACGCCCAGGTCGCCGGCCAGCGAGGCCATGATCGGGTTGCCGGCCATGGCGGTGAGGAACATGGCGCAGACGATGGTGTCGATCTGCGAGATGGCGATGGCCAGGAACGATCCTGCCTTGCGGGCCGTCGGCCCGGGTTCGGACCCGTAGGCGGTCGCCACCGACTGCATGATGGGGTACATGATGCCGCCGCCGCGGGCAGATGCCGAGGGGATTCCGGGCCCCAACACGAGGTCGGCGAGCGCGAATCCGTAGGCGACGCCGATCATCTTCTTGCCGAACACGGAGATGAAGAACAGCGCGACGCGTCGTCCCAGACCGGTCTTGATCACGGCCCGGGAGAGCAGCATGGCGATGCCGATGAGCCAGATGGTGGAGTTGGCGAAGCCGGAGAGCATGCCGACGTCGCCCTTGCCGGGCACCACCGGGGTGAGCCCGAACAGCCCCGAGATGGTCGCGCCACCAGGCAGACCGCGCCCATCGGCATCACCTTGGCGATGATGGCGACGATCGTGGCCACGAACAGGGCCAGCATGTGCCAGGCGCGCGGCTCGAGGCCGCCCGGAGTGGGGATGAGGAGCATTCCCAGACCGATAATCACCGGGATGAGTGCGCGTTTCCAATCAAAGAATATCTTGACGCGCACCGGCGCAAGGGGCGGCGTCTTCGTTGGCTTTTCCGGAATTGTGGACGCTGTTGAGTTGTTGTCGTGGGTGGTCATCGTCGGGTCCTCCTTGGGCAGAGGATGTGTGGGTTAACGCGACTACGACACACACGTTACCGCCAACCATTGGAGAATTTCCGCGAAATGCCGTGGGTGGTGAACGATTTCCCTACCGGCGTGATGGGCCTTGCGGGGTGGGGTGGCTGGTGGCTCGGTGCGGCTGGGGGCGGGGCACCGCCGAGGTCGTCGTCCAGGCGTGAAACATCGACTCAGTGGGCAGTTGTGCGGCGTCATTGCCGCACAGTTGACCATTTAGTGGACGATCAGGGCCTCGGGAGCCTGATCCGGGGCCCGGGTGCAGCGCGGATGCGGCCCGGACGTGGATCCCGCCGAGGTCGTCGTCCAGGCGCGAAACATCGACTAAGTGGACAGTTGTGCGGCGTCATTGCCGCACAGTTGACCATTCAGTGGGTCCTGGCACCCGGGCAGGGCGATCTCTCCGGGGCCACCCGATGCGCAGGACCCCGCAGCGGCCTACGAGTTCGTCTCGACGTCGACCGCAGCAAGCAACTCGGCAATCTCGGGATTGGCTCCGGGGTCAATCGGCTTCAGTTCACGGGCGGCGCCCTGCTGGATGCACACCAGTTCCGTGGACGCATCGTTGAGGATCTGGATCGCGTTGGCGGTCTGCCACTGGATGCCGGTCAGCGAGCCACGCGTGAACGACGCGGCCAGCACCGCCTCGGCGGACACATGCCCGTAGGCGTCGGGCCGCGTCTGGCGGAACGCGACGATGTGCACGCTCCCGATCGCCGGGGCCGTGGCGAGGGCCTCCTTGACGGTCACCAACACATAGCCGCTGACCATCAACAGGTAGAGGTCATTGAGCTCGGTCTTGGTGGCCTTCTTCAACGACGGGTTCCCTGCGGCGGTCGTGCCGGGCATGCGGGTCGGCACGACGTCGATGCCGGGCACTTCGACCGTCAGGGACAACTCGTCCCCGTGGACGCCCACGGCGGCCGCAGCTGCCTCATTGTCCTCGAACGCTGCCCCCAGGGCGGCCATCACCGTCGCGGGATCATTGGCCACCAATCCGGTCCAGAAGCTGTCCCACGCCTGCTGCAGTTCCTGGCGGTCCGCCTCGGCTTGCGCGATGAGCTGCTGGCGCTCCGTCTCGACCAGCTGGGGAATCTGCGCCCGGGCCTCGCGTCGCTGGCGTCGTTGCAGGATGTTGAACTGCGAGACGACCTGTGTCTCGTACTTCTGCGCCAAGGTGTCGGCTGACGGGACGGCGGGCCGGGGAATCTGCGGGTGGGTGGCCACGGTGAAGTCTTCGCGGTGCAGGGACAGGATCTTCTGGATCGCTTCGGCAAGCGCGCGGATCTGCTCAGCCTTCGATGACCCCTGCAGGCCATTCGTGGCTCCCCGCAGCTGGCGCGATGCCGACGAGGTCGAGGTGCCGCGCCCGCCGCCGCCGAGCGGCGCGTAGACCGTCAATGGTCCGGCGCCGGTCGAGATGCCGGCGCGGCCCGTGCCGAAATGGACGCGCGCAGCCCGTGGGCCAACGCTGACCCGAAGGCCGCGACTGGAGGCCCGCACCCGCACGCCCTTGCTCATCCTCATTGAAAAGCCCATGGCGGCATCTTCTCATCGGGCAACGCCTTGGGGATATCCCCCTCGGGGAGAGCCTGGCCGCCCGACCTGTCGGCCGGGTGCTCGTACAAAGGGAGCACCGTGCGATCAATGGCTCAGGGAACTGGTCGGGCGGTCCTCGTCGAAGGGTGGCTCCCCGGGCCCCCAGAACGAGTCGTTCAAGGGACCATGCCAGCCGTCCATGTCGGACAGGAGGACCCGCGCTGCGTCCACGCGCAATTCGAGCATGACGCCGGGTTCGAGCTGCCGCAGGCTCCGCAGGTCGGGCTTGCCCATCCCGGACGGGCCCAGCGACCAGTAGGCCCACACCGGCCAACGCAGCGAGGGGTCGGGACGGGGATCGCGGTGGTCGATCCGTTCGGCCATCCAGTCATAGGCGCGGGCAAATTGCGCACGCAGGTCTTGGGGGGCGGCGGTGGGTCCCTCCTCCACGGCGGGCCAACAGTGTTCCTCGCGTGGCCGGTAGACCTTGCCCGATTTCAGTATCTGCCACACGCTGCGATGCTGCATCGACCACAGGGTGATCGGTGAGGGGAGCGTTCCGTGCAGCTGGATCTCGGGCCTTGACCCGCGATCGTGGACACGGTGTCGGTTCGGTTATGCCGCTTCCGTGAGGGTAGCGGGGCCTTGACCCGCGATCGTGGACACGGTGTCGGTTCGGGGTTATGCCGCTTCCGTGAGGGTAGCGGACGCGGTCGCCGCGTAGGCGGCTTCGTAGGTGCTCGGGCTGATGTGGCCGATCGCGGAGTGGCGCCGTCGGGTGTTGTAGCGGTTCGCCCACCGGAACACGGCCCGGTAGGCGGTGGCCTGGTCGGGGAACGCTGAAGCGCCTTCGAGGAGCTCGCGTTTGAGCGTCGCGTTGACGCTCTCCGCAAGGGAGTTGTCGGCGCTCGTGCCCACCGCACCCATGGACTGGGTCACGCCCAGGTGCTCGCAGAGGGTTGCGTAGGCCTTCGAGGTGTAGACGCTGCCGTGGTCGCTGTGGAAGATCGCGCCGGCCAGCGTCCCGCGGTCGCGGGCCGCGGCGCGGAGTGCATCCTCGACGAGTTCGGTGCGCATGTGGTCTGCGATCTGCCAACCCGCGAGCTTCCGGGAGCCGAGGTCGATGCAGGTCGCGAGGTACAGGTTCGACCCGTCGGCGATGGGAAGGTAGGTGATATCGCCGACATACCGGCGGTTCGGCTCGCCGATGGAGAAATCCCTCCCGATCAGGTCGGGGAAGCGGCGTCCGGACTGGTCCGGGATCGTGGTCTTCACCCGCCGGCGTAGCCGGATCCCCGCGAGCTGATGCGCGCGCATCACCCGGGCGACCCGCTTGTGGTTCACCCGCTCGGCAGCGGTGACGCCGTCGTTGAGGTCGGCGGTGATCCGCGGTGCCCCGTAGGCGCGGTCGCCGCCCTGGGCGGGGTCCTGCAGCACCCGGATCCGCGCGGCGAGGGCCGCGTCCTCGGCCGCTCTCGCCGCCCGTCCCGGGGCCGCCGCGAGCCAGGCGTAGAACGACGACCTCGCGATCTCGATGACCTCGCACAACCGCTTCACGCCGTAGGCGTCCTTGTGGTCCTCGACGAACTGGAAGCGGTTCACCAGTTCGTCTCCCCGGCGAAATACTTCGCCGCCTGACGGAGGATGTCCCGCTCCGTCTCGAGCTTCAGCTTCTCCGCCCTCGACTGGGCCAGCTCGGCCTCGAGCCGCGCGATCCGCGCTGCCTGGGACTCTGACCGACCCGACGTGGGCGGCGACATGCTGTCGGCGGTCGTCGTGCCCGAGCCATGCTTCTCGACCCACTCCCGCAGCGCGCCGCGGGAGATACCCAGGTCCGCTGCGATGCCCTTCAACGTCCCGCCGGGCGTGGACTCGTACAAGTCCACCGCCCGCTGCCGGAACTCGTCCGTGTAGTTCTTCCTTGCCATCCCTTGAATTCTCGCTTCCCCAGCGCCGTGCTGGAATCAGCGTGTCCAAGATCAGGGGTCAAGCGCCGATCGTGATGCAGGAACTGAACTCGATGATCAGTTGATCCAGACTGACGTCTTTTGTCGCCACCGACCATATGAGGTGTGCGGCATGGTCCTGACTCATGTCGAGCACTGCTCCGTTGATCTCCAAGAACAGCAGGGCCGACTCCAGAGCCAACCGCTTGTTGCCGTCCTCGAACGCCTGGGCCTCCGCGACACCGAACGCCAGACGGGCGGCCTTCGCCGCCAACGTGGGGAACGCCTCGTGGTCATCGAACACTGCAAATGGAGCAGCCCCCGGCCTCACGCCTCCACACCGGCGTCGACAACGTCATGACCAACTACATCTAGGTCCTCTCTCATCCCGAGGGTCCCACACCACACGCCGTCCCTGTCGCCCACACCCCTGCCCCGGTGGTCCAAGGGTGGCAGGGATGATGGAAAAAGGTGGCGTGAACGCCATACCGCCCGAGGTCGTTCGGTATGGTGCCAAAGGTGAGCGTCTCGGAGGAAGAACTGCCGACAGGCGATGAGCATCAGAGGTCAGCAGAAGCAGTGCCCGATCCCAATGTCCCGACGATGCACGTGGTGGCCATTCCCGTCGTCAAGGACGGCATCACCACGCTGAAGGAGCGGCGCATCCACGAGCTGTTCCCGGCCTATCTCGAGGTTCGCCGACTCGCCGCCTCGATGAATCCAGGGGAAGAAGTCCGGCCGGACTGGCACGAGGTGGCCCGTCTCCTCGACATGCCCGGCGGGCCGCCGAACAAGCCGAACTACCGACCATTCTCCTCCACGAAGAAGAAGAGCGAAAGCGGCTACTGGTACAACAAGAACCTCGCCGGCAGTTACGCGCCCAGCTCGATTCGCACCACTGCAGGATTCATGGTCGATGATGGAAAGTACGTGCTTCCCGTTGACCACGCGACTCAGGCGCTCGCGAAGCTGCTGTACGGGAAGCGAGTGCCCGCATGGGCCCTCGCTGCGTTCTATCTGCGTAACGACGGGTTCGTGTTCGCCGGTGATGGTGGCCTCAGCGAGCTGATCTCGGCATTCAAGCACGAGTTCGCTTTCGACCAAGGAGCCGACTTCGGCATCCTGTTCGATGACGCGGCACCTGATTCGCCGCCGGCGACGTGGTTTGAGCCGTTCACGCAGCCGGAAGAGGTATCGGACGCTGACAGTGGAGATGGTGAGCCTGATGACTGATGTGGACCTAGTGAGGGATGTGAGGTCGCTGAGCGCCGACGACCTCGACATCGGCTATCGGCACCACGCCTCCGAGTCCCACGGTTCCAGCGCACCCGACGCCCCACTTCTGGAGGCCGACGATCCACAAATCGTGGAGATCACCCGGCTCGTGGCACGATTCGGCGGAGTGATCCTCACCGGACCTCCCGGAACAGGGAAATCGTGGCTCGCCGGACGGGCCGCCGATGTCCTCACCTCCGGCGACACCACCAGGCGGGCCGACATCCAGTTCCATGCTTCGTACCAGTTCGAGGACTTCATGGAGGGTTACCGGCCCAAAAAGAACGGCACTGGGTTCGAACTTCGACCTGGCGTGTTTCTCGAACTCGTAAACAAGGCCAGGGCCGACCGGAAACATCCCTATGTGCTAGTAATCGATGAACTCAGCCGTGCGGATGTTGGCCGGGTGTTCGGCGAGGCCCTGACATATGTGGAGCGATCCAAGAGAGACCAAGAGTTCACCCTCCCGTCGGGGGAAAAGACCTCGATACCTCCAAACATCGACATTATCGCCACGATGAACCCGCTTGACCGTGGCGTCGATGAGGTGGACGCCGCCTTCGAGAGGCGATTCGCGAAGATCAACATGCCTCCAAGGCGTGATCTTCTCGACGCGATCCTCCAGAATAACCACTTCAACGACGATGCGATGCGAAGAAGACTGCTGGCATGGTTCTGGGATATCAACAAGTTGGCCCGTCAGACTCCGGCAGCCGCCATCGGGCATGCATACTTCTCCGACGTAGTGGATGCGGAGACCCTCAGGAACGTCTGGGAGTATCAGCTTCAGTACCACGTGGACAGGGCATTCAAGTACGACCAGCAAGCCCGTGACAAGATCGTCAATGGCTGGAACCAGGTCGTCGGCCTGACAGATGCTGGAGGTGCTAGCGGCTCGCAGACGGAATCCGACGCGACATGACCATCAGCCCGGTTCCTCGGCTGGATCAGCCCGGCCGTATTATCATCCCCTGCTACGAGTACGACGAGATCAACATCGACCCCGATGAGGTACTTGGGCCTGACGGCCGCCTCAATATCATTGACGGGATACAGGAGAAGTATGTCGTCATCGACTTCAAGCACGGGCATCTTCGGCTAAGAGCAAGGGGTTGCTCTGGGCTCATTCCCCTGACTGAGCGGATCACTCTCCAGGTCCGGCCACGATTCCCCATCAGGAACCTCACCCACATCGTGAACATGTGCGGGCGCACTCCGATCGCCATCCCGGCGTTGCGCCGCTACGAGCCGTCAGACGACACTGGCGAGTGGCTCGTGGATGTGATGGCTGATGCGTTACTGGATGCATTCGACATCATCACCTCGAATGGGCTCCTGCGCCGCTACCACCGCACAGTGGAGAGCGGCTCATACCTACACGGACACCTTGACGCCACAGACACCATGCTCCGATTCGCCAGTCGCGGGATCACCCATCATGCCCAGTTTTCCTGGTTCGAGCGTTCAATTGACAACCCACCCAACCGGTGCTTGAAGGCAACCCTGCTGGCTCTTCACCAGAGGTACGCGGCGCAAGCGCAGTACAGCGCGCAGTTCGAAGAGCAGCGCGGCACGCGGATTCGCCGTACTGGCGCGGCGCTCCAGATTCTGAAAGAGGTTCCGATCACCGACCGGCGTTCCTTCCTGGAAGATCCACAGGTCCGCGGCCTCACGCCGCTGCCAGAACCCCGCGCCTACTACCGGCCAGCCCTCGACCTGGCTTTCGCGATCCTCACCGACCGGGGCATCACCCTCAACTCTCGCGACGCTCGCGTCGAGGACCGGCCCGGGAATCCCATCATGTCGACACTCCTCGTGAATACGGAAGCCCTGTTCGAAGAGTTCGTCCGCCTCTCTCTCCAAGAAGCCTTCGCAAATGTGCCGGGCCTTGCAGTCTTGGACGGAAATAAGGACCCCGGCCGCAAGATGATCTACCAAGAACTAACCGACAAGCAGCATGAATGTCTACCGGATTCGGCCATCCCTATCACCAAGCGATCCGAGAACATGACGCCCGATATTGTCTTCCAGCACGAGGACGGCACATATCCGCTCATCGCAGACGTCAAATGCACCAAGGTACACGACTACATGGAGCGCTCAGAACTCGAGCAGGTGATGACGTACGGCCATCGCTACCGCAGTCCCATGGTCATGACGATTCATCCCCGAACACAAGAATCCCAGCCGGGTCTCTTCGTGGAGGGGCGTGTCGGGACGACGCTCGCCCTTCAGTACCGTGTCGATCTCGACGCGGAGGACTTGGACGAGGAGATGCAGACGATGGCGTCACAGATCCGGGAGCTCATCTCCGCGTGATCGGCGCCCGTGCTTCCTCGCCGGATGAAGACTTGGTTCCGGTGCGACGGGCATCAGGTCGACACCGATCGCGTCACAGCCCATGTTGTTGGCAGCGGTCAGTGTTGTCCCAGTTCCCACGAACGGGTCTAGGACGCACCCACGAATGGGAGTGCCATGGCCGCAGTCTGTCCAGCCCACGGTCTCCTTCTTGGCGAAGGTGAACTCCCGGAAGTATCCGCCCAGGGCAGCTTTGGCCTCAGCCGCGAGCCGTTGGACCCTCACGGAGTTCCGTCCGGTGCCGCTCTGGAACTTAGTTGCCTTGCCCACATCGGAGACCCCGGTCGCCTGGATAGCGCGAATGTGCTCAGCCGTCAGGCCATGCTCTTTGGCGAGCTCGGCGGCACGTCTGGCCTGCGGCCGGCTCATGTCGAGCTGGTCGGTGCGCTCCACAACCCGCACCCGAGGCTTCCCGCAAGTCGCGCAGACTTGGGGAGGGCAGCCCAACATCACAGCCCTGCGGACGAGCTCTTGCGGGAATGGCGCGAGATGGCGACCCATGTTGCGCTCGGGGTTGATGTGCCACACATCCCCCGGATTAGCACCGTTCCCCATCTCCTCCGAATAACCGAGCAGATCGTAGTAATAGTTCGGTTTCAGCGCCAAGTGGATCACATACTCGTGTCGGTTGGCCAGCCGGTTCCTCGCAGGCTCGGGCATCCCCCCGTCCTTGGTCCAGATGATGCGGTTACGGATCAGCCATCCGCGCTGTACAGCCCCGAACTCAACCAAGCCGGGGATACCCATGAGGGATCGGTGATGGTAAGTGTCACCGATGTTCAGGAAGACCGACCCCGTGGGGCGCAGCACACGCCTCCACTCGTCCAGGCACTGCATCATCGACTCGACATATGCCTGCGGAGTGGCCTCCTGACCGATCTGATCGGGATGCCCGTAGTCACGTTTCCGCCAGTAGGGCGGTGAAGTGACGACAAGATCGATCGAGTTGTCGTCGACGCCGGTGTCTCGGGCATCCCCGGTGATGATCAGCCGCTTCGGCGGGTCGAGGTGCTTCTCCCACTCTTCCAGACCGCTGATCCCGACCACCGAAAGGTTACGGCGCCGGCCGGGCTGCCCGTCCTCGGCCCGCTGAATCATGGACACCTACTTCTCCTTCTTCTGAGCTTCCGCTGGTCTCGTCGCCAGAGACCTGCCCAAACCGGACCTGTCGCCGATCGACACCTGACTATGGCTACGCCCTTCGCACCGTAACCCGTTCTAGTAGCTACCACGAGCCTCTGACACTCAACGGGCTCTTCGCGATCCGGGGTGTAGCGGGGGGTTGAGTCTGGCTGGCGTGTCGGGGTGGGTGTGAGGGTCGGGGTCTTCCGATGATGGGAGTTCCTACGCTGCCCATCTGAAAGACCCCGACGTGTCCCACGCTACCTTTGCTGCCCCCGATCTGACCACGTTCGCCCGCCTGGATGACCTCGGCCTCGTGGTGGTGGGCCAGAGAGTCCTCCCGGATCGCTGCGAGGTGGCCTGCCGGGTGGTGGACGATGACCGGTGGTGTCGCGAGTGTGGGTGCGAAGGGATCCCCCGCGACACCGTGGTCCGTCGCCTCGCCCACGAGCCCTCGGGCTGGAGACCGGTGACACTGGTGGTGCGAGTGCGTCGCTACCGCTGTTCGGGGTGTGGGCGTGTGTGGAGGCAGGACACCACTGGGGCGGCCCAGCCGCGCTCGAAACTGTCCCGGGGCGGACTGCGTTGGGCCCGTGGCGGGCATCGTCGTCCAACACCTCACCGTCGCCCGGGTCGCTGAGGGTCTGGGCGTGTCCTGGGACTGCGCCAACACCTCCGTCCTGGAGGAGGGACGCAGGGTCCTCATCAACGATGAGCATCGCTTCGAGGGTGTGACCACGATCGGGGTGGACGAGCACGTGTGGCGGCACACGCGCAGGGGCGACAAGTTCGTCACCGTGATCATCGACCTCACCCCGCTGCGCGAGGGAAGGGGTCCTGCCAGGTTGTTGGACATGGTGGAGGGCCGCTCCAAGAAGGCCTTCAAGGAGTGGCTCAGCCAGCAAGACCCTGCGTGGCGCGACCGGATTGAGGTGGTCGCCATGGACGGCTTCACCGGGTTCAAGACCGCAGCGAAGGAAGAACTCCCCGACGCGGTGGAGGTCATGGATCCCTTCCACGTCGTCCAGCTCGCCGGCGATGCCCTGGACCACTGCCGCCAGCGCGTCCAGCAAGACACCACCGGACATCGAGGCCGGTCCGGGGATCCCCTGTACGGGGTGCGCAAGACCCTGCACACCGGGATGGATCTCCTCACAGACAAGCAACGCACCCGCCTGGAGGGCGTCTTCGCCCAGGACGCTCACGTCGGGGTGGAAGCCACCTGGGGCATCTACCAGAAGATCGTGGCCGCCTACCGCGATCCCGACCCCAAGGCCGGGCGAGCCCAGCTGGCCCACGTCATCGAGGTCATCAGCCGCGGCGTTCCCGCCGCCCTCGCTGAGATCATCACCCTGGGGCGCACCCTCAAGCGGCGCGCCACAGACGTCCTGGCCTACTTCGAGCGCCCCCACACCTCCAACGGCCCGACAGAAGCCCTCAATGGCCGACTGGAACACCTGCGCGGCTCAGCCTTGGGCTTCCGAAACCTGACGAACTACATTGCCCGCAGTCTCCTCGAGGCCGGAGGATTCAGACCCCAACTACACCCTCAATCGTGAAGAGCCGGATATCGCCCGCTATATCGATTACGGGTCGAGCCCGCGTGGCTCACTGGCCTTCCTCGAGGCGGCCAAGGCCGGTGCGCTGCTGGCCGGACGCGACCATGTGCTGCCCGAGGACATCAAGGCGATGCGCCATCCCGTGCTGCGCCACCGCATCGTGCTCACCTTCGAGGCGATCGCCGAGCAGGTGCACCCCGAGACCATCATCGACGCCGTGTTCGACGCCGTGCCCACGCCCTGACGCCATGGCACTGCTCACCCGCATCAAGACCAGCCTGACCATCCCCGCCCAACGCCGGGTGGCCGGGCTGCTCGATGGCGCCTACGCGTCGATCCATGCCGGACGCAGCCTCGACTTCGCCGACCTGCGCGCCTATGTGCCCGGTGACGACGTGAAGGACATCGACTGGAACGCCACCGCGCGCGGCGACGAGGTGCTGGTGAAGCGCTATGTGGGCGACCGCAAGCACACGATCATGGTGGTGGTCGACATCGGACGCGAGATGGCCGGCACGGCCGCCATCGCCCCGACCCGCCTGCCGGGGGAGGGGGCGCACGCGTGGACCGGAGCGTCGGCTCGCGCTGTGGCCGCACCCGGGAACGACAGCCGGGAGAAGGCCACCACGAGGTCGGGGACCAGCGAGTCAGTCGCTCCTGTGCCCATGGTCAGCGAGTCGGTCGCTCCTGTGCCCATGGTCAGCGAGTCGGTCGCTGACGTGGCCATCACCGTGGCCGGGCTGCTTGGATGGCTCGCGGTGGGCCACGGCGACTACGCCAGCATCGCGTCGATGGGCGCCGATGGCCCCTTCCTCCCCCGCCCCACGCTGCGCGAGACCGAGCTGGAACGCATGCTCGTGGCCGTGCAGGAATCGAGCACGCCGGAGTCGCCGCCGGCCCGCTTCGACGAACTGGTGCGCACGATGATCGCCGCCACCCGGCGTCGCACCGTCATGTTCCTGGTCACCGCCGACGTCATGCCGGGCCATGCCGCCCTGGCGTCCATGCGACGCCTCGCCGCGCAGCACCAGCTGGTGCACATCGCGATCGGTGAACTCGATCCCGAAGCCGCGGCGCGTGCCGGTCGGGAACTGCGTGACGTCGACAGTGGCCTCGGGTTGCCCTCCTTCGTGGGGCACGACGCCGTACTGGCCCGCGAGTTCGCCCGGCAGACCGAACGTCGCCACGCCGAACGGGCCCGCGCGCTGGAGCAGATCGGCGTGCCGCATGCCGAGATCTCCCCGGATGACGTGGTGATCACCCAGGTGCTGTCGGTGTTGGAGAGGATGCGCCATGTATCCACTCGCTGAGCTGCTGGTGCTGGCCGACCCGGCGGTGGTGGGCCCCCGGGCGGCCCTGGTCCGGATGCTTCCGCTCGACATCAATCCGCCGGTGCGCCACAGCGGATGGCTGTACCTGGTGGCGCTCACCCTGGCAGTGGTGGCCGTCGTCGGCGGCTGGGCACTGCGCCGACTGGCCCGCCGGTGGGCCCGGGAGGACGCGTCACGCACCCCGGACAGCCTGGACAGGCTGCGCGCACGGACGCTGCAACAGATCGACCACGTGGAGACCGACTACTGCGCCGGTGCCCTGGACGACAGGGCCGTGCACCAGCAGCTGTCGGCGATCGTGCGCCGCTTCGTCGGCATCGCCAGCGGTGGCGACGCTGACTTCCAGACCCTGGCCGAGCTGGAACGGGCCGCCCTGGACAACCCGGCGCTGGAGCCGGCGGCGCAGTTCGTGGCGTCCGGCTATGCCGCGAGCTTTTCGGCCCCCGGCCCGGCGATGCCGTCGGAGGACGCGTCCACCGGTGGGACTCCGCGTGAGCAGGCAAGCTCCCCCGAACGGGCCACGGTCCCCGGCGCCGATGAGGCCATCCACCAGGCGCGCGAGGTGGTCGTGCAATGGGCGTGATGTGGTGGTGGCTCGGCGCCGCGGTGCTGGTGGCGCTGGTCGGCGTGGGCCTCCTGCGGCTGCTGGGGCGCTCACGGCGTCGCGGCCAGGACGAGAGCGCCCTGTGGCTTGCGCACGCCGAACGGCTGCGCGCCCTGCCGCGCTTCCGGCAACTGGCGGCGGCCCGGGCGCGCTGGGCCCGCATCGGACTGGTCGGGCTGGCGCTGGCCGCACTGGGCACCGGGTTGCTCGCCGCCCGGGTGATCCGGGTGTCCAATGACGACGAACTCATGCGCAACCGCGATGTGATGCTCTGTCTGGACGTGTCACCGTCCATGGAGGGCATCGATGTGCCGGTCGTCGACACCTACCAGCGCCTCAGCCAACGCCTCGACAGCGAGCGCATCGGGCTGGTCGCCTTCGACTCGGGCGCGGTCACCCTGTTCCCGCTGACCAGCGACGCCGGCTTCGTGCAGGCCCGGCTGACCGACGCGGGCAGGCAGGTGGCCGACCTCGAGCGCAATCCCATTGCCGGCACCCGCGTCGGCGATTCCGGATCGTCGCTGGTGGGCGACGGGCTCACCAGCTGCGTGCGGCGCTTCGACCAACTCGACCAGCCGCGATCGCGCACGATCGTGCTCGCCACCGACGGACTGGTGTCGGGCAATGCGATCTACTCGATCCAGCAGGCCGCGGAAGCTGCCCGCGACAAGCAGGTGATGGTCTTCGTGGTGGCGCCCGACAATGACGACGCGGAAGCACTCACCACCCTGCGCAACGCCGCCCACACCACCGGCGGCGAGGTGCTGACCGTGCAGGCCGGCCAACCCGCCAACACCCAGGTGATCGCCCAGGCGGTCGAGGCGCAGCAGCGTGCCGCGATCCTGTCCCACACCACCAACAGGTCGTTCGACCGGCCCGGATTCGGCGCCGGACTGGTGTGCCTGGGGCTGGCGATCGTGACGATCAGCGAGGTGCGCCGTCCCGGGGTCGCGCGCGGTGCGCGGGGAGGACGCCGATGAGCTTCCAACCGATCTGGTGGGTGATCGTCGCCGGCCTGGCCCTGACCGGCGTCACCGTGGCGCTCGTGCGCGCCGATCGTGGGGCACCTGCGCGGGAGGCCCGGGTGGCCCACCGCTGGGTGCGCCTGGCGATCTGCCTGCTCGTGGTGCTCATCGGGGTGCACCCGGTGATCGGGCGCACCAGCCCGCCGAAGCCGGCCCCGGCGGGCGCCGACGTGGTGGTGCTCATCGACCGCACCACGTCCATGGGCGCCGAGGACTACGACGGCAACCAGCCGCGCATCGCGGGCGTCGCCTCCGACGTGGCCCAGCTGGTCTCCGACCATCCGGGTGCCCGCTTCGCGGTGATCGCCATGGACAACGACGCCCGCGTGGAGGTGCCCTTCACCACCGATGGCCAGGCGGTGGCCAGCTACGCCGCCGCGATCGGATGGCGTGAGAACCCGCGCGGCACCGGGAGCGACATCTCCGTGGGCGTCGACCAGGCCCGGCAACTGCTCGATGCGTCCCGGGCCGAGCGTCCCGGCGCGCAGCGACTGTTCGTCTACTGCGGCGACGGGGAGCAGACGATCGACCAACCTCCGCGCTCCTTCGCGTCGCTGGCCGGCGACCTGGATGATGCGCTCGTGCTCGGCTATGGCACCAGTGCCGGGGCGCCGATGCAGATCTACCCGGGCTCGGGCGACTATGTGAGCTATCAGGGCTCGCGGGCCGTCTCGCACCTCGACGAGGCGACCCTGCAGGCGATTGCGGCGCAGACCGGCGGCCACTACGACCATCGCACCGCGCCAGGCCCGCTGCCCGCCACGGGGTTGGCGGCCAGTGCCTCCGCCGCGCACACCGAACCTGGACGCACCGTGGAGGTCTACTGGGTGTTCGCGTTGGTGCTGGCCGGGCTGTTGGGCGTCGAGACCTGGAGCGCGGTGGGTCGCTACCGCCGGGTGCGCGCGCAAATGGCGGACCGCGCGCCCGGGCCTCACGCTGGACGGGGGGAGCGGGCATGAGCGCGCGTACGGGTGGCACTGCGCGAAGGACTGGCACTGCACAGAAGGGCGGACCCACCCCGAAGGGCCGGCGTCGCCGCCGGACGTTGGTGGTGGCGTGTTGGCTGGTGGTCGTCGTGTTGGGCCTGGCGGCGTTGCGCATCGGCGGGCTCATGGTTGACGAGTCCCGTGCCATGGACCATTACGACCACAAGGACTATGTCGCGGCGCGCTCGGGCTTTGCCCGCACGACGGTGCTCAACCCGTTCAACCCCTGGATCGGCCATTTCAACGCTGGCACGGCCGACTACCGGCTCGGTGACTTCGTGGCCGCCGGCACTGATTTCTCGAAGGCCCTGACGCTTGCCCCGCCGGCCGACAAGTGCATGGTCGGGCTCAACCTGGCGTGGTCGTGGGAGGCGCTGGGCGACATGCAGCGCGACGGCGGCCACACCGACCAGGCCCAGGAATCGCTGAACCGGGCCAAGCAGATCGTGGTGGCGCTGAACTGTTCCCAGCAGCCCAGCCCGGGATCCTCGTCCGGCGCACAGCCGTCGGGGTCGTCGCAGGCGTCCGCGTCGTCCTCGCCGGCATCGGCCAGCCCATCCGTGCAGCCCTCGGGGTCGTCGGCACCCTCGTCGAGTGCGTCCGGGCAGGACCAGGGCGACGCAAGCACCGCCCGGGGTCAGCAGGAGCAGACCGAGCAGCGCGTGCAGTCGAAGATCGACCGCTTGCAGCAGTCCAGCGCGTCCAGCGCGCCCGACGAGGCCACCCAGCAGGAGCAGCTGCAGCGCCGTGAGCAGGAGGCGCAGGTCGCCAACCAGCAACAGGGTGACAACGGGGCGAATCCGACGACACAGCCGACCCGCAGGAGCTGGTGACCCCGGCGCGGGAGTCGGCGATCAGCTGGTTCGGCGACGGGCCCGCGCGGGCTTGCCGCGACGTCGCCTCACGACCACGGCGACGCCGATCATCGCCACCACGAGGCCGCCCGCGGCGATCGTCGCCACGGGGGACTGTCCGCCCGATGACACCGATGCCAGGGTGGTGACCGCCGGCGTCGCCCCCTGCGGATTGGCCACCGAACCGTCGGCGCGCGTCACACGCAACGCCGGTGGCGTGCAGTGGGACTGGTCAGAGTCGGCATCGCGGGTGTAGCACCAGGCCTCGATGGACCCGGCAGTTGGCTGGAAGGAATCGGCGCCGAGCTGCGAGTAGTCGTAGCTGGCCCATCCGGTGGCGTCGGTGGCGTGGAAGTAGGTCCAGTAGTCGCGGTTGCCGGTGGTGCAGCCGGCGGGCGTGTCGGCGAGCGAACAGATGAGTCCGCCCTTGCCCTTGCGCACGCTGACCCCGCCGACGCCCAGTGCCTCGGTGCCCGATGAGGGGTTGCCGACGCACTGGTTCGACACGACGGCGTCCTGGTAGCTGACGAACAGCCAGACGCGTCCCGAGCCGAGGCAGTCGCCGATGCTGGTGGGTGCTGGTGTGGATGCGGGCGTTGCGTGGCCGCCGTCGGCACGTGCGGGGAGGGTGGTGCCCAATCCGAGGAGCATCATGGCGAGCGCGACGAGTGCGGCGGCTGTCCGGTGGACGGTGCTCGCCCCTGTGCTGCGTGGGGCCGTGGTGCTGCGTGGCATCGGGGCGTTGCGTGAGGTCACGGTGCGGGCCGCGTCGGTGACCGGGCCGATGGCGTCGGTGGGGGTGCGTGCCGCGTGGGCGGAACCGGTTCGGGTGAGCATCGCGTGTGCCTCTCGGCGAGCCCGTGATGGCGATGGGCTCGTACCTCTCGGTGAGGTGCGCGCGCTGGCCGGGCACGGGGTGCCGGTGACCTGTCCGTGGACCTCGACGGATATCTGACGGTTTGCCACGGATCGGTACTCCGGCTCCAGCGGCGGCCACGGGGTGAGGGCCCGGGGACGTCCCTGTCACGGTTGCGGGTCAGTTCCGGAATTGCACCGGATTCCCCGAGCTGTGGGCGTTCACAGGCTAACAGTCGGTTGCCCGACCGGCTGTGGGGACGCCCCGGAAATCTGGGTTGGGAGGAGTCCCCGGGAATCGGGGTGGGGACCCCGACCGGGACCGATGGTGCCGGGTCCCGGTCCTGATGTCAGGCATGGCAGGTGCCTGTGCGATGGGACCGGCGTGATGGGGCCGGCGTGGGTCGAGATGGCGCGGTGCGCCTGTGTGCTGCGGTGAGCGTGTACCCGATGCGGCGCGCCCGATGTGCTGTACTTGCTCGCGGCGCCGGCGGCATCCAGCTGGTGCCGGGGAACTGACCGCGATGATCCGGGGGACACGATGGCCAAGCAGCAACCCAGCGTCCACGAGCGTGCAGCCGGCGGGTCCCATGGCGACCCAGCCGGTCTGACGGGACCCGATCCGCAGGACACCCATTCTTCTGCGCGTGGCACTTCCCCTGAGCCTGGCACGCATCGACGTCGCCGCGGCTTCCGCATGAAGGGCGAGGGCGTCCCGGCGCTCATGGCCGTGGTCGTCGCCGGAGTGCTGTCCGCCGCGATCCATGGGGCGCGCAAGGGCGCCTGAACCACCGGTTGCCGGCCCCTTGTCCGCCCCTATCTTCTCGTCCTGGGCTGAAGCGGCCACTAAATGGTCACCTGTGCGGTAATGACGCCGCACAACTGTCCACCCAACGACCGAATGGCGTGTCGTGACCATGGGACGGCGCGCCCGGACACGTCCCGTCCGGCGATCAGCATGCAGGCGGACAGGTGCCCCCACCCAACGCGAACCCTCAGAACAGCGAGGTCACCGTCTGGATCACCAGGTTGATGTTGAGGATCGTCAGCACGCCGGTGGCCAGCCAGCCCAGCACCGCAACCCACCGGGGGTTGGCAAAGCGCTTGCCCATGATGCGCTTCGAGCTGGTGAACCACACCAGCGGCACCATCGACAGCGGCAGCGCGATCGACAGGAACACCTGGGTGTCAACCAGCAGCACGTCGAGCATGTGCTCCGAGCCGCCGAAGATGATCGTGAATGCCACCACCGGAATCACCGCGATCAGCCGGGTGATCACGCGTCGCACCCACAGCGGCACGCGCATGCGGATGAAGCCCTCCATCACCACCTGGCCACTCAGGGTGCCGGTGATGGTGGAGTTCTGGCCCGACGCCAGCAGCGCGACGGCGAACAGGGTGCTGAGGATCGGGCTGGCGATCGAGCCGGCCAGCGTCGGGTCCTTCAACGCGGAATACAGCGAGCCGAACGTGGACAGGTCCTGGGTGGCGCCGAAGAACAGCGCCGCACCCAGCAGCAACAGCAGGCAGTTCACGATGAATGCCGCACTGAGCTGCACATTCGAGTCCCAGGTGGCGAACTTCACCGCGTGCGCCTTGGACGCGTCGTCGGCACGGTCGTAGTCACGCGACTGCACCAGGGCCGAGTGCAGGTAGAGGTTGTGGGGCATCACGGTGGCGCCGACGATGCCCAGTGCCATGGTGAGTTCGGCGGGCCGCAGGATGTCGCTGGTGGGGATGAATCCTTCGAAGACCTTGGGCATATTGGGCCCGGCCAGGTACACCTCGTAGATGAACACGATCATGATCGTGAGGATCAGCGTGGCCACGATCGCTTCGATCTTGCGGAAGCCCACCTGCATGAGGAACAGCAGCAGGAACACGTCGAGCACGGTGAGCAGCACGCCGACGATCATGTTGATGCCGAACAGCAGGTGCAGGGCGATCGCCGCGCCGATCACCTCGGCGATGTCGGTGGCCATGATCGCCAGCTCGGTGATGATCCACAGCACGATGCCCAGCCGCCTGCCGACGTGGGCGCGCGTGGCCTGCGCCAGGTCCATGCCGGTGACGATGCCGAGCTTCAGTGCCATGTACTGCAACAGCATGGCGATCAGGCTCGAGATGAGGATCACCGACAACAGCCCGTAGCCGAACTGGGAGCCGCCGCCGATGGAGGTGACCCAGTTGCCGGGGTCCATGTAGCCGACGGCCACCAGGGCGCCGGGCCCCGAGAAGCTTGCCAGCGAACGCCAGAACCCGGTGCCGGGCGGGGGCGTCTTGATGGTGCCGTTGATCTCTTCCAGCGACAGCCCGTTGGTGGGACGCACCAAGCCATGGATGCGGCTGGGTCGTCCTCGCTCGGGGGCCTGGTCGGGACGCTCTTCTGATTCGGTCATCGCACTCGACATTCGTCGTCTTCCACTGTCTCGAACCCCACTGCCGGTCGTGCCCGGATGCTCCTGCGCCGGGTCGGCCCGGTTGCGGAGGCGGCGTCGCCGAACCCGGTGTCCGGACGACCCAAGGTCGTCTGAACCCAGTGTTCAACTGGGCCTCAGTCTAGAGTTCGGGTATCCGAAATCACAAGTTCCCCACACAGGAGAATTCACTCGCGGCGTGACATAATGACGCCGTGACCACCGACTTCCATCCCACCTCAGCGCAGGAACAGTGCCTGAAGGTGATCTGGGGGCTCGGCGAGCACGACGACGATCCGGTGACCGTCAGCCGGCTGGCGAAGGCCCTCGACCAGAGCAATTCGGCGGTCTCGGAGATGGTCAAGCGCCTCGACGAGGCCGGCACCGTGCGCCACGAGCGCTACGGCGCCATCCACCTGACGCCCAAGGGACGCCGGGTGGCGGTGGGCATGGTGCGTCGCCACCGCCTGCTGGAGACCTTCCTCACCGCCGTGCTCGGCTACCCGTGGGACGAGGTGCATGGCGAGGCCGATGCGCTGGAACATGCGGTGTCGAACACGCTGGTCGACCGCATCGACGCACACTTGGGCCATCCCACCCATGATCCGCACGGTGATCCGATTCCGGCCGCCGACGGCACCTTGGCCGACACCGGAACCACCCGGTTGACCGACCTCGCCCCCGGCGTGGCGGCGCGGGTGGCGCGGGTGAAGGACACCGATCCGCAGTTCCTGCGCTTCCTCAGCGACAGGCACATCACCCTGGGCACCTCACTCACCCGGTTGCCGGGTGAGCCCTATTCGGCCGATGTGGTGATGTCGCTGCCCGGCCGCGAGCCGATCACCATCTCGGCCCGGCTGGCGCGGACCATCTGGGTGGAACCGCAGACGTAGCCATTGGCGCGGTCCATTGGCGCGGGCGGCGCATACGAATTCGGGGCGCCGCCGCGGATGGCCGCGATGACGCCCCGAATCGCCTGATGGAGGCCTGATGGCTCTCAGCGCGCCGTATCGGAGGCGGGCAAGTCCTCACCCTGAAGCGACTGCGCCTTCGACTTCTCGGCGCTGTGCAGGATGTCGTCCTCCGGAACGGGGCGAAGGTGGTCCCACAGCAGGAACGCCAGCCCCACGATGAGCATCGTGATGCCGGTGTACAGATTGATCGGGATGCCCCCGGTGAGGGCCTTGTCGTCGTCGGGGCGGGCAATGCCCATTCCGGTGACGAGCACGCCGTAGACCACGAACAGCCCGCCCAGGAAGCGACGCAGGTCAAAGCGTCGCGTGTCTCGGATGGCATCGTCGCGTTCTTCCTTGGTCAGCTGCACCGCAGGCAGGTCACCGGTGGTCAGCGGCTCGGCCGGCTGCGCGCCGGTCCATGGTTCCTTGTTCGCCGAGCTGCCCCGGCTGTTGTCAGTATCAGACATGGGAGATGACCTTTCCGGGGATCACACGAACGGGATGTAGAGGAGCACGCACAGCACAAGGGCCGTGAAGCCGAGCACTGCCGGCGAGCGGTACCAGGCATCGTCGCCGGCGTGGTTGTCGGCCTTCAGGTTGATGATGCCCACACCGCGCACCAGCCCGTCGAGCTGGGCGATCGGCTTCGGCTTGGTGACCACCGAGACGGCCACCGTCACCACCACGGCGGTGACGAACGACCAGATGGCCCCGTACAAGGTCTCGGCGGTACCGGTGGCGTAGTCGAACCACGACCAATGGTTCAGGTATCCGATCCACACCACCATCGGGGCGATGATGCCCGCGATGTATCCCCACAGGCCGCCGGCCGGACTCGCCCGCTTCCAGAAGATGCCCACGATGAACACTGCGAACAGCGGCGCATTGAAGAAGGAGAAGAGCGTTTGCATATACGTCATGATGTTGCCGAATTGGGCGGCCAGGAATGCAGTTCCCACACCAATCAATACGCCCACCGTGGTGACCACTCGGCCAGCGCTCAAATAATATCGATCAGGCATGTTCGGCTTGATATAGCGTTCCCAGATATCATAGGTGAATACCGTGTTGAAGCTCGAAACATTGGCGGCCATGCCGGCCATGAACGACGCCATCATGCCGGTGACCGCCACGCCGAGCACACCCTGCGGAAGGTACATCTGCATCAACTTGGGGATGGCTTCGTTGTAGGTGATCGTGCCGTCAGCGAACAGATTGCCCACGGTGGCCGCCGCGATCATGCCGGGAATTACCACGATGAAGGGGATAAACAGCTTCGGGAAGGCGCCGATCAGCGGGGTGCGTCGTGCGGCCGACATGTTCTTGGCCGAGAAGGCACGCTGCACCTCGGTGAAGTTGGTGGTCCAGTATCCGAACGCCAGCACGAAGCCCAGGCCCATGACGATGGCCAGCCAGTTCGCGCCGATCGGATTCGTCACATCACCGATCCCGGTGCCCTTCCATGCATGTGTCATGAGCTTGCCACCGGTGGTGTTGGCCAATGCCTGCGTCAGGCCACCCCATCCGCCCACGCGGTGCATGCCGACGACGGTCAGCGGCACCAGGGCGGCGATGATCACGAAGAACTGCATCACCTCGTTGTAGATGGCCGACGACAGACCGCCCAGCACGATGTAGATCAGCACGAACAGGGCCGAGATCACCACGGCCAGCCATTCGGGCCAGCCAAGCATGGCCTCGATGATCAGCGCCATCGCATACAGGTTGATACCAGCGATCAGCACATTCGAGGCGGCGAATGAGATGGAGTTCACCAGGTGCGCGCCCTTGCCGAAGCGGCGCAACATGAACTCGGGCACGCTGCGCACCTTCGAACCGTAATAGAACGGCATCATCACCAAGCCGAGGAACACCATGGCCGGTACCGCGCCGATCAGGTAGTAGTGCAGCGTTGCCATGCCGATCTGGGCGCCGTTCGCGGCCATGCCCAGGATCTCCGTGGCGCCGAGGTTCGCCGAGACGAACGCCAGCCCGGTGATCCAGGCCGGCATTGAGCGTCCCGACAGGAAGAAGTCCATCGACGAGTGCACCCTGCGGCGGGCGGCGAAACCGATCATGAGCACTGTCGAGAAATAGATGAGCAGCATCAGGTAATCGACCGGTGACAGGTCGAGCCGGATCGCTGAGGCCGTGTCCAGGGCCAGCATGGGGGTGCCTTCCGTCGAGCATTTCGCCCCGCGGGTGTGGCGGTGCAGACGATGCACGGCCTCGGGGCGCCTTATCTGTCACCCCACCAGGCGTCAGCGACGATGGTGACGTGAACATTGTGAGTATCGTCCCGTGGCCGGCTCTCGCGAGGTGATCCCACATTCCGACCCTCCGCGGTGGATGGGCAGCTGTGGATGCGCATCTCGGGGCCCGGCCGGTGTAGCGTGTGGCGCGTCATCACGGGCGCCCTCAGAACGGGCTGAGATCGAGCTGGTCTGCTCGAGCACCGATTGCACCTGTCCGGGTAATGCCGGCGAAGGGAAAAGAAGACTCATCATGGATTCATCCACACCAAACAACGCTCCCGCCAACCGCGTCCGCGCCACGCGTGCCGTGAAATTCGGAGATTTCACGCTGGAGGTCCCCTATCAGGAGATAAAGCTCCAGGACACCCCCGGCGGCGGCGCCAATGCACCATTCACCGACTATTGCACCCAGGGTCCGGATTGTGATTCCACCCAGGGGCTGCCACCGATGCGCCAGCCTTGGATTGATGCCCGAGGCGATACCACCGTCTATTCCGGACGTGGAAGAAATCTGGCCGACGACGGCCGCCGGGCCGCCAAGCGCGGGGCCTCGTCGCGTGAATGGCAGGGGCGCACACAGACGCCACTGCGGTCGCGCGACGGTGGGGCGATCACCCAGATGTCCTATGCCAGGGCCGGCATCATCACTCCCGAGATGGCCTTCGCGGCCGCCCGTGAGGACTGCGATCCCGAGTTGGTGCGCAGCGAGTTGGCGGCTGGCCGTGCGGTGATGCCGCTCAACGTCAACCATCCCGAGGCAGAGCCGATGGTGATCGGCTCGCGCTTCCTGGTGAAGATCAACGCCAATATGGGCAATTCGGCCACCACCTCGTCCATCGACGAGGAAGTCGCCAAGCTCACATGGGCCACCACCTGGGGCGCCGACACCGTGATGGACCTGTCCACCGGCGCCGACATCCACACCACCCGCGAATGGATCCTGCGCAATTCGCCCGTGCCGATCGGCACCGTGCCGATCTACCAGGCGCTGGAGAAGGTCAACGAGGACGCGTCGAAGCTCAGTTGGGAGATCTACCGCGACACGGTGATCGAGCAGTGCGAGCAGGGCGTCGACTACATGACCGTGCATGCCGGGGTGCTGCTGCGCTATGTGCCGCTCACCGCCAACCGCGTCACCGGCATCGTCTCGCGCGGGGGGTCGATCCTGGCGGAATGGTGCCTGGCCCACCACGAGGAGAACTTCCTCTACACCCACTTCGACGAGCTGTGCGACATCCTGCGCGCCTACGACGTCTGCTTCTCGCTGGGCGACGGCCTGCGTCCGGGCTCGCTGGCCGACGCCAACGACGAGGCCCAGTTCGCCGAACTGCTGACGCTGGCCGAGCTCACCCGACGTGCCTGGGCCAAGGACGTGCAGGTGATGATCGAGGGGCCCGGCCACGTGCCCTTCGACACGGTGAAGATGAACGTCGAGCTGGAACAGCAGCTGTGCCAGGGGGCGCCGTTCTACACGCTCGGACCGCTGGTCACCGATGCGGCCCCCGGCTACGACCACATCACCTCGGCCATCGGCGCCACCGAGATCGCCCGGTGGGGCACCGCCATGCTGTGTTATGTCACCCCCAAGGAGCACTTGGGACTACCCGACCGCGACGACGTCAAGACCGGCGTGATCACCTACAAGATCGCCGCGCACGCCGCCGACGTGGCCAAGCACCATCCCGGTGCGCGGGATCGCGACGACGCCATCAGCAAGGCGCGCTTCGAGTTCCGCTGGAACGACCAGTTCGACCTGGCCTTCGACCCCGACACGGCCCGCGGCCTGCACGACGAGACGTTGCCGGCCGAGGGCGCGAAGCTGGCCCACTTCTGCTCGATGTGCGGGCCGAAGTTCTGCTCGATGGCCATCTCGCAGAACATCCGCAGCCGGTTCGGTGGGGCGCTGGAGCAGGCCGCCATCGTGAACGGCTCGACGACGCTGGGGATGCCGGCCCCGATGTCAGCCCCGGTGGCAGCCGCGGCGCCCACGGCGGCGCAGGGGACTGGGGTCGATGGCGGCGGGGTGATTGCCACGCCGCAGGGCCTGGCCGCCGCGATGGCTGCCAAGAGCAGTGAGTTCCTGGCTGCCGGCGGACATGTCTATGTTGCTGCCGACCAGGCGGGACGCGCCGAGCGGGAGTGAGTTCGGCGCCTCATTGAACCGTTGCACGACGGTGTTGGCCGGGACCGGGGACGAGCCGGTCCCGGCCAACACCGTGCGGTGACGTGCGGTGACGTGTGGTGACGTGTGGTGACGTGTGGTGACGTGTCAGTCGCGGGCGGCGCGGTTGATCGCCAGCTGTGTGGCCCGCTCCAAGCGCTTGCTGGCGGGTTGCCCGTCGGCCCAGACGAGCTGGCCGTCGGCCAGGGCCGCCACCACGCGTCCACGATCGACCAGCATCGGGCGGAACATGCCGTTCTTCGAGGGACTCAGCAGGGTCTCGCCGGCCGCGTCGGTGAGGCAGCTGCGATCCTGGTAGCCGATGTGCAGCTCGTCGAAGGCGGGCAGCAGCATGGTGCGTCGGGCGGCGGGCAACGACTGGGCCAGCAGGTCGGCCAGGTCGGCGCGCAGCACGAACTCGCCGGCAGGGGCCTCGGCCGGTTGGCGTCCCCCCGCGACGGCGTGGGCCATCCGCAGCAATTGCGCGCCCGACATGCGCAACAGGGGCACCATGTGCGAGCCGTCGAAGGCAGACGCCCCGGGGCTGTCGGCGGCCGACACCGCGTCGCGCAGGGCACGCAGCGCCACGGTCTTCGACAGACCGCTCCACCGCGCCAGGTCGGCGGCGGTCACCGGCCCGTGGCTGGTGGCGTAGCGGCGGGCGATCTCGGCCAGCGCGGCCGGGTTGCCGGTGGGGGCCTTGCTACCGCGGCCGGAGTGGCCGGGGCCGGTGGTGGCGTCGGGAAGCGTGCGGGCGTCCACGAGCAGCGGCTCATTGCCCTGCAGGGGGCCCTGCACGAGCAGTCCGTCGGCATGCAGCCAGATGATCAGGGAACGGCGCAGGTGGCCGGCGCCGGCGGCATGCGGATCGGCGGGCACGACGCCGCGGCGCGCCCACTCGTTGACCAGCGTGCGACGCGAGACGGCGCCATATTCGCCGATCAGTTCGAAGGCGATGTCGGCGGCCTGCTTCAGTAGCTTCTCGTCGACGCCGAACTCGGTCTCGGCGCGGTGCTTGAACGCGGCCCGCCGGTTGTCCAGTGCCACCCGCAGCCAGTGGTGGTCCTCGGCCGTGGTCACGTGGATGGTGCCGCGCATCGGCCACGAGCGCATCAGCTCGCGGTGGTTGAATGCGGCGCGCACTCCGTCGGTGCTGGTCTGGCGGGTGCGGGCGGCGATCGCGTCCAGGGACGATCCGAACAGTTGGCCTTGCATGGCCAGCTGGCGGCGCACCGCCTCATGGGGCGTCGGCGCCGACGTGGCCGGCACGAGTCCCTGGGCGACAATGCGCAGCAGCGAGATGGACGTGGGCAGCGCTGGCGGCGGGGGAACTCGAGGCACATCTTCACGTTAGTGCCGCCGGTCTGTCGCCGACGGAGGGGCTGCGGGTTGACACGGTTTCCCCTGCGACTGCCGGAGGGGAACCGTGTCATCGATCAGGGCATGGCCGTGGGAAGGATCATGGAGGCCATCCATGTGTCGGAGGCCAGCCATGTGTCCCGTCCCGGGAAGGGGTTCCTGCTGCGGGGTCAGGCGGCTCGCCCGTCACCATCGACACGGTCGAGATAGTCCTCCAACGCGCGGCGCATGATCTGTGAGGCATTGGTGTTGTGGGCGGCCGTGAACCGGTCGAGACGATCGTTGAGTTCTTCGGGCAGTCGCACCTGCCGTTTGGGTGAGCGTCCACGTCCGGTGGCATTGCCATGTCCAAGGCTTGGGTGTCCAACGCGGGCGAGCAGTGCACGGCTGGCTTCCACTGCCTGATCGCCGACGAGGACGTCCGGGGAGTCCCATCCGCGGCCTTCGTCGGCGTCGATCTGCTCGATGGCTTCGCGGTAGTCCCTGTCCTGTGCTTCCATCATGCTCTCCCCTCTAGATCGCAACCCAGAGCGATGAGTCGCTCACGGGTGGTCTGCCTCACGTCCATGCAATGGAACATGACCAGGTTCCGGTGGCGGTCGTCCACGTCAGCGAACACCTCAATGGTCCTTCCTCAGCGCGCCGGCCCGACCCAGGCCGCCGGCGGTCTGGCATGACCCGGGCGGGTTGGCGGGAAGGCCATGACGAACGCCAACGGTGTCTCCATCGCATGGATCGCATCTTGCTTGGTGTATCCGTGTTCGGCGGCGCTGTCGGTGAGCTCGATGCCCATCCATAAAGGGTACTACCGTTTAGGGTGATCCCTAAGGGCCAATCACACCAACGGCCGGCGGGTTGTCGAAGTGGACCGTGATGCCGCATTGATCGCAGTGGTGCACTCACTCGGCCACCGTTGCCGTCATCGGGATCTCAGCGTGCGTGGCACGATGGATCAGATCGGGGTCATGGCCAGGACCAGAGGGGCTTTCCCCGGGGTCCGTGGCATGGGGAGGAACGCCGGATGTTGCCCGAATGGGAACCTGCGCCCGGCATCGTCGACGACCTGCAGCTCGACGACTATTCGCCGCTGATGATCATGGGTGACACGGAGCTGCTGGTGCGCGCGGTGCGCATCAGCGCCGCCGAATGCGTGGCGCTCGACGCGGAGACGCGTCGTCAGGTGCAGGCAGTTGCCGATCGTCGTACCAGCGTGTCGAGCCAGCTTCCCGAGCTCGATGAGCGCCGTGCCGCCACCGCCGTCGCCGGACGCCTGCTCGCCGGGCAGGTGCTCGCCGAGAGCACCATCGCCAACATGGTGGCGCTCACCGCCCTGCGCTCGGCACTCAAGCACGTCGACTTCGACGACTGGGACCTGTGGCAACGCAGCGTGCCCTCCCGGGACTACGCCCAGTGGCCGGCTGCCGCGACGTTCGTGCTCAACCAGATCTTTCCGTCCACCGCCCCGCGCGTGATCCACAGCGATGGCGAGCTGCTGCTGGTGGTGCCGATGCGCACCGCCAAGCGTGCTGCCAGCTATTGGGCGATGGGTGCCAAGCCGATCCGACGTCCGGACAACGGCGGCCGGGAATAGGTGCGACAAAAGCACCGTCTACCGTGCTTCATCCGCACCTATCTCGTGTTCACCACCGATCAGCGGCGGCGGCGAGGCCGGCTCACACGTGGATCAGGATCTCCCCGTGCAGCAGGCTGAACCAGCCGTCGGGATCGGCCGCCCAGTGCCGCCAGGCCTGCGAGATCTGCTCCAGCTCGTCGCGCGTCGCCATGCCCGACGACGTCAGCTGCTCGGCGATCGACGAGTCGAGGATGCGCTGCGCCCACGTGCCACCCCACAGCTGACGGGCGGCATCGTCGGCGTAGCACCACGTGGATGACGATGCCGTCACCTCGGTGGCACCGGCGCCATGGGCCCAGGCCAGCAGGCGTCGTCCGGCATCGGGCTCGCCGCCATTGGCCCGTGCCGCAGCCCGGTACAGCTCCAGCCACCGGGTCAGGCCGGCCAACTCGGGCCACCAGGTGAATCCGGCGTAGTCGGAATCGCGCACGGCCACCACGCCGCCGGGACGGGCCACGCGCATCATCTCGCGCAGCGCGACCACCGGATCGCCCACATGCTGCAGCACCTGGTGGGCGTGCACCACGTCAAAGCTGTCGTCGTCGAAGGGCAGGTCTGCCACGTCGCCGCGCCGCACCTCCACGGTGCCGGCCCCGGCGGCCGCCAGCCCGGCCCGGGTGACCGCGACGGCCTCGTCGGTGACCTCCAGGGCGGTCACGTGCCCGGGCGCGACCAACGCGGCAAGGTCCGCCGTGATGGTGCCGGCCCCGCTGCCGACGTCCAGCAGGCTCATGCCCCCACGCAGCAACGGCAATAAATATCCCGCCGAGTTCCGCGCGGTGCGCGCCCGGTGCGAGGCGAGCACGCTGGGGGCGTAACCGTGCGTGTAGTGGGTATGTTCAGTGGGCGTGGCGCGCATGGTCGCAGGCTAACTCCGCTTGTCAGCGCGGCGTGGCGCTGCCCATTGTCATGCCCATGGTGCCGGCGGGATGGAATGCTGGACGATGAGCCCCGGCCGCGTCAGCGGGTGGGGCCGCCAATCAGACAGTTCCCGACCAGCAGAGGCAGCCCTCGTGACATCTTCGCTCTTCTCGCCACTGACCATCTCCGCGCCCGCCGGCGACGGCCTGACCCTGCGCAATCGCGCGATCGTGTCGCCGATGTGCCAGTACATCGTCGACGCGCACGACGGCGTGCCGCTCGACTGGCACCTGCAGCACTACGGCTCGCTGGCGGCCGGGGGCTTCGGCCTGGTGACCACCGAGGCGACGGCCGTGGAACCGCGCGGCCGGATCTCGCCGCGCGACATCGGCCTGTGGAACGACGAGCAGCAGCAGGTGCATGCCCGCATCGTCGACTTCGTCCACTCCCAGGGCGCGGCCATCGCCACCCAGCTGAGCCATGCCGGCGGCAAGGCGTCCACCTATCCGTGGCTGCCCGACCAGCCCGGCGGCACCGTGCCCGCGGACCAGGGCGGCTGGCAGACCGTGGGCATCACCGACCAGCCGGTCTTCCCCGGGCTGGACGCGCCGCAGGCGCTCGACGCGGCCGGTCTGAAGCAGGTCGTCGACGCATTCCGTGAGGCGGCCCGGCGTGCCGACGCCGCCGGCTATGACTCCATCCAGCTGCACGGTGCCCACGGCTACCTGATGCACCAGGCCCTGTCGCCGCTCACCAACACCCGCACCGACGAATACGGCGGCGACCTGCCGGGGCGTTCGCGGCTCATGCGCGAGATCGTCGACGCGGTGCGTTCGGTGTGGCCGGCCACCAAGCCGCTGGGCCTGCGCCTCAGCGCCACCGACTGGACGGAGCGCGGCCTCGACCTGGAGACCGCGGCCGCCGTGATGCACGAGCTGGTGGCCGACCACGGCCTCAACTGGATCGACGTCTCCTCGGGTGGCCTCAATGGCGGCCCGATCCCGATGGGCCCGGGCTACCAGGTGTCGCTGGCCACGGCCATCAAGGACGCGCTGGTCGACACCGATGCCGTCGTGTCGAGCGTTGGCATGATCACCGACGCCACCCAGGCCGAGACGATCCTGGCCACCGACCAGGCCGACGCCGTGAGCATCGGACGCGCCGCACTGCGCAATCCGCACTGGGCGGCGCAGGCGGCGGTGGAACTCGGCGTCCCGCTGGAGGACAACCCGGTGGCCGACCAGTTCTGGCGCGCCTACCTGTAGGCCGGCCACCCCTGTTCCCACGCCGCGGATGTCAGGCGAGTGCGGCCGTCAGCTCAGGCTCGACGACCGGCTCGTCTGCCTGCGTGCCCCGCTTGAAGGCCAGCCCCAGCCCCAGGCCGACCAGTCCGAGCGCGACGGAGAACAGCAAGCCCTCATGGACCCCGGCGATGGTCGCAGCCGACGAGGAGACCCCCGACTGCTCGGCGGCGCCGCGCCCGGCGCTCAGCAGACCGGCGGCAAAGGCGGTACCCAGGGCACCGCCCACCTGCTGCAGGGTGCTGATGGCGGTGGAACCGTCGGCGCCCAGACGGTCCGGCAGGGCATTGAGTCCGTGCGTCTGGGTGGGTGTCATGGCCAGCGGCACACCCACCATGAGCAGGCAGTGGAAGGCGACGAGCATCCACAGTGGGCTGTCGGTGCCCAACAGCAGGAAGGCGGCTGCGGCCACGGTGGCGATGGCGAAGCCCGCCCGGGCGATCACCCACGGACGGTGGGTGTCGGTGGCGCGTCCGGCCCACACCGACACCAGGCCGTTGACCACGCCGGCCGGCAACATGATGAGGCCGGCGGTGAACACGGCCACCGACCGTCCCTGCTCGAGGTACATCGGGATCAGGAAGATCGCGCACATCAGCAGGGCGTTGTTGGCCAGGATCAGCGCCGAGGCCACCGCGAAGTTCCGACGGGCGAACACCCTCACGTCAAGGATCGGCTGGGGCAGATGCAGCTGACGGTGCACGAACACGGCGAGTGCGACGATGCCCACCACGAAGCTGCCCCACCCCAGCGGGTTGGTGATACCAAAGGAGCCCGCGGAACTCATGGCGAACACGAAGAGTCCCAGGCCGATGGTTGACAGGCCGATGGAGGCAGCGTCGATATGCGGACGGGTGATGGGCTGCACATTGCGCAGGAACGTCGTCGAGACGCCCAATGACAGCGCCACCAGCGGAAGCATCAGCCAGAAGATCCACTGCCAACCGATCGTCTGCACCACGAGCCCCGACACGGTGGGGCTGATCGCCGGGGCGAACATGAGCACCAGGCCGACGAGTCCCATGGCGCTGCCGCGGCGTTCGGGCGGATAGGCGGCCACGGCGGTGGAGACGATGAGGGGGATGAGGATGCCGGTGGCGGCGCCCTGGATGAGGCGTCCGGCCACGAGCATGCCGAAGCCCGGTGCCAGTGCGCTGACCGTGGCGCCGACGGCGAAGAAGGCCAGGGCGGTGAACACCAACTGACGGGTGGTGAACCAGCGCACCAGCAGGCTGGACAGCGGCAGCAGCATGCCGACCATCAGCAGATATCCGGTGGTGAGCCATTGCGCCGTGGTGGTGCTGATGGCGAAGACATGCATCAGGTCGGGCAGGGCGATGTTGAGTGCGGCTTCACTGAACAGGCCGATGAACCCGGCGAGCAGCGGGCCCAGCAGCACCAGAAAAAGGCGCGTCGGGGTCTGGGTTGATGAGGTGGTCAAGGGGTGCCTTTCTCGGGGGATCGACGTGGAGATACCGACGGATCCCAGATACTTATTAAAACATACCTATTGCATCGTACACGTTTCCCGAGCAGACTGACGCCATGGACCAGCCGGCACGGGGCGAGGGCGTACACGACGACGATGCACCCGCGGAGCATGTACGCGGCGAGCACGCGGTGACGCCGTCCCCGGACGATCGACCCCGCGACAAGCAGCTCGGCGAACTGGCCGATCGCATCGTGCGGGTGGCACGCCGCATCGAGGCACATCGCTTCCGGGACCCGCTCATCACCCCGGTGAGCCCGCTGGAAGCCCTGTTCCTGCGCTACGTAGACGACCATCCCGGCACCAGCCCGGGGGTGTTGGCGCGCGACCTGATGGTGCGCAGCAGCAATGCCAGCGCCGGATTGCGATCCCTGGAGCGCAAGGGCCTGATCACCCGCGCTGCAGATCGGGACGACGCGCGCGTCACGCGGCTATTCGTCACCGACGACGCGCGCCGCGCCACTGCCCGCGTCCGGGCGGAATGGGCCCACCTGCTGAGCGAGCTCCTGCCCCCTTCGGTGAATGTGGCCGGGGCCCTCCACGTGTTGGAACTGCTGGATGACGCACCCGCGGAACGCGAGCCCTGACTGCAGGCCCGATTGCGCAGTCCAGTGCCCGGTCGGGTCGGGAGCCTCATTCGGGTGCACGCCTGGTGCGCCCAGCAGCCCGGCCCGGTGGCCGCCAGTAATCGATCAGATGGTGCGGACTCGGGGACTCAGCGCTGCATATCCACGAAGCGGCTGTAATGGCCCTGGAATGCGGTGGTGATGGTGGCGGTGGGGCCGTTGCGGTGCTTGGCCACGATGAAGTCGGCCTCGCCGGCGCGCGGGCTGTCGCGGTCGTAGACGTCCTCGCGGTGCAGCAGGATCACCATGTCGGCGTCCTGCTCCAGCGATCCGGACTCACGCAGGTCGGACAGCATCGGCTTCTTGTCATTGCGCTGCTCGGGGCCACGGTTGAGCTGGCAGAGCGCCACCACCGGGATCGACAGTTCCTTGGCCAACAGCTTGATCTGGCGGCTGAACTCACTGACCTCCAGCTGGCGGCTTTCCACCTTGCGTCCCGAACTCATCAGCTGCAGGTAGTCGATGATGATCAGCTTCAGGTCATTGCGCTGCTTGAGGCGACGGGCCTTGGCCCGGATCTCCATCATCGTCAGGTTGGGGGAGTCGTCGATGAACAGCGGCGCCTCCTGCACCTGACCGGCCTTGCGCACGATCTGGTCCCATTCCTCGTCGTTGAGCTTGCCGTTGCGAATGTGGTTCAGCGGCACGGTCGCCTCGGCACTCAGCAGGCGCATCACCAATTCGGTCTGGCTCATCTCCAGGCTGAAGTAGGCACATGGCAGCTTGTTGCTCACCGCCGCTGAACGGGCGAAGTCCAACGCCAGTGTCGACTTCCCGACGGCGGGCCGCGCGGCCACGATGATCATCTGGCCGCCGTGCAGGCCATTGGTGAGCTCGTCCAGGTCGATGAACCCGGTGGGCACCCCCGACATCACGCCGGTGTGCGATTCGATCGCCTCCATCTCGTCGATGGTGGGCTCGAGCAGCTCCTTCAGCGACTTGTAGTCCTCGCTGGTCTTGCCCTCGCTCACCTCGTAGATGGTCTGCTGGGCGGCGTCCACGATGTCGGGCACGTCGCCGGCGCCCTGGTAGCCGAGCTGGGCGATCTTCATCGACGCGTCAACCAGCCGGCGCAGCGTGGCCTTGTCGTGCACGATCTGGGCGTAGTAGCCGGCGTTGGCGGCGATCGAGATGGACTGCATCAGGTCGACCAGGCCGACACGTCCACCCACCCGCTCCAGTTCGCCACGCTTGTCGAGCTCGGCGGCCACGGTGACGGCATCGGCGGGTTCGCCGCGTCCGTACAGGTCGATGATCGCCTCGTAGATCGTCTCGTGCGCCGGACGGTAGAAGTCCTGGGGGCGCACCTCCTCGATCACGTCGGCAATGGCGTCCTTGCTCATGAGCATGGCCCCGAGCACGCTCTGCTCGGCACCCACGTCCTGTGGCGGAGTGCGATCAAGGTCGCCGGCCAGTGGCGGACGATCCATCTCTATGGCGCTCATTCGCTCCCTCTCCGAACGGTTGGTCCGAACGGCTCGTCGGGCACATGTCTTGTGGTCCCGATGGTCCTGCGCGGGCGGTGGTGACTGCCCGGCAAGCATTGTGCCCGCCGCCACCCACAGTTTTTGGCCGCGCACGGGCCGATCGGGTGCCCCGGCGTGGTCCTGTGCCCTGTCAGCGCGGTGTTTTCCGGTCGTGGTGCCCGTGTGGTTGGCCCATGTCGTTGCCCCGTGCGGACCCCGGCGGGCGGGGTGCTGGACGGTGGGGACGACCTGGTCGCGGCGTGTGCGTGCGGCTGTGGTTGTGGCGTGCGAGGCCCAACGGTAGCCGCCCCGAAAACCTGCGGCAAGGGTGGTTTTCCACAGGCCCTGTGGACGGCATGTGGACCGTTGTGGACGACCCGCCTGAGCGCATGTGGACGACGGGATACTGCCCGGAAAACTCGTGGACGGGTGCCGGGCGCACAGCCCCGCGGCGGCACTTCCACGCGGGGAAAGCGCGGAACTGACGTTTCCGGCGGGGCGGGGAGCATCCGCGTCCGCGTGGGGGATCGGTCGACGACCGGAAAGGAAGGGATCGCGGTGTGGGGATTGTCGGATGGCACTTATGCACAGCGAATGTGGATATCTCGGTTTTGTGCTGATCCCGGGTCCGTGGGCCGGACGGATGGGCGGGATTGGTGGGGTCGGGTACCGGGTCCGCGGCCCCGGAGTCGGAGCGCCCCGGCACGGGTCGGCGGGGCATGGCAGTGACGTGGCAGTGCGGCGGCGCGCCCCGGGTCCGGGTGCCGGCGATGCCCGCACCGGGGGCGTCCGGCCTTCCGTGGATGGGCCTGATGGGCATACCCTGTGGGGGTATCGTCCTGAGCGCTTGCCAATACCCCCCGGGGGTATTAATCTGACGTCCGTGAGTGAAGCAACGAAGGCTCGCGGGGTCACCGACCTGCCGCTGGCAGCCGATCCGGAAAGCACGCCGGCACCAACCGCCACCGTGGATGATGCGCATGGCGATTGTGGCTGCGATGGCGAATGCAATCACCACCACGGCTATCTGGATAACAAGGAGAACTACCTCAAGCGCCTGCGGCGCATTGAGGGCCAGGTGCGCGGGCTGCAGAAGATGGTGCTCGACGAGAAGTACTGCATCGACATTCTCACCCAGATATCGGCCACCTCGAAGGCGCTGCAATCCGTGGCGCTGGCGATGCTCGACGAGCACATGAGCACCTGCGTGGTGCGCGCTGCCCGCGAGGGCGGCGACGAGGCCGAGATCAAGCTGGCCGAGGCCTCCGACGCCATCGCCCGGCTGGTCAGGTCGTAGCCAATCGGGTCCGGCCATCGCGCCGCGACCCCCCATCTGCGAATCACGCCCCGCTGAGTCGCGCCGGGTCGAATCAGACACGGTCCCTCAGCGGACAGCACATCAACAACCCCTCAGAAGAAGGAAGTACCACCATGAAGAGCAAGTACGTCGTCACCGGAATGACCTGCGGACACTGCGTCAACCACGTCACCGAAGAGGTCTCGGCGCTGCCGGGCGTCCGCAAGGTGAAGGTGAAGCTCGACGACGGCTCGATGGCCATCACGAGCGCCGAGCCCATCGACTTCGACGCGATCAAGGCCGCCGTCACCGAGGCCGGCGAGGACTACCAGGTGCAGCCCGCCTGACGCGGAACTGACCTGCCCGGCCCGACGCGCCGTGGCCCACCGACCGTGGGGCCACGTTTCGCGTGCCGACGGGTGCCTCCACGCCCCCCACCCCGTTGAAGGGAATCCGATGACCAACAGTGCGCATGAGCAAGCAGGCGGCACTTCCACGCCGCCCGACGCGGCAACTGGTGGGCGCTCTGGCGCCCCGGACCTGGTGGCTGGTGGGCGCTCTGGCGCCCCGGACCTGGTGGCTGGTGGGCGCCCTGGCGCCCCGGGCCTGGTAGCTGATGATTCGGCCGGCAACACGGTCGTGCTCGACGACACCATCACCATTCCCGACGATGCCCGCGACCTGGTGAGCATCGACCTCGACGTCACCGGCATGACCTGTGCGTCGTGCGCCTCGCGCATCCAGAAGAGGCTCAACAAGGTCGACGGCGTGGAGGCGGCGGTCAACTACGCCACCAACAAGGCGCATGTGACGGCGCCGGCCGCCACGCGCCCCGAAGCCCTCATCGAGGTGGTGCGCGACGCCGGCTACGACGCGTCCCTTCCCACGCCTGACACCGACTCCGACGAGCTGGCCAGTGCGCATGCCGATTCCATCAGGCGACGCCTGATCGTGGCGGCGATCATCTCCGTGCCCGTGATGGTCGTGGCGATGGTCACCCCGCTGCAGTTCCCGGGCTGGCAGTGGGCAAGCCTGGTGGCCGCCACGCCCGTGCTGTTCTGGTGTGGTTGGGGCTTCCACAAGGCCACCTGGACCAACCTCAAGCATGGCTCGGCGTCGATGGACACGCTGATCAGCGTCGGCACCATCTCCGCCTACCTGTGGAGCGTCTACTGCCTGGTCTTCGGCAGCGCCGGCATGATCGGCATGCGCCACGAGTTCTCCTTCGCCCTGTCGCACCACGACGCCCTGGGCAGCGTCTACTTCGAGGCCGCGTGCGGCACCATCACCTTCATCCTGTTGGGTCGCCTCATCGAGGCCCGCTCGCGCCGCGAGGCCGGCTCTGCACTGCGGGAGCTGCTGAAGCTCGGCGCCAAGCGCGTCCGCCTGCTCGACGACGACGGCACCGAGCACACCGAGCCCATCGAGGCGCTCGCGGTGGGCCAGCAGTTCGTCGTGCGTCCCGGCGAGAAGATCGCCTCCGACGGCGTGGTCACCGCCGGTGAGGCCGCCATCGACACCCGCGTGATCACCGGCGAGTCGGTGCCCGTCGAGGTCGGCCCGGGCGACCGCGTGGTGGGCGCCACGCTCAACACCAACAGCCGCCTGGTGGTGCGCGCCACCGCGGTGGGCTCCGACACGCAGCTGTCCCAGATCGCGACGCTCGTGGAGCAGGCCCAGACCAGCAAGTCGAACGCCCAGCGCCTCGCCGACCGCATCGCCGGCGTCTTCGTGCCGGTGGTCATCGTGCTGGCGCTCGTGGCCCTGGTGGCCTGGCTGATCGCCGGTGCGGGCATCAGCTTCGCGATCACCGCCGCCGTATCGGTGCTGATCATCAGTTGCCCCTGCGCGCTCGGGCTCGCCACGCCCACCGCACTGCTGGCCGGCACCGGACGCGGCGCACAGCTGGGCATCGTGATCCGCGGACCCGAGGCCCTGGAACGCGCCAAGACGATCGACACCGTCGTGATGGACAAGACCGGCACCCTCACCAAGGGCGAGATGGCCGTGCAGCACGTGGTGGTCGCCCCTGCAACCGATGGACGCAAGGACGTCGGTACCGACGCCGTGCTGCGGCGCGTCGCCACGCTCGAGGCCGGCTCGGAGCATCCCATCGCCGAGGCCATCGTCGCCTTCGCCGAACAGGCGGGCGTCGAGCCGGAGGCCGCCGACGACTTCCAGATCATCCCCGGACTCGGCGTGCGCGCCACCGTGGCGGGGCAGGCCTCGCTGGCCGGCAATGCCGCGCTGATGGAACGCGAGGAGCTGGTGGTCCCCGCCGAGCTGGTCGCCGCGGCACACAGCGCCGCCGACGAGGGCGCCACCGTCGTCTTCGTCGCCTGGCAGGCCGCAGTGCGGGGCCTGGTGACGGTCAGCGACGAGATCGCCGACACCTCGCAGCGCGCCATCGAGCTGTTCCACCGGATGGGCCTGCGCACCGTGATGCTCACCGGCGACAACGAGCGCGCCGCGCGTCACATTGCCGCCCAGGTGGGCATCGACGAGGTGCACGCCCAGGTGTTGCCGCAGCAGAAGCTCGAGGTGGTCACCCGGCTGCAGTCGGGTGACGCCGGTCAGGGTGTCCCGGGACTGGAGGGTGGCTCCGATGGCTCGGGCCGTCAGGCCTCCGGGCAACAGGGTCGTCAGGAGCACCGCGTGGCGATGATCGGCGACGGCGTGAACGATGCCGCCGCCCTGGCCGGGGCTGACCTCGGCATCTCCATGGGCTCGGGCACCGACGCGGCGATCGCCGCCAGTGACCTCACGCTGATGCGCCACGACCTGGTGCTTGCCGTGGACGCCATCCGCCTGGCCCGGGCCACGCTCGGCACCATCCGGGGCAACCTGTTCTGGGCCTTCTTCTACAACGTCTGCGCCATTCCGATTGCGGCATTCGGCCTTCTCAACCCCATGATCGCCGGCGCTGCGATGGCATTCAGCTCGGTATTCGTCGTGACGAATTCGCTGCGGTTGCGCCGCTTTCGTCCGACTCCCGAGGTAGCGCGCAGCTAGCCCGAGCAGGCGGCAGGGCACCCCTGACACCGGGGGATGGACCACTTCAAGTACGTGGCCCGTCCCCCGGTGTCGTCATGTGGAGGCCACCATCGGGCGGGCCGGCGTGGGCATCCGGTAATCTGCGCGTGACGCCCGGACCGGCGTCGTGGTGAAAGGGCGAGACGTGAGCAACCAGCAGGGCATGGCCAACCAACATGGCGTCGGCGGACCGTCGATCAAGTACCCGATCACCGGCGCGTGGTGGGGTGACCCCGACGCCGAGCCGGTGCCCGAACCGCGTCCCGATGCCGAGGGCAAGGTGCGCCGTCAGGCCTTCAGCGTCACCCTCAGCTGGCCCGACGCCTGGCAGCTGACCCGCGACGTGCTGCTTGCCGATTCTCGCGCCATCGAGGCGGGCCACAAGATCGGCGACACCGATGAGAGCAACTGGCTCAACTACGGGGTCACCTATCTGTCACAGTTCGTGGGGGCGGTGTCGCTGGGATGCGGCATGCTCACCGACGTCGGCACGCGCCTGCGCGGTGCCATCGACGCCGACCAGCCGGTGCTCGTGCCCGACTGGCTGGCGGAGCGTGGTGCCGGTGTGGCGCCCGAGCAGATGCCGGCGGTGATCGTCGATTTCCTCGCCCAGCGGCTGGTGGCCGAGCAGGAGTCCGATCCGACGATCGCGGCCCGCGCCTACGGCATGCTCGTGCTGCGTGCGGCGCTGCGCGACGACAAGTCCGAGTTCGCCGACCTGGTGAATCCGCAGGCCGAGCCCGAGTGGCTGGTGCCCGGCGTGCAGGACGCCTGCATCGCCGTGGCCGTGATGGCCGCCGGCGTGGCGTGGGGCGAGGAGCAGAAGCCCTCGGCCGTGGTGGCCGAGACCGGTTATGTGTTCCCCGGCGAACGGGTTGCCGCGCTGCTGCGCGCCGTCAAGGTCTGACCGCGACGGGGTTCGGGCCGGGCGGAGCCTGACCGGGGGAGTCCCGGCGCGGACTGCCCCAGTGGGTCGTGCGCGGAGCATGGTGACGCCGCGGCGCAGGGCGTTGCCCGGGCCGCTACTTGAGGATGGCGTAGGCGCCCATGAGCACCACGCCGGGGACGAAGAGGACGAAGCCCGCAATCAGCAGTGCCCGTGCCGGGCCGGCATAGAAGCCGCGTTTCAGGGCCAGGCGTACCGCGCCGATGATTGCGCCGAGGACGCCCACGACGAGCCCGAAGGCGGCCACGATGGTGCCGAGAGCCAGCAGGGGGTTACTCATCACGTGGTCGATGAGGTCATGCATCGTCTCTTCTTTCAGGTCGATCAGGTGCGGCCGGGGTTGGCACGCAATGATGTGGGCCCCGCTCCGGTCGTCGCGACCAGTGCGGGGCCCACATCAGAAAATTGGGTAGCCGGAATCAGTGAACCTGGGCGAGGGGGTTCTTGCGGGCCTCGTCCTCGGCCTTCACGTCGTCGAGGCCGGCGGTCACCGACGAGCTGAGCGCCGAGATGCTCGCCTTGGTCTCCTCGATGGTGGCCGTGGGCATCTTGACCTTCTTCACCTGCAGCCAGCCGATCAGTCCCATGACGGCGGCCAGCACCAGCGCGATCACCGCGAAGGTGACGAAGGCAAGGGCCAGGGCGGTGAACCAGTCACGCCCGGCCACGTAGTGGTAGAAGTTCGCCACACCGAAGGTGGCGGCCCACAGCAGGCACTTGAAGGCGAAGAACGCCGAGGCTCCGGCGCCGCCGAAGAGCCCGCCGCCAATGCCCGCGTGCTTTGCGGACGGCACGAGCTCGGCCTTCGCCAGCTCCTTGATACCCGCGATCATCTTGGGGATAGCGCCCTTGATGGTGGCGATCTGGTCACCCAGGCGTGGACGATCTGACATGCTCATTCCTCCGTAATCACAGGTACCGGCTAGATAGAGACTAGTGGTTTCGCGGTACTTCAGTGAATCACCCGGCCATTGCCGTGGTGACAATGGGGGTGGTTTCGCGCAGGCCGATGCCCAACATCTGCAGGTTGCGGCGGCAACGAATTGTTGTGGGCTTTCCCGGTGATGCCGTGCCGACGCCGGCTCGACGGTGGCCGGGGCAGCCGTGGCAGTGGCAGGTGTGGTCGTTGATGGGCCGATGGTTGACGGGGCGATGCCTGATGGGCGCGACGGCTGACGGGGGCGAGGGCGCAGTGGGCCCGGTGTCGGGTGGGGTGACGCGCGACCGTCAGGCGTCCGCCGCTCGGTGGGCCCGCACCCTGCGCCGCAGCAGCACCGAGGCCAGGACCGCCGAGATCACGCTGGCCAGCAGCACCGCGGCCTTCGCCTCATCGAGCAACTGGGCGTTGTCGGCGAAGCACAGCTCGCACATGAGCAGCGAGATGGTCAGGCCGACGCCGCCGAGTTGCCCGGCGGCCACCACATCGCGTCCGCCGAGTCCACGTCCCAGCTCGGCCGGTGAATGACGCACCGTCAGCATCGTGCCGGCCAGGATGCCGAGCGGCTTGCCCACCACCAGGCCCGCCAGGATGCCGAGTGCCACCGGCTGGGTCCAGATGGCGCGCAGCAGGCTGGCGTCCACATGCACTCCGGCGCTGACAAGGGCGAACAGTGGCACCACGAGTCCGGCCGACCACGGTTCGACGGTGGCCTTCCAGCGGTCGAGGGGCTCGTCCATGCCCTCGGCGGTGTTGCGCGTGAGCAGCCCGACGGCGACGCCGGCCAAGGTGGGATGGATGCCGGAATTGAGCATGCACCACCAGGCGAGCGCGCCCAGTGGGAGGTAGAGCCAGCCGTTGTCGATGTGGCGGCGTTGGCCCAGCCACCACAGGGCCATCGCGGCCAGTGAGCCGGCCAGCCAACCCCACGAGATCGTGTCGGTGAACACCACGGCGATCACCAGGATCGAGCCGAGGTCGTCGACCACCGCCAGGGTGAGCAGGAAGGCCCGCAGTGAGGGGGGCATCGATTTTCCGGCGATCGCCAGCACCGCCAGGGCGAAGGCGATATCGGTGGCCATCGGAATGGTCCAGCCACGCAGCTCACCGTGCCCCAACACGTTGACGAGCAGGTAGCAGCCGGCCGGCACGATCATCCCGGCCGCGGCGGCGACGATGGGCACCACGGCGTCGACCGGACGACGCAGGCTCCCCTCGGTGAACTCCCGCTTCAGTTCCAGCCCCGCCACGAAGAAGAACACCGTGAGCAGGCCGTCGCTCACCCAGCCGGCGAGCGTGTGCGAACCCAGCTGGAATTGGGTGAAGCCGTGGTAGCTGGACTGCGACAGGCATGCCCAGACGATGGCGACCGCGGCGGCGGCCAGCATGATGAGGCCGCCCACCGTCGAGGTGCGCAGGGCATCCGCGAGGTGCAGGGCGTTGGCGTGGGAGTGGCGACGCGGCGCGCGCAGGCGCGGCCACCAGTGGGTGTTCCGAGTGGGTGATGTGGGCATCGATTCGCTTTCGTGCTGGACGACTCAGCCCGCCGACAGGGTCGGCGTCAGCTCTTGTTCGTCGACCAGACTTCCCGACACACCGTGGATCAGTTTAGACGGTGGGGGAAGGGTCCCCGGACGCGGCGGGTCCTGCCCGCGGGCGGAGTGCCGAGCTGATGGTCCCTCCAGCAGTCACGGGATGTGATGGCGTTGAGCGTCCCGCCGGGAGTGGGCGCAGTGCACGAGGTGCGTGCCGCTAGAGCGGAATACGGTGCCAATGATCCTTCCGCTACAGCGGATGCTGTGCCGATGATCCTTCCGCTAGAGCGGAATGATGAGCGCATCATCGCTGAGCACGATGGGCGTGGTCAGCTCGTCGTGGTCGACGTAGGCGCGGTAGCACGACAGCTGGTAGGGCAACCGCAGCTCTGATCCTGCCGACGCCCCGTCGTAGATTGCGCCCACCGCGGTGAGCAGGCGGTCACGCCCGAGCTCCGGTAGTGCCGCGACGCGCGGCTGGCTGGCGGCCATCGCGATCAGTTCCTGGCGCGTCACCGGCACCCAGATGCGGAAGTCCCGCTGCTCATGGCGCGGGAAGTACTTGCTCGAGATCAGCGTCTGAATGGCGCTGGCCCCCACATCGGCGCTCATCGCATTGGGATCCACGGTGCGCATCACGGCCACCAGGCGTCGCACCCACGGCACGGAATCGTCACGCACCAGGTAGGAGGCGCCCACCCATCCCCCCGGCTTCAGGACGCGGGCGAACTCGCCAAGCACCAGCCCCGGCGCCAACTTGTGCAGTATCTGGTGGGCGAGCACCACGTCGAACTGGCACGGCTCGAAGGGCAGGGACTCGGGGCGCGCCACCACATACTGCAGCTCGGGGAGATCAGGCCTCGGGTTGAGGTCGTGGTCATCGTCGACGATGCACCACACATGCTGTCCGCGGCGGGCCAGCTTGCGGGGCAGCCCCGCTCCGGGGCCAAGTGTGAGCACATGGCGGTCGGTGCGCTCGCCGACCAGCCATTCCAGCGCAGCGTCGGGGAATCGAGGGGCACCGGAAGACATGTACCCATCCTATGAGCGTGGTGGTCTCCCTTCGGTCGAGGTTCAAGCGGTCTGTCGCTGCCGGCTGCTCGTGGTTCTTGCTGGAATTGTGGGCGCGCGCCGGCCCGGACGCGCTTGTCCACAGGTGCCGCTGTTCCGGGGATTGGTTATCCACAACGTGGAGGTGGCGCGATATTTCGTGGTGTCCACGCACACGCTCATAGGTATGAACGACTCCCGCCGCGAGCCCAGGCGCATGCGATCGCCCAAGGATCTGCCCAACCCCAAGCCGTGGGGTAGGCCGTCGCACGACCCGGCCGTCCTCCCCGTGGCGGCCAACGGGGTGGAGCCCACCGCGATGGAATACAGCGCGGCGGGACACGGTGCGACGCCCGGCACGATGGGACATCGCCCCGTCGTGCCGCAGGGCCCGGTCCGGCGAGGCCCCCGCCTCCTGCGGGGTGGCACGCACCCGGCGGGCGACAACCCCGATCTGGAGCGCCAACGACTCGGAGCGATGGTCCCCGGGCGATCCACCCGCGGAGCCGGAAGCTCCCGTCGGGGGATGCCCGGTGGGGAGGGGCCGTTCCCGTTGGTCGTCTGCCAGGACCGTCGGCTCATGGACATCGTCATGTCGGCCGCCGCATCGTGCGGCACCGATCCGCGCTTCGTGCGCGAGCCCGACGACATCCGACGGTGGTGGGCGCGCGCGTCCACGGTGTTGGTCGGCGTCGAGATGGCGCCGGTCGTCGCCGGGCTCGGGCTGGCTCCCCGCACCGCCGTGCACCTGATGGCCGCCGACGCCGCGGAGGTGACGGCGTGGTCGGTACCCCTCAGCGCGGCCGTGCTGGTGCTTCCCGACCAGGCAGGTTGCCTGCCCGCCGTGCTGGGACAGGCAGACCCCGGCCCCGGCGGCAGGGCCACGGTCATCGACGTGATGGGCGGCAGCGGTGGGGTGGGGGCCACTACCCTGGCCGCGGCACTGGCCCAGCGATGCTCCGCCCGGAACGCCCGATCGGCCCTGATCGACCTCGACCCCTGCGGCGGGGGCCTCGACCTCATGTTCGGCGCCGAACGCGAGCCCGGATGGCGCTGGGACGACCTGACCTCGGTGTCGGGCACGGTGAACGACATCGCCGCCCGGCTGCCCCGGGTTGGCGGCTTTCCGGTGTTGTCGATGGGTCGCCCCGGCGCAGACCACGCCGGTCCGCAGCTTCCGGGTGCGGCCGCGGTGCGGGCAGTGCTCGACTCGATGTGCCGCAATCTCGACGTGGTGGTGCTCGACGATCCCAACCCCCAGAACTGGCCGGGTGCCGAGAATGCGACGCGCGTGGTCGTCGTGGCCGGTCATGTGCGCGCCGTGATGGCTGCCCGCGCACGGACCCTTCAACACAGTTGGGGCGACGCGCAGGTGGTGGTGCGCACCGGGCCCGGCATGGGGCTCGACCCGAGGGCGGTGGCCGACTGCCTGGCGCTGCCGCTGGCCGGCAGCATCTGCACCGATCGTCGGCTGGTGAGCGGGGCACAGGTGGGCGAGCCGCCCGGACGCCAGCGGGCCGGCAGGTTCGCCAAGCAGGTCGACGCCCTGCTCGACGCCGTGCTCGGCAGGATCGAGGGGGAGTCCCGTGCGCGACGATGACCTTGAACTGCTGCGCGGCTGGCTGGCCGGGCGCGGCAGCGACTGGGGACCCCAGGACGTGGCCGTGGGGCTTGACCGGCTCGGCTTCGTCGTCTCCGATGCCGCTGTGTTGTCCGCCACCGACGCGTTGCGGCGCACCAGCGTCGGAGCCGGTCCCCTTGAGCCGCTGCTCAACCTGCCTGACGTCACCGATGTGCTCGTCAACGGCGCCGACCAGGTGTTCATCGACCGGGGACGCGGCCTGGAGAGGACCCAGGTGTGCTTTGACAGCGACGACGAGGTGCGCCGATTGGCCACCCGCCTGGCGGCCTCCGCGGGTCGCCGGCTCGACGACGCCGCACCCTGGGTGGACGCCCGGCTGCCCGACGGCACCCGGCTGCACACCGTGCTGGCCTGCCTGGCAGAGCCGGGCACCTGTATCTCGCTGCGCGTGCCGGCCCGGCGCCGGATGACCCTCGATCAGCTCACCACAGACGGCAGCATCGACGCGCGCATCGCCGACGTGCTGCAGGGGCTGGTGGCCAACCGCGCCGCCTACCTGGTCACCGGGGGTACCGGCACAGGGAAGACCACCATCCTGGGCATGCTGCTCGGATTGGTGCCCGACAGTGAGCGGATCGTGATCGTCGAGGACTCACGCGAGTTGAATCCGACCCACGACCACGTGGTGCGCATGGAATGTCGCCCCGCGAACGCCGAGGGCGTCGGATCTGTGGCGATGACCGACCTGGTCAAGCAGGCACTGCGGATGCGCCCCGATCGCCTGGTGGTCGGCGAGGTCCGCGGTCCCGAGCTGTGCGATCTGCTCACCGCCATGAACACCGGCCACGAGGGCGGATGCGGCACGGTGCACGCCAACTCCGTCACCGACGTGCCTGCCCGCCTGGAGGCCCTGGCTGCCCTGGGTGGCATGGGTCGCGAGGCGTGCCATGCCCAGATGGCCTCCGCGCTCGACGCCGTCATCCACCTGCGGCGCGGACGCGATGGGCGTCGCGGCGTTGCGCAGATCGGCGTGGTGAGCGTCAACGACGACGGCCGGGTCTCCATCGCCGAGGCGCTGCGCGGGGCCCCGGGAGCCGGGTCCGTCCCGGCGCCGGCCTGGGGTGAGCTCGCCGCCCTGGCGGGGGTGACGCCATGAACGTCGCCATCTTCGTGGCGCTGGCCGCGGCCGTGTGGCTGTTGGTGCCGGCACGGCAGGAGAAGAGGCTCGCCGGCCTTGATCTTGATGCCAGGCCGCTGCCCCGGTGGCCTGGCATCGTGCTAGGCGTCCTGGCCGTGCTGGGCCTGCTGGGAGCCTGCCTGGCCTTCGTGCCCCACTATGTGGCGTGGGGGCTCATCGCCTGCGTGCTGGGTGCCACCCTCGCCTGGGAACTGCGCATGCACCGCGCCGAGCGATCAGCCATCAAGAGGTCGCAGGAGGTGGCCCACGCCTGCCGCGTGATGTCGGCACAACTGCGCATCGGGCAGACACCGGCCCAGGCGCTCGCCGTGGCCGCCGAGGAATGCGAGGTGTTGGCGGGATGCCGGGCAGCCCAGCAGGTGGGTGCCGACGTGCCCCGCACGCTGATGGCGGCCGGTGACCTCCCGGGTTGCTCGGGGCTGGCCGCCCTGGGACGGGCCTGGAAGCTGTGTGAGCGGTCCGGCAGTCCGCTGGCCCCGGCGGCCACCCGGGTGTCGCAGACGGTCGATGGTGATGCCCGCCTGCGTGCCGATATCGCCGCCGAGCTCGCGGTGCCGCGTGCCACCGGACGGTTGCTGACGGCGCTGCCACTGCTGGGTATCGGCATGGGATTCGTCTCCGGCGGCGACCCGGTGGCATTCCTCACCACCACCATGATCGGCAAGGCGTGCCTGGTCGGTGCGGTGGTGCTGGTGTGCGCCGGACTGGTGTGGACCGAACTGTTGGCAACGCGAGCCCAGGAGCACCGATGATCAGCCCGGCCGTGGTCGCAGGGCTCGCCCTGCTCGTCGCCGGGTACTGCCTGTTCGGCGGCGACGAGGACTCCCGGCTGCGCCGCCTCGGCGCGCCCGATGCGCTGGTGGGCAGCGTCGAGGAGGTCCCCACGCAGGGCCTCGGGCAGCGTCAGCGGATCATCGGGTCGGTGGCCGTCGCGCTGGTGTCCGCGCTGCTGGTCCCCATGCCCTGGGGCCTGGCCGTCGGTGCCGCAGGAGCCGTCGCCGCCTACTACGTGCTGGCGCGGTTGGAGAGTGGGGCCACCCGGGCCCGACGCGAGGCGCTGCTGGGCCAGCAACCCGAGGTGCTGGACCTGATTGCGGCCGCACAGGAAGCCGGATCACCCCTGCGGCGGGCAGCCGGCGAGGTGGCGGCGCTGGCCCCTGAACCCTCCGCCTCGGTGCTGCGTGAGGTGGACGCGCACCTGCGCGTGGGCTTCAGCGAGGCCGAGGCCTGGCAGAGCCTGGCCGACGATCCGGTCTGGGGCAGCACGGCCCGCGACCTGGCACGCAGCGCCCGCACCGGTGAGGCGGTGGCTGACACGATTCACCTGCATGCCACCAGGACCCGCGAGGCCCACCGCGACCATCTGAACAAGAAGGCCCGCACGATGGCAGTCAAGTCCGTGGGGCCGATGATGGCGTGCTTCCTGCCTGCCTTCATCCTGGCCGGGGTCGTGCCCATCTTCGTGGGAATCGCCTCGCGCTACCTGGGATGAACCGACGACGCCGCGTCCCCGCGCGGCGGGACAGCCCGGTGGCAGCGGGCCGTGGCGTCGCTGAAGTGGGAGCGGCTGAAGTGGGAGCGGGCTGTGGCTTCGCTGCGGGCCCGACGCGGGCCCGTGTCCCGGTCAGTCGACCCGGATGCCGAATGCGGCGAGCAGGCCGGGTGCCTCGAGCGCCGACAGCTTCAGGCCGCGGGTCTGGTTGTCGCGGGGATCGAAGAAGTATCCGCGCGAGCCACGCAGGTCGGCCTGGCGCAGGTCCGTGCCGTGGAAGCGTGCCCCGGTCAGCTCGCAGTTGCCCAAGGTCGCCTTGGACAGGTTCGCGTCGGTGAAGTCGGTGTCACGCATCGAGCAGTCAATGAAGCGGGCACGCGAGAAGTTCACCCGCGACAACGAGGCGTAGTCGAGGATGCAGCGCTCGAAGGTGATCGTCACCGGCGGCAACAGCGACAGGCCGGCCCGGGACCAATCGGCCCCCACGAGCTTGCAGTCGACGAAGCGACACCGGGTGAACACGGTGCCCACCAGCTGCGCGTTGGCCAGGTTGCACTCGTGGAAGTCGCAATCCTCCAACGCCGAGCTCTTGAGCGTGGCGCCCTCGAGGTTCACGGCCTCGAAGTGGCAGTCCTGCAGGTCGGCCTCGGTGATCAGCACACCGGGTGCCGATCCGGAGAGGGTCTGGTCACTGAGTGCATTGCCATCGGGGTGCAGGAGCTCTTGAATCGCCGTCACCGCGCCAAGGGTACGGGCATGGCGCCGGTGTCGGCCTGCCGCCCGGCGAGGTGTTGGCATTGTCGCGGCCGGTGTTGTCCTGCTGAGCAACTGCCACCGGGGGCGCACACAGTCCTGGTGTCACCGCACGTGCGGCTGACATCGAGAAAGGAATGGCAATGACATCCCAGTCATCCACCACCATGGTCGCCACACCCGATGTCCATCAGGACGGCAATTTCTACACCGTGCCCGCCCCGGCACCGCTCAAGCCGAAGGGCCGCCTGGCCCTGGCATGCGATCGGGCCCGTGGGCGCAGCCTCATCCTGGCGGAGCGGGGCATGGCCACCGCCGAATACGCCGTCGGCATCCTGGCAGCGGTCGCCCTGGCCCTGTGCCTGCTCAGGGTCTTCACCGACAACGAATTCTTCTCCAAGATGCTCAAGTTCGTGACGGACCTGATCGGCAAGGCCGGAGCCAAGATCGAGTGATGGACGCGAGGCTGGTTCGGTGATGGCGGGGCGGGTGGGATACGACGGTGGGCCGTATCCCACCCGCCCCGCACCAGGAGCCCGGGCACAGCAAGGTTGGCAGGCACAGCAACAGTGGTGAGGAGGAGTCATGGGCACAAGGGCAGGGCGTCGCGCCGTGATGCACGCAGCGCAGGCCCCGGCAAGCGAATACCCGCACCGGAACCCCCGGCCCGGAGACGCAGTCCGGCGCACCCGCTTCGGACGTACGCGTGACCGGGGGATGGTCACCGCCGAACTGGCGGTGGGCATCCTGTCCGTCGCGCTTCTGGCCGGCATCTTCTGCTGGGTCGTTGCCGTCATCGGGGTGCAGATCCGTTGTGGTGATTCGGCGGCCCAGATCGCCCGGCAGACGGCCCGGGGCGACCAGGCTGCCGTGCAGCGCGCCCGTGCCGGGGTTCCCCGGGACGCCGAGATCGACATCAGGTCCTCCGGGTCCGACGTGGTGGTCACGGTGAAGGCCGAGTTGAGCTGGGGCAAGGTGGGGCCGGTCACCGTCTCCGGCTCATCGCGGGTGACCCGGGAGGCCGGCGTGGAGGCCGGCTCGTGAGCCGCGCCGTGAGCCCGATCGGGGGTCACCGGCGAGGGGCACTGGTGACTCGCGGGCCAGGTGCCCGATGGGCGCGCCGCACAGCGCACCGCCACCCGGTCGAACGCCATGGGGTTGGGCCCCGTGTCCCGGGGCGCAGCGACGAGCGCGGATCGGGGTCGGTGCTCGCCCTCATCATCGTGCTGGTCACCTGTGTGGTGGCGTACTGGACGGTCGTCTTCGCCGGCTGGGTGGGCAGCATCCACCGCGCCCGATCGGCGGCGGACATGGCATCGCTGGCCGGGGCCCACGCGCTGCAGGTCAATGGCGACGCCTGCTCCGAGGCGCGTCGCATCGCCACCAGCAATGGTGCCGAGCTCACCGACTGCACCCCCACCCGGGGCATCGGCGAATATGTCGTGGAGGTCACCATCGCGATGCCCCTGACACCCTCGTTGCCCGGAGCCCCCAGCAAGGTCAGGGAGACCTCCACGGCAGGGGAAGTGCAGCGTTGATCACCGGTCGGTCGGCGAGGCCGACCCGCCACGACGATCAGGCCTGGACGGAGGAGCCGGCACGGGGAGTGGGTCAGGTCCGGAAGGGGAATCGGTCAGGTCCGGAAGGGGAATCGGGCAGGTCCGGAAGGAAAACTGGTGGGGGCCCGGGACGGAGCCGCTCAGGCCCCGAAACGGGCCACGAGCCTGCTGATGGCCGCCGTCTGGTCCTCGAGGGAATCACCGCGACCGACTGCCACGCCCACCAGGAAGGCGGTGAGTGGGGCGCCGGGGCGGGAGGGGCCGTGTGCCACCTGCGAGATGAGGTCCAGCACCGGCTTCTCCGCTTCGGCCGGGAGCCCGTCGTCAAGGCCCAATTCGCCGGCGACGGCGGCCAGCCAGGTCCGCATGCGGGCCATCGTCTCGGGGTCGTCCTTGTGGTGGGCCACGGTTTCTCCTATCGGCCGAAGATGTGTGCGTCATCCTTCCACGGCCTTGGATAGCATGAATCTTCGACCTTGGAGGGCACCGTGCTCGACGCTGCAACACTCGATTCGCTGGCGGCGGCCTTCGCCGCCCTGGGGCGGCTGCACCGCGAGGCCCCCGACGAAACCGCCCTGCGCGGATTCCGCGACCTCATCGAGGACTGGCCATTGGCCGCACTCGAACCCGAGGGCAAGGATTCTGCCGCAGGCCCTTCCAACGCAGGCCCTTCCAACGCAGGCCCTTCCAACGCAGGCCCTTCCAACGCTGGGCTTCCCAGTGCCGGGCTTCCCAACTCGGGGTCTTCGAGTGCAGGACCTTCGAACCCCGGGCCTTCAAACCCGGCGCCGGCCGGTGCGGCAGCTGTCGGTGAGGCCGGCACAGCGGACGCATCGACCCGCACACGGTGGCACGGTGGCACGGATGCCGGACGCGCCGCCACCGGGGCAGGCATGGAACAGATCCGGGAATCAGCGCGTGCCGGCGAGACCCCTGAGGAGATTCGACGCGACCACGACCTGCTCTACGGGGACACCGCGGCAGCCCGGGTGGCGCCCTATGAATCGGTGCACCGGGGCGTCGACGGGCTCGTCTTCGGCGAGGCGACGCTCGAAGTGCGTGCCGCCTACCAGGCGCTGTCGCTGCAGGCCCCGAAGCTCAACCAGGAACCCGACGACCACATCGGCCTGGAATTCGACTTCATGGCCCAGCTGACCCTGCAGGTGATCGACGCGCTCTACGGCGATGACGCGGCGCGCGCGGAAAAGCTGATGACGCACGGCACCGATTTCCTGCGCGACCACCTGCTTGCCTGGGCACCACAGATGCTCGACCTGGCCACCCAGCACGCACAGACGCACTTCATGAAGGGCGTCGTGCTGCTCTCGATCGGAGCCCTGGACAGCTACGCCGAACTGCTCGACCTGCCGTTCGAGCGCCCGTAGCGGCCCGGCAACGTGCGCAGCCGGCGCGATGAATGACCACCGGGTGGGTGACCCTGCCAGGTGGATGGCCTCGCCCGGGGGATGGCCCCGCCAGTTGGACAACCCGCCCGGCGGATGGTTCCGGGCGATGCACCACCCCGCACGATGCCATCCGGCCCGGGCGGTTGCCATGGGGCGCATCGTGGCCCGGATCGGGCGTCCGGCATCATGGGGCCATGCCATCCCACCGCACGGACACCGACGTCACCCCGGCTGACGCCACGCGGTCCCTGTTGCGGTGGCTGGCGGCCCACGACCTGCCCGACGAGGTGGTGCTCACCTGCGCCGACGCGCCGGTTCCAGCCGTCGCCCCGGACACCCTGACGGTGCAGGTCCCCGACGGTGTGGCCTCGGCCGGCATCGGACTGCCGGCACAACTCCTGGCAATGGGCGTGGCGCACATCGCCATCGAAACCTGCAGCTGCCACGAGCCCTCCGACGAGCAGGCCCCCTCCGACGAGCAGATTCTCCCTGACCAGCAGATTTCCCGGGACGAGACGGTGCAGCGCTGGCCAGCAGCGCTGAAGGACGTCGAGGTCCGCCACCCGGCATCGAACCCTGCTGCGGACCGTCCGGGCCCGGACCACCCACGGCGACGCCCACGTCACCTCCGACGCCCCTCGCTGCGGACACCCGGCAGGGCGCCGTCGGCAGGCACCCTGCGCCTGGGCAACGTGCCGGTCCCGCGACGCATGGTGCTGGGCGTGGCACTGGCCGGGCGCGCCCGCCTCGACCTGTCCCGCGCGGAGCCCGAACGCGTCCACGATGCACTGCGCCAGCTCTCCGAACAGGGCCGGGCCGACCTGACCCGGCTGCACGACATCGCCCCGACACCCAGCCCGGCCCCCGTGCTGCGCGCCGAGGGCTGCGTGGCCTGCGGGGTGTGCGTCATGTCCTGTCCCCACGGGGCCCTCGGCCTTGCCGACGGCGACGACGATGGGACGACCCTGCTCATCCACCTGGCCGAAAAGTGCCGCGGAGAGATGTCATGCCTGCGGCTGTGCCCGGCCGGCGTCCTGACCACACCGGCCGCGCACCCCGCGCCGCAGACGCCCCGGGACGAGGCATCGCCGCCGCAGACCGGATCACGGATGGATGGTGGATCGCAGCGTCCCGTCAGCCGGCAGAAGCGCACCCCGTCACGCGCATCCGCCACCGACGACGTCCCCCACATTCCGATGGAACAGCTGGCCGAACGGCCCCACCGCGCCATTGCACGGGTCGCCACCGCCCGCTGCGCGCGGTGCGGCACGCGCCACCCGGCGTCGCAGGGCACGCTCTGCCCCACCTGTCATTTCCGCAGCACCCATGCCTTCGGATCGGCGATGCCACCCGCTCTGGCGAGGGCGGCCGGCGCGGATAACGGCGCCCACCGTCCCCGCCAATAGACAGCAATTTCACAGCTGATAGCCTCGCGCCACCCGGCATATCTCGAGGGATGGGGACTTCATGGCTGGCACTGATCCAATGGATGGCACAAGCCCAATGGATGGCACAGACCCGATGACTGGCACTGATTCGATGGCTGGCGCAGGCTCCGCCGCCGGCACCACGACAGCGGACCCACAGCACACCCAGCATCACCCGTCGCCCACCCGGCGCACCTTCCTCAAGTGGTCGGCCGCCGTCGGGGGAACCGCCGCGCTGGCCAGCACCGTCACCAACCTGGGGATGCCCCACGGCTCGACGGCACACGCCGCCACCGAGGGCATCGCCGACGCCGATCGCACCGTGTGGTCGGCGTGCACGGTGAACTGCGGATCGCGCTGCCCGTTGCGCCTGCAGGTGAAGGACGGCACCGTCGTGCGGGTGCTGCCCGACAACACCGGCACCGACCAGATCGGCAGCCAACGCGTGCGGGCCTGCGTGCGCGGACGCTCCATCCGCCATCGCATCTACAACCCCGACCGCCTCAAGAAGCCGCTGAAGCGCAAGCCCGGCACCAAGCGCGGCGACGAACAGTGGCAGGAGATCTCCTGGGACCAGGCGCTCGACGAGATCGCCGCCAAGATGACCCAGATCAAGGCCGACTACGGCAACGAGGCCATCTACATCAACTACGGCACCGGAACGCTGGGATCCACGATCTCCAAGTCATGCGACGCGGACGTCTCGGCATTCGCGCGGCTCATGAACACCTGGGGCGGCTACCTCGACCACTACTCCGACTACTCCACCACCGAGATCACCGCCGCCTACCCCTATTTCTACGGCTCGTGGGTGGACGGCAACTCGTTCGACGACGTGGCCACCTCGCACCTGCAGGTGTTGTTCGGCAACAACCCGATCGAGACGCGCATGTCGGGCGGGGGACAGTTGTTCGTCACCCAGCAGATGCGCAAGGAACACGCCGTGCGCACCATCGTGATCGACCCGCGCTATTCCGAGACCGCCGTCGACCTGGCCGATGAGTGGATCCCCATCCGCCCGGGCACCGATGCGGCGCTGGTGGCCGGCATGATCCACGTGATGGTCGCCGAGAACCTGCACGACCAGGGCTTCCTCGACACCTACTGCATCGGATTCGACGACGCCCACATGCCCGACGGCGCGCCGGCCAACGCGTCCTATCGGGCATACCTGGCCGGACGCGGCGCCGACGGCGTCGAAAAGACCCCGGAATGGGCGGCCTCGATCACCGGGGTGCCCGCCGACCAGATCCGTCGATTGGCCCGGGAGATCGCCCTGGCCAAACCATGCGCCATCACGCAGGGATGGGGCCCGCAGCGCCAGGCCAACGGCGAGAACACCGCCCGGGCGATCTTCCTGTTGGCGGCCGTCACTGGCAATATCGGTGTCTCCGGCGGCGGCACCGGGGCCCGGGAGAGCGCCCGGTCGATCTCGTTCGTCACGCCGTTCAACAAGGGCACCACGAACCCGTCGAAGAAGATCATCCCCGTGTTCGCATGGCTCGACGCCATCGACCACGGCGAGCAGATGGACACCTTCAATGCCGGGGTGTGCGAGAAGCCGGCGTCGATGGCCCGTGAGGCGAAGGTTCCCGTTGACGACAACGGGAACCCCACGAACATCAAGCTCGATGTTCCCATCAAGATGGTGTGGCAGTACGGCGGAAATTCGATCGTCAACCAGACGGGCGACAACAACAAATCGGTCGAGATCCTGCGTGACGACTCCAAGTGTGAGCTGATCGTCAATTGTGATATCCAGTACACCACATCATGCCGCTATTCGGATTATATTCTTCCCGGAACGTCTGCGGCCGAGGAGGCCGATATCCATCCCGGCTCGAATGGTGGCCCGATGGCATACGGAATCATCTCCCAGCAGGCCATCGAACCGCTCTACGAGTGTCACGACATCTACTGGATCTGCACCCAGCTGGCCCGTCGCCTCGGCACGGAGCAGGCCTTCACCCAGGGTCGCAGCCGCGAGGACTGGCTGCGTGCAACCATCGACGCCACGCGGGCGAAGGTCCCCGACCTGCCCGACTATGACGACTGGAAGCAGAGGGGCATCTTCCGCAAGGACATGGGTCCGGTCATCGCCCTGGCCGACTTCCGCGCCGATCCCGTGGCGCATGCGCTGGAGACGCCCTCAGGGAAAATCGAAATCTATTCCCAGCGCCTCGCCCGGATGTCCGAGAAATGGGAGTACGGCGTCTTTCGTGACAAATTGCCCGGTGATTCCCTGCACCCCCTGCCGGAATTCGTCGACACCTGGGAGGGTGCGCTCGCCGCACGCGCGTCACGCGAATATCCGTTCCAGGTGATCGGCCACCACTACAAGGCACGCACCCATTCCACCTACGGCAATGTCGACTGGATGAAGGAGGCGCACCGCCAGCAGGCATGGATCAACATCCTCGATGCCCGCAACCGCGGGATCGCCGACGGCGACCAGGTGTTCCTCTACAACGACCGCGGCACCATCCGCCTGGAGGCCAAGGTGACCGAACGCATCATGCCCGGCGTCATCTCCGTGCCGCAGGGCGCCTGGTACGCCCCGAAGTCCGCCGACGAGGTGAAGCCGCCGCCCGGGGCGAATCCCGAGCGTCCCGTGGACACTGCCGGCTCGGTGAATTCCCTGACATCGCTGCACCCCTCGCCGTTGGCGCGGGGCAATGCGGTGCACACCACCATCGCCAATGTGGTCAAGGCCTGAGGGGGACTGAGCAATGGCTGATGACCTGACCCGGCCCGGCGCCGACTACGGCTTCTTCTTCGACCAAACCCTGTGCACCGGCTGCAAGGCCTGCCAGGTTGCCTGCAAGGACAAGCACGACCTGCCCGTGGGCGTCACCTGGCGGCGCGTCGTGGAGTACTCGGGCGGCAGCTGGCAGACCAACGAGGCCGACCACACGGTGACGCCCAATGTGTTCACCTACTACACGTCGATCTCCTGCAACCACTGCGAGGACCCGCTGTGCGTGCAGGTGTGCCCCACCACGGCGATGACCCAGCGCGACGACGGCACGGTGTTCGTCGACCAGTCGAAGTGCGTCGGCTGCCGTTACTGCGAGTGGGCCTGCGCCTACGGTGCCCCGCAGTTCAACGCCGAGGCGGGCCACATGACCAAGTGCGACCTGTGTTACGACTACCGCCAATCGGGTCAGGACCCGGCGTGCGTGGCGGCCTGCCCGTCGCGCGCCCTGGAGTGGGGTCCGATCGACGCGCTGCGGGCCGCCCACGGCGACGAGGCCGGCATCGCGCCGTTGCCCGATCCCGCCATCACCCATCCGCGTCTGGTGATCAAGCCCCATCGTGACGCGCAGAAGTGGGACCAGGCCGATGGGCACATCGCGAATCCCAAGGAGATCTGATGGACGTCCATCACCTGCCACTGGTGCTCTTCACGGTCATCGGACAGATGTGCGTGGGCACCTTCCTGTGCCTGGGCGTGATGCAGCTGGTGGTGTCGGCCCGCCATGGTCGCGCCGTGGCGCAACGCATCATCGAACCGGTGGTCTATGCGATCGGTCCGGTGATGGTGCTCGGGCTGGTGGCGTCGATGTTCCACATGCACGACATCACCCACACGCTCAATGTGATCCGGCACTGGCGCACGTCGTGGCTGTCGCGCGAGATCATCTTCGGAATCGGCTTCGCCGGACTGGGCTTCGCCTACGCCTTGCTGGAGTGGTTCGAGGTGGCCGGCTTCCGGCTGCGCCAGGTGGTTGCGGCGCTGACGGCGCTGTTCGGCATCGCCCTGGTGTGGTCGATGGCCCAGATCTACTACTCGGTGCCGACGATCCCCGCCTGGCACAACTGGGCCGTCCCCTTCCAGTTCTTCGGCACCACGGCGGTGCTGGGGCCGCTGGCCGTGGGCTGTGCGCTCATGGCCACGGCGGCGCTCAGGGCGCGGCACGCGGCCCATGACGTGGCGACGCCCGCAGCGAACCCGGCCCACGGTGGGCCCACGGCCCGCATCCGGGGACGTATCCGCGCCATCAACGCACCTGCCACCGCCGGCGAATGGGCGATCAGCACCTCGGTGGTGCGCTGGCTGGCACTGGTGGCCGCCGTCGCCGCAGCAGCCGTGCTCATCTCGTACACGCTGTACGTGTCCGGGCTGACCGGCGGCAACGCCCAGGCCCAGCTTGCTGCGGGCGTGTTCAGCGGCCCACTGTTTGCGGTGCGGCTCACCCTGCTCGGCCTGGCCGCCATCGTGCTGGGGCTGTTCGTCTTCCGCGTCGCAGATCGCGCGCCCGTCGACCGGTCGTGGGGCCTGGCGGCCCTCATGGCCACCTGCCTGGCCGGCGCCTTCGTCGCCGAGGTCATCGGCCGCTTCTTCCACTATGCGGCGATGTACCGGGTGGGCATCTAGCGCTGCGCCGGGCCCTCCAACAGGGCGGCGAGCAGGCGCGTCGCCGCGTCCTTGTCGAGGTGCTGGTTGCCGTTGCCACACTTGGGCGACACGATGCACGCCGGGCAGCCGGCGAGGCACGAGCAGGTCTGCAGCCGCTGCAGCGTCGCCGCCAACCAGGCCTCGGCACACTCGTAGCCGGCCCGGGCGAAACCCGAGCCGCCGGCCTGGCCGTCGTGCACGATGATCGTGCACAGCTCGGTGTCGGGGTGCACCATCATCGACACCCCGCCGATGTCCCAGCGGTCGCACGGCGCGAAGCCGGGCAGCAACCCGATGGCCGTGTGCTCCATCGCGTGGGCCGCATTCGCCAGCTTGATCGCCGACAGCCCCACCTCGGCGGCCACGTCCTCGGGCACCGTCCACCACACCGCCTTGGTGCCCATCCGCTGCACCGGAAGCTCCAGCGGATTCTCGTCCCACACCTGGGTGGTCACCTCGTCGCGCCGCAGGTAGCCGGTCACCTGGGTGGTCAGGTCGATGTCGCCGGTGCACACGGTGGTGCGGCCGAGCGGCTTGTGGGCGTCCTCGTGCAGGATGCGCGCCTCGATGATCGTGCGCGGCTGGGTGAAATAGCCCGGCCGGCGCCGGTTCACCAACGCTTCGCGGCGCTCGGGATGATAGGCGTCCACCAGGAACTGCTCGCCCTGGTGCAGGTAGACCGCCCCCGGGTAGACGCTGTGGTCGGCGGCGGCCATGTCCACCTGGCCGATCACGCGCCCGGAATCCTCCTCGATGATGTCCAGCGGTTTGCCGCCGGTGCCGCGCAGGTCAATCGCGTCCACCGCCCGCTCGGGACGCGGCCAGTACCAGCCGGTGGCCCGCCGACGCAGCAGCCCGGCCGCACACAACTGCTCGCACAATCCCGCCATCGTCGGGCCGAACCAGCGCGCATCGGCCGGCGTCAGCGGGGCCTCCTGGGCTGCCGCGGCCAGCTGGGGCCCCAGCACATGCGGATTGTCGGGGAACAACACGGTGCGCTCGATCGGCGCCGAGAAGATCAACTCGGGATGGGCGAATAGATAGGCGTCCAGCGGGTCCTCGCGCTGCACCACCACCACGAGCGCATCGCGGTCGGCGCGCCCGGCCCGTCCGGCCTGTTGCCACAACGACGCCAGGGTGCCGGGGAAGCCACAGATGACCACCGCGTCCATGCCGGCCACGTCGACGCCGAGTTCCAGCGCATTGGTGGCCGACACCCCGAACAGCCGGCCCGACTGCAGTCCGGCCTCGATCTGGCGCCGGTCCATCGCCAGGTATCCCGACCGGTAGGACGCAATCGCCCGCCCGCTGCGCGACTTCTCCTTGGCGCGCACCGCCATCAGCTCGCACTGCGCGCGGCTGGCCACGAAGGCGATCGTCTGGCGTCCCTGGTCGACCAGTCCGGCCAGGATCTTCGCTGCGTCGTCGTAGGCGCTCGACTCGGGACGCCACAGCACCACGTCGCGCGCCGGATGCGGCGAGGCGTCGTCGTTGACCTCCGCGATCGGCTCCGGCTCCCCGATCAGCGCCGCACCGGACTCCCCGGCATGGCTGGCCGTGGCCGACGCGAGAATGAACACCGGATCGGAGCCGTAGGCATGGCACAGCCGTCGCAGCCGACGGATCACCCCACCCACCTGGGCCCCGAAGACGCCGCGGTAGCGGTGGGCCTCGTCGATCACCACATAGCGCAGGCCCGACAGCAGCCGCGCCCAGCGGGCATGCCCGGGCAGCAGGGCATGGTGCACCATGTCGGGATTGGTCAGCACCAGGTCGGCCTGTTCCCGGGCAAAGCGACGCTCGGCCGCGTCGGAGTCGCCGTCCAGGCAGCCCGCCTGCCAGCCCTTCGGGCCGAAGGTGCGGGCCGCGCGCATCTGGTCGTGCGCCAGCGCCTTGGTCGGCGCCAGGTACAGGGCCGTGGCGCCCTGCTTGAGGCCCAGCGCCGAGCGTGCCCGCGAGACCGTGGTGGCCCGTTCCCGCGATCCCACCATCGCCTCACCGGACAGGCCAGCACCGGCCAGGCCTCCACCGGACAGTCCCGGATCGAGGCGATCCGCCGACAGCCCGTGGTCGGCCACCAGTGCAGCGGCCAGCCCACGGTTGGTCGACGGACCCCGCCGATCGCCCTGCGCCGCATCGGCCCACTCGAACCCCTCCGCGGCGGCACCCGGTGCGGTCGCCGCCATGAGCGGCAGCAGATAGGCCAGCGTCTTGCCCGACGCGGTGGGCGTGCTCAGCGCCACGTGGCGTCCGGCGTGGGCCAACTCGGCCGCCTCACGCTGGTGGCGCCAGGGCAGCGGCACCCCGGCCGCGCGGATCGTGGCGACGCAGTCCGCCGACAGCCACTCGGGCCACTCGGCAGTGGTTCCGGGCAGGGCGTCGCGATGGTCCACGTGCAACACGCACGGGTCGCCCGCCAGCCACTGCGGAATCGCCACGTTCGTCCTCCCCGGTGGCCGCGGCCACGCATTGTCCAGCACCACTCTTGTGCAGCAGCGCTCTGGTCCAGCGCCGTTCTCCCGCGACGCAGCCCGGGCGGGCACGGCGCCCGCCAGCACGGCTCCCCTCAATTGTGCCGCGCCCCACTGACACTTCTGGTGGCATGCCCGGGAGGCACGCCACCCGGGGCGTCCACGTGGGGTAGTGGGCGTACCCCCGGGCACGCCGTGAGCCGTAGGCTGGGCGCCATGACGATGCGCCAACACGCAGTGAGCGACGATTTCCTGCGTCCCGACAGCATCAACGCCTTCACTGACGCCCTGCGCGGGGCGAAGTACAACGTGGACGCGGTGCTGGAACGTCTGGGCGAGGCCGGCCAGGAGGGCCTGACGCGCAATCAGACGATGCCCGCGCTCGACCGGCTGGGCGACGCCACCGACGCCCAGGCCGACCTGATCCGGCTCTTCCCGCTGCAACAGATCGTGCCGCGCTCGCGACTGGCGGCCTTCCTCGACGTGCCGGCGCTCATCGAGGCCGGCGTGCTGGGTGCGATCGGACGCGAGGGCATCCACGCCGACATCGACGTGCGTCCCTATGGGTTCACCGACGCCGCCGGCGAATGGAGCGGCTGGGTGGCGGCCGACCCGATCCCCGGGATGGACTCGATGGTCACCCGCACCCGTCCCAACTACGTGCTCGGCGTCAGCCCGGCGTCCACCTCGCTGGCCCAGCTCACGGTGCCCGACCGGGTGGGCTCGGCGCTCGACCTCGGCGCCGGTTGCGGGGTGCAGAGCCTGCACCTGGCCCGCCACGCCGACACGGTGACCCTCACCGACATCAATCCCCGCGCCCTGGACATGGCCCGCCTCACGCTGGCCCTCAACGGGCTCGACCTCGACGTGCGCGCGGGCAGCTTCTACGAGCCGGTGGCCCACGACAGCTTCGACCTGATCGTCACCAATCCGCCCTATGTGATGAGCCCGCCCACCGACGCCGCCGACCGCCTCGTCTACCGCGAGGGCGGCTTCGCCGGCGATGGCCTGGTGCGGCACGTGGTGCGCGAGGGCGCGAGCCACCTGGCCGACGGCGGCCTGCTGCAGGTGCTGGCCAACTGGGCCGACACGCGCGAGGCGAGCTGGGAGGACCGGCTGGCCGAATGGGTGCGTGGCACCGGATGCGACCTGTGGGTGGTGGAGCGCGAGCACCTCGACGTCTATTCCTATATAGAGATGTGGCTCACCGACGCCGGCCTGTCGGGCGATCCGATCTGGCTCGACCGCTACGCCGAATGGCTCAACTACTTCGACGCCCAGGGCATCACGGGCGTCGGCCTGGGCTGGATCATGGTGCGCAAGTCGGGCTCCGCCGAACCCAGCGTGCACATGGAGAGCTGGCCCTACACGATCGCCCAGCCCGTCGGCGCCGCCCTGTCAGCCGGCTGGACCGCACGCGACGTGGCCGGGCTGGACGACGACGAACTGCTCGCACGCACCTTCACCGTGGACCCCTCCGTGGTGCAGGAGGCCACCGGGCGTCCCGGGGCGGCCGATCCCAGCCATGTGGTGCTGCGCCAGACCGCCGGGCTGTGCCGGGCGCTGGCCGTGGACGCCGCGGTGGGTGGAGTGATCGGCGCCTGCGACGGCGAGCTTCCCCTCGGCGTGCTGATCGGGGCGGTGGCCGGGTTGCTCGACCAGCCGGTCGACGAACTCGAGGCCGCCATCCTGCCCCGCCTGCGGGAGGCGATCGAGCAGGGCTTCATCGCCTGACGGCCCCCGGGACGGAGGGCCATGGGGCGCCCTCCCACCGTCGGCCCCACACCGCCCTGCACACAGCGGGTACCGATGAGACACCCCCGGTGTCCCTTGTTCGGGCGTGCACTGTAGATATAGGGCACTGTTGTGCAGTAACGAACCCGACAGCGCCTCCCCGCACCGCACAGGCGCTGTGGGGAACGGGGGAGCAGGTGCCGGGAGCAGGTGCCCGTCAACCCCGGCCGGGGTCAGGCGCTAGCATCTTGGGCGTCCGGCCCGTTGCCAGGTCCGCCAACCCCAGATCCGGCAGCACCCGCTTGTCAGCAACACCGCAACGACCAGGCCCCACGAGACCCAAGACCTCGTGCCCGCAGCCTCATGGGGCACGCACCACACGCACGAACCAAACCTGAAGGAACACCGTGGCAACTACTCCGCGCAGACTCGTCATCGTCGAGTCGCCCACCAAGGCGACGAAGATCGCCGGCTACCTGGGCCCCGGCTATGTCGTGGAGTCGAGCCGTGGCCATGTGCGCGACCTGCCGACCAGCGCCGCCGAGGTGCCCGCCAAGTACAAGGGCCAGAGCTGGGCGCGCACCGGCGTCAACGTGGACGACGACTTCGCACCCATCTACGTGGTGAGCGCCGACAAGAAGTCCACGATCAAGCAGCTCAAGGCCGAGCTGAAGAACGCCGACGAGCTCTACCTGGCCACTGACGGTGACCGCGAGGGCGAGGCCATCGCGTGGCACCTGCTGCAGGAGCTGAAGCCGAAGATCCCGGTGAAGCGCATGGTCTTCCACGAGATCACCCCGGCCGCCATCCAGGAGGCCGTCAAGCATCCGCGCACCCTCGACGAGGACCTCGTGGAGGCACAGGAGACCCGCCGCATCCTCGACCGCCTCTACGGCTACGAGGTGAGTCCGGTGCTGTGGAAGAAGGTCATGCCCCGCCTGTCGGCCGGACGCGTGCAGTCGGTTGCCACCCGCCTGATCGTCGACCGTGAGCGTGACCGGATGGCCTTCCGGGCCGCGTCCTACTGGGACATCGAGGCGATCCTCGACGCCGGCGCCTCCGCCACGCCCCGCCAGTTCCCCGCCCGCCTGGTGAGCCTGGACGGCCAGCGCATCGCGCAGGGTTCCAGCTTCGACTCGCTGGGCCACGCCAAGTCCGACGTCGCCGTGCTCGACAAGCCGGCCACCGATGCCCTGTCGTCGGCCCTTGCCACCGCGCCGTTCGTGGTGACCGCCGTCGAGGCCAAGCCGTACACGCGTCGCCCCGCGGCGCCCTTCCGCACCACCACGCTGCAGCAGGAGGCCGGTCGCAAGCTCGGCTTCACCACCGATCGCACCATGCGCGTGGCCCAGGAGCTGTACGAGGACGGCTACATCACCTATATGCGTACCGACTCGGTGACGCTGTCGGGCCAGGCGATCACCGCCGCACGGGACGCGATCACCCAGCTCTACGGCGCCGACTACGTGCCCGAGCGTCCCCGCATCTACAACTCGAAGGTGAAGAACGCCCAGGAGGCCCACGAGGCGATTCGTCCCTCCGGTGAGCACTTCCGCACGCCGGCCCAGACGGGCCTGCGCGGCGACCAGTTCAAGCTCTACGAGCTGGTCTGGCAGCGCACCGTCGCGTCGCAGATGGCCGACGCCACCGGTCAGCAGATGACCGTGCGCATCGAGGCCACGCCCACCCAGCGGGTCGCATTGGAGGGCGTGACGCCCCAGCCAGTGCGCACCGCACAGTTCACCGCCTCGGGCCGCACGATCACCTTCCAGGGCTTCCTGAAGGCCTATGTGGAGTCGAGCGACAAGCCCGAACAGGCCCAGGCGAGGCTGCCGCAGCTGGCCGCCGAGCAGAAGCTCGATGCCGCCGCGATCAATCCCGAGGGCCACGAGACGAAGCCGCCGGCGCGCTTCACCGAGCCGAGCCTGGTGGCCAAGCTCGAGGAGCTCGACATCGGTCGTCCGTCGACCTATGCGTCGATCATCCGCACCATCACCAGCCGCGACTATGTGTTCAAGCGCGGCTCGGCGCTGGTGCCCACTTGGCTGGCGTTCGCCGTCACCCGGCTGCTCGAGGAGCATTTCTCCGAGCTGGTCGACTATGACTTCACCGCGGCGCTGGAGGACCACCTCGACGAGATCGCCAAGGGCGACGCCGACCGGCTGGCGGTGTTGCAGTCGTTCTACTTCGGCAACAACAATGCCGACGCCCACGAGGGCCTCCACGAGCTCACGAACTCGCTGGGCGACATCGACGCCCGGGCGCTGTCCACCTTCCACCTGGGCGACCTCGACTCCGGCATCGACGTGCGCGTGGGCCGCTACGGCACCTATGTGCAGGACGAGGAGGAGCACCGCGCCAATGTGCCCGAGGACATGGCTCCCGACGAGCTGACCGTCGAGGCGGCCCGCGAGCTGCTGGCGCACACCGGCGGCGATGAGCGTGAGCTCGGGCTCGACCCCACCACGCACCTGGCGATCGTGGTGAAGGCGGGGCGTTTCGGCCCCTATGTCACCGAGGTGCTGCCCGACGACGACGATGCGCCCGCAGCGAAGAAGTCGAAGGTCAAGCCGCGCACGGCCAGCCTGTTCCGCACGATGGATCCGGCCACGGTGACCCTTGACGACGCGCTGAAGCTGTTGTCGCTGCCGCGCGTGGTCGGTGGTGAGGGCGAGGAGCAGGTGACCGCCCAGAACGGACGCTATGGCCCCTACCTGAAGAAGGGTTCCGACACGCGCTCACTGCCCAGTGAGGAGTCGATCTTCACCACGACGATGGAGCAGGCGGCCGAATTGTTCGCCCAACCGAAGAGGCGTGGGCGGCAGGCGGCGGCCCCCTTGCGTGAGCTGGGCGAGGACCCGAATTCGGGCAAGCCGGTGGTGGTGAAGGACGGCCGTTTCGGCCCCTATGTCACCGATGGTGAGTACAACGCGACCCTGCGCAAGGCTGATTCGGTGGAGGCGATCACGCTCGACCGCGCCGCAGAGTTGTTGGCCGAGAAGCGGGCCAAGGGTCCGGCGCCGAAGAAGCGCACCACCCGCAAGGCGACGGCGAAGAAGGCTCCGGCCAAGAAGACGGCAGCTGCCAAGAAGCCGGCAGCGAAGAAGCCAGCGGCCAAGAAGGCTACGTCCTCGGCGTCCACCGCCAAGCCGGCCGCGAAGAAGCCGGCGGCGAAGAAGTCAGCCACCACGTCGACGAACTGACCTGCGCCGGCGCACCCGGCGTCGCGGGCGACAAGGAGCGAGCATGTCGAAGAAGCGGGCCACCTGGTACTTCCAGCTGCCCTGGCATGTGGAATCGCCGTTGCTCACCGACATCGGCCTGGCGCTCGACCGGGTGGTGCCCCGCGACCCGGAGCACCTGCCGCCCGCCACGGTGACCCTCATGGACACCGCCGACGAGCGCCTGCAGCGCGCCGGGGTGAAGGTGGCCCAGCAGAGCTATGGTGACCACGGCGAGTGGTTCGTCTGGGGTCCGGACTGGACGCCGTGGCTGCCGGCCGAACGCGACGACCCGGTGGGCGTGGAGGCCGAGCTGCCCGACGAGGTGGCCGACCTGACCCGCCCCTTCCGTGGACGCAATGCCCTGCGTCCCGTGGTGGTCGCCACCCGGATGCGGGTGCGCTACGCGGTGATCGACGACCACGGCACAGTGGTGGCCACGCTGACCTCAGACCGGATCGTGGTGCGTCGCCGGGGCGTGGCCGCCGGCCGCTTCCGCCAGGTGGCGATCGACGTCGCCGGGCTGGACCCGCAGCGTCGCGCCTTCATCATCGAGCGTTTCGAGGCCATCGGCGCGCAGCGTGTCGACGCGCTGCCCCATCTGTTCGAGCAGGCGGTGGCGGCAAGCCGCGACGATGCCCTGCCCGGTGAGCGCCCGGCCGGCGGCAGCCTCGATGCCTTCGTCGGATGGGTGCTGGCCCGACGGGCGCGCGAGGTGATCACCAACGACCTGGCACTGCGCAGCGGCGAGGTGGGCGACGCCACCGCGCTGGTGGTCGCACTGGCCGGCCTGCGCGACGAGCTCGAGGCCCTGTCGGGCCTGCTGCAACCGGCCTGGCGTGACGAGCAATTGCGCCGGCTGGACGCCCTGGGCCCCGATCCCGATGGCCATGTGCTCGCCCATGACGACTACCTGGACCTCTTGGACGCCCTGGAGGCGGCCACCCGCACGCCGCCGTTGACGGTGGACGGCGCCACCGCCGCCCGTGCCGTGCTGGGGGAGCGGCTGGGCGGTGACCGGCTGCGCCTGATCGGGCATATCGACGCGCTGATCCGCGGCGACCTGGTGGGAGGTGACCTGATGGGCCGTGACCAGGCGCGCGGTGGCGGCTCGCAGTCGATCACCCGCAAGGAATGGATGCGTGCCCTCACGGTCGGTGAGCAGGCGCTCCAGCTCACCGAGGTGGCCGGGGTCCTGTTCGGGCGGCGCAAGCACATGGTGCGGTTGCTCGGCAAGGTGGTGGCGGCGCTCAGTGCCGCCCGCCCGCCGGAGGGCCTCCTGTCCGACGACGAGATCGCCGAGCTGAGTCCCGCCCAGGCCTATGCGGCCGGCCGGGCCGTGGAGCGCGGGCTGCAGGTGACCGGCGCGGAGCGTCGCTACCTGGTGGACCACTGGCCCACCTGGCGGGCCAAGCTGCTCGCGCTGACCTTCTCGTCCAACAAGCCGTCCGCGTCGGGGGACCACCGATGAGCACACGGCGCTATCCGGGATGGTTCGTCGTCTTCGAGGGCGGCGACGGCGTCGGCAAGTCGACGCAGGTCGAGCTGCTGGCCGACGCGCTGGCCGACGCGGGGGTGTCGCACCTGGTCACCCGTGAGCCGGGCGGTACGCCCCTTGGCGACAACATTCGTGAGCTGTTGCTCGACCCGGCGAGCGGCGACGTCGCCCCGCGGGCCGAGGCGCTGCTCTATGCCGCTGACAAGGCCCAACACCTCCATGAGGTGGTGGTGCCGGCGCTGGCCGCGGGCAAGGTGGTGGTCTGTGACCGCTATCTCGACTCGATGCTGGCCTATCAGGGGGCGGGCCGGGTGCTGGAGCTGCGCGAGGTGGCCGACATCGCCGACTGGGCCACCCGGGGCCTGCGCCCCGACCTCACCGTGCTGCTCGACCTCGATCCCGACGAGGCGGTGGGCATGAAGGAGCACAAGGACCGCCTGGAACAGGCCGGCGTGGAGTTCCATCGTCGCGTGCGCCAGGGCTTCCTCGACCTGGCCAACGCCGATCCCGAGCGCTACCTGGTGCTGCCCGGGCGGCAGGGACGCGAATGGGCGGCCGGCCGGGTGCGCGAGCGACTGCGGGGCCTGGGTGTGCAGCTGATCGGCTGAGTTGCGCCCGGGTGGGCCGGGCCCGTGGGGTGGATCGTCGCCCCGGATTGCGGACGCCGCCGCCTGCGGGTGCCGATTCCTGTCAGGGCAGGTGGCACTATCGAGGGGAACCCCGAGTTCGGCAGTCCAGCTCAGCAGGTCGGGGCTAGTAGGGCGGGGCTAGTAGGGCGGGGTGGGCGCAGGTCGGGGCAATGACCGGTCAATGATCAGCAGTACAGGGATCCAACAGTTCAGGGGGCGCAATGGCAGGCCAGGAGATCTCCGACGCCGAGGCGCGCGTCCGGGCCGCTGCGGCCGTGGCGCGCGGCCAGATGCTGCCCTTCGACCCGGCCCATCCGCTGGTCGGGGTGTGGTCCGACCTGGTGGGCCAGCAGCAGGCGGTGCGCGTGCTGCGTCGCGCCGTGATCGGCGCCGAGGCCGCCGAGGCCGCCCGGGTCCGTTCCGCGTCGGGTGACGCGGCAGCCGTGGACGGCGCGGCACCGGGGCACGCCATGACCCATGCCTGGCTGGTCACCGGCCCTCCCGGCTCGGGTCGCTCGAATGCCGCGCGGGCCTTCGCGGCGGCGCTGCAGTGCCGCTTCGGGGGTTGCGGCGAGTGCAACGACTGCCGTACTGCCTTGTCAGGGGCCCATCCCGATGTCACCCTGGTGCGCACCGAGATGCTGTCGATCGGCGTCGATGAGGTGCGTGACCTGGTGCGCAAGGCGTCCATGAGCCCCACGATGGGTCGCCACCAGGTGATCGTCGTGGAGGACGCCGACCGCATCACCGACCGGGGCGCCGATGCCCTGCTGAAGAGCCTCGAGGAGCCACCCGCCAGGACCGTGTGGGTGTTGTGCGCGCCCACTCCCGACGATGTGATCGTCACGATCCGCTCGCGCACCCGCCAGGTGGCGCTGCGGACGCCGCCGAACTCCGATGTGGTGCGGCTGTTGGTGGAACGCGACCACATTGACCGAGCCATGGCCGAATATGCGGCCAAGGCGGCCCAGGGCCATATCGGCCGGGCCCGGGCGCTGGCGCGTGACGAGAAGGTGCGCAATGCGCGCCATGCCGTGCTGCTGGTGCCCTCGCGGCTGACCAGCGTGGGGGCCTGCCTGACGGTGGCCGACGACCTGGTGAAGGCCGCCGATGCGGAGGCGGATCGCATCACCGGCAGGCTCGACGAGGCCGACCGGGCGCGGCTGTCCGAGGCACTCGGCTTCGGCACGAAGGGTGCGCGTCCCCGCCATGCGGCTGCGGCGCTGCGCGACCTGGAGGACCAGCAGAAGGCCCGCGCCAAGCGGGTGCGTCGTGACGCGCTGGACCGCAGCCTCACCGAGCTGACCACCTGGTACCGCGATGTGCTGGCCGTGCAGACCGGTGCCGTGGACCCCTCGGGCCTGCATTCGGCCAGTGGCGTGGTCGAGGGGGCGCTCGATGAGCCGCCGACCCACACGGTGGGGCTGATCAACGCCGAGATGCGCGCCGATGTGGCACGTGCCGCCGTTGCCACCACGCCGGAGCAGACGCTGCACAGCATTGACGCGATCCTCGAGTGCCGCCAGGCGTTGGAGACCAATGTGAACCCGTTGCTCGCCATGGAGGCCCTGTTGTTGCAACTGGGCACCGCGACGCAATCCTGACGCGGGCTGCGGCTGTGGGGGCACGGATCGTGTCCGGGGGCGTGTCACCGGCGGCCGGGGCGGCCTCGGGCGGGAAAGATGGGCTGTGAAGCAGTCTGACCATTTTGTCTGACAGCTCGGACTGCACCAGCACGAGAGGATCAACCTGTGACGACGAGGGACAAGAAAGACAACCTCTACGACAGCGTGAGCGAACCCACCGACGCCGCACAGCCGGCGCCCGAGCCGGCTGCTGGCCAGGGCGGTGCCGCTCCCGTGCCGGACGCCACGGGAACCTCCACGCCCGCAGGTCAGCCCGCGACGGACGCGCAGCCGGTTGCGCCCGCAGCGCCGTCGGCAGCTGATGCGACGGCTCCCCTGACCCAGCCGGGTGCCCAGCCCGGCCCCAGGCCCGCGTCCACCGACGCGGCCGGACAGCCCGATGCCGCAGCGCAGGCCGCGCAGGCCGCGCAGGCCGCCCCGGCGGCCACCGACCACCAGGCGCCCGGCTTCCATCCCGGCTTCGGTGCGGTCCCCGCGCCCTCGCCGACCCAGGCCGCCGAGGCCACGGGCATCGGTCAGACGAAGGCGGTTCCCTTCGTGTCGAACCAGGCGCCCGCTGCCCAGAGCCCCGCAGGCCAGACTCCGGCGGGCCAGAACCCCGCGAGCCAGAACCCGGCGGGCCCGGCCCAGCCGACGCCCGCCCAGCCCGCAACGCCGGTCCCGGGCGCAGGAACGCCCGCACCCGCCGCGCCGCAGGCCCCCGGTTCCGGTGCCACCGGAACCCAGCCCGTGTCGGCAGATGGTGCCGCGCAGCCGCCGGCACGCCAGTTCCCCACGTCGATGGCCGGCACCGTGCCGGCACCGCCGGCCCCCGTCGGCGGTCGTGGCGTCCCCGATTTCAGCGCACCCGATGCGGGTCCCCGCCCCGGCTTCATGACGGCGGCCGAGCTCGCCGCACGCGACGGTGCCCCGGGTTCCGCCGCTGCGACCGGTCAGGGTGCCGCGTCCGGTGAGGCCGCCGTGCCCGCCGGATCGGCGACCTCGTCGTTCCTGCGCACCACCTCTGACAGCTCCACCGAGCGCAGCCAGCAGGTGACCAACGAGGCATCCAGCGCTGCCGCGAGCGTGTCGTCGATGCCGAACATGCCCGTGGTCGCCGCGTCCACGGTGTTCGGCGCCGACCTGAGCCACAACAGCAGCGCGCGCGACATGGCCGACACCGCAACCCAGAAGCCCGTGATCGACACCGCCGCGGCCGACCGTGAGCGCAAGGCCCGCGAGGAGGCCGCCCGGGTCAAGCAGGAGGAGGCCGCCCGGGTCAAGCAGGAGGAGGCCGCCCAGCGTGCCCGCGAACGGGCGGCACGCGAGCGTCGTCTCGGCACGGTGGCCCAACAGCCCCAGGAGCCGTTGGTGATCGAGAAGCCGCAGGGTCCCAGCACCGACAAGTTCGCGCCGGCGCTCGGCCTGTTCCTGATGCGCCTGGTCACTGCCGTGATCATCGGCGTCTACGGCTACCAGATGCTCACCGAGCGCCAGCCCGTCGTCGATGCCCTGGTGAGCATCGGCATCCCCCGCGCTGGCATGGTCACCTGGGGGCTGTCGGTGTTGCTACTGGTGATGGCGGTGATGTTCGTCTTCGGCTTCGGCGCCAGGGTGGCCGGGGCGCTCACCACGGTGTTGGCGGGCCTGACGATCGCCTTCTACCGCTGGGGCGATTTCAACCCCTTCGTGGCGGGCACGGCCGGCTTCTCCGGTGACATCGAACTGCTGCTCGCCGGCATCGGACTCGTGTTCCTGCTGGTGGGAGCCGGCGGCTGGTCGCTGGACGGCGGCATCCGCCGCTCGCGCGTGCGCCGCAAGCAGGAAGCCGAATTCTGAGTTCCTGACCGGCGTTGCCCCGCAACGTCATCGTGACCCGGCCCGGTGCTCCCCGATGGGGACGCCGGGCCCCGTCATGTCCGGAGCCGGGGGTGAATTCGGCCGGGCGCCCGGGATAGTGTTCGGGCCATGGCGAGCGTCCTGGCGGTGGAGTTCCAGCCGCACGGCCAGCTGCACTACCTGGCGGCCGGCGGCCACGAGCACGCCATCGGCGATCAGGTGCTGTACCCCACCGAGGACGGCCGCGAGGTGGCCCGGGTGGTCTGGCGTGGCGACGTCGACCTGCCCGACGCGGTGCCGGTGTGTGCCGGGGCGGCGACCCCCGCCGACCTGGCGCGCGACGAGGCCAACCGGCAGGTGCGGGCCGATGCCGCCGAGGTGGCGCGCCTGCTGATCGAACGCCACGGGTTGGCCATGAAGCTGCTGGCCGTCGACTTCCTTGACCAGTCGTCCGACTACGACCGCTTGACGGTGTTCTACTACCAATCGCCCGAGCGGGTGGACTTCCGGGCGCTGTTGGGCGACCTGGTGCGTGCGCTGCGCAGCCGCATTGACCTGCGTCAGGTGGGGGCACGCGATGCTGCGCGGCTCACCGGGGGAGTGGGGCCCTGCGGGCGTCCGCTGTGTTGCTCGTCGATGTTGACGCTCGACCCGGTGTCGCTGCGCCTGGCACGCGAGCAGGGCATGCTGGTCAGTGCCGTGCAGCGCTGCGGGGTGTGCGGCCATGCGATGTGTTGCCTGCGCTACGAACAGCAGGCCTACGAGGACTTCCATGCCCGGGCGCCGAAGGTGGGCACCACGGTGATGACGCCGGCCGGTGAGGGCACGGTGATCGGCCATCAAGTGCCCAATGATGCCCTGCTGGTGCGCACGCGCGACGGCGAACAGTCCAGCTGTCCGCTGGCGCAGGCCAGCGCCTGCCAGTGCGCTGCGGCGACGCCCCGCAAGAAGAAGAAACCGCGTACCAAGCGGCGCCGTGCCGACGCGGCGGTGCCCAATGTGCCCGGCGCTGCCGGGGCGGCTCCGCTGGTCGACGGGACGGGTGCGGGTAAGACGTCCGGCACGGGCGGACCCACCGGATCGGCAGATGCGTCCGGGACGGGTGGTCCGGCCGGGAGTGACGACGGTGCCGGCCCCTCGCGTCCGACCGCTGCCAGCGACGCCGGAACGGCGCAATAGTCGCTTCGCCGACGCAGGATTCGCCCGAATTCCGCGATGGTCGGTATAGTGAACGCGCTGCGCAAGCGGCAGGCCGTCTTAGCTCAGTCGGTAGAGCGACGCTCTCGTAAAGCGTAGGTCACGAGTTCGACTCTCGTAGACGGCTCCGAAGAAACCCCCGGTCGGGATCCCGACCGGGGGTTTCGCCATGCCGGGGCGCTGCCCGCCGGGACCGGTCGCGGCGAGCCGCCGCCACGGTGAACGACGACAGGGCCCCGGGCGGTCGTCACCGGTCGGGGCCCCTCCATCGTCACCAGCTCGGCTCAGCTCAGCCCAGCGGACGCTCCTCGTACGTCCCCGGTGCCGTGGGCTGGTGCGATGCGCCCGGCGTCGCGTCCTCGAGCGCGTCGTCCGGGTGGTCCTGGGCCGGAGCGGGGGAGCGCCGTGCCCCACCGGGATCTCCCCGGGCCCCGTCCGGCTCGTCCGCGCCGGCCCGACGCCCGTCCCCGATCTCGCTGAGCCGTCCGTGGGCGATGCGCAGCCGACGCTGCGCGCTGGCCGCCACCCGCGAGTCGTGGGTGACCATGATCACCGTCAGACCCATTGCGTGCCAGCTGGAATGCAGCAGCGCCAGGATCTCGTCGCGCATGGGGCCATCCAGGTTTCCGGTGGGCTCGTCGGCCAGCAACACCCGGGGACGCTTCACCAGCGCCCGGGCAATCGCAACCCGCTGTTGCTGGCCCCCGGACAACTCGCTGGGCAGGTGGTCGGCCCGATCGCCCATCGCCACCTGGTCGAGCGCCGCCCGCGAACGTTCCAGGCGTTCCTCGGCGCCCACGCCCAGCGGCACCAGGGCCGTCTGCACGTTCTCCAGCGCCGACAGGGTGGCGATCAGGTTGAAGTTCTGGAAGACGATGCCGACGCGTTCGGCGCGCACCTCCTGCAGCCGTCGCTCGCCGGCGTCGGACAACTCCACGTCGTCGAGTGTCACCGTGCCGCTGGTGGGCACGTCGAGCGCGCCCAACATCTGCAGCATCGTCGACTTGCCACCGCCGGTGGGCCCCTCGATGGCCACCATCTGGCCGTCGGGGATGGTGATCGTCACGCGGTCGAGCGCGGTCACCGGATGCTTGCCGGCATAGGTCTTGGTCACATCAGTCAGGGTGTACATCACTCCACGCTCCTCAGGGCTTCGGCCGGACGCATTCCGCCTGCACGCCAGCCTCCGATCACGCCGGCCAGCAGGCCGCCGACGAGCGCCGCCGCCAGGCCGATCGCGATCATCTGGATACTCACCGGGCTGTGCAACACCACGTTCACGGCATTGGACGCCCGCTCGGCCATGCCACCGCCCCCGCCTGCGGGTGCGCCACCGGCCTGTCCGCCGGCCATGCTCGGCATCCCGGAGGGCTGCCCGCCGGGTGCGCCGCGGCCACCTCCCATCGAGAAGCCGCCGGTCGAGCCCGACAGGGTGATGCCCATGGCGTTGATCACCAGGGTGGCGACCAGGCCGAGCACGATGCCTGCCGCGCCCCCGATGCCTGCCCGCAGCAACGACTCGGTGGCCACCTGGCCCACGATGCGTCGCCGCGACCAACCCAGCGCCTTCAGGGTGCCGAAGTCACGCGTGCGCTGGTTCACCCCGCTCACCGTGAACAGCACGGCCAGGCCGAAGGCCACCACCACCACGCCGATCGACAGCCAGGTGCCCAGCGAGCTGATCAGCTTCGACGCCGAGCCGAGCGAACCGCTCACCGACTGGGCCAGCGCCTCCTGGGTCGACACGGTGGCCGACGGCAGCGCCTTGGTGAGCGCTGAGGCGACCGTGGACACCTGGTTCGAGTCGGAGGCCTGCACCAGGATCTCGCTGATCTTGTCGGTGTTGTCCGACAGCGCCTGCGCCGTCTTCAGCGGCAGGTACACCTCCGAGATGCTGCTCGACGAGCTCGACGTGACGATGCCGACCACGCTCACGTCCTTGTTGGCCACCGAGATGGTGCCGCCGACCGCCACATTGTGCTGGCTCGCATAGTCGCTCGACACCAGGGCGACGTCGTTGCCGTCGTCGCTGGTGGCCAGCGCGCGTCCACTGCTGACGCTCAATGTCGACAGGGGCCCGAGCGTCGCGCCGGGTTCAACGCCGGTGATGGTGGTCTGGTTGAGGTTCATCCGGCCACCACCCATCGCGCCGCGGCTGGTTCCCGAGCTGGCCGACGCCGAGGGCGAGGCACTGGCCGATGACGAGCTGCCCGATGAACTGGATGATGCGCTGCCCGACGAGCCGATCTGGCCGTCGAAGGTGGTCTGCTCGAGGTTCAGCACGGCGGTGGCGCCGGCCACGCCCTGCACGCCCTGCACGGTGGCCAGCTGCGAGGCGTCGAAGGCCTCGGTGCCCCGCGTGGTGCGCACGGTGGTCGACGACACCGAGGTGTTGCCGTTGGCGTCCTGCGCGCCGGGGGCCATGTCGAAGCCCTGCCCGGGCTGTTGGGTCGATTTCTGGGTCACCGTGATGTCGGTGCCCACTCCGTACACGGAGGACAGCACCTCGGACTGCGCCCGGCTCACACCCGACGACACGGAATGGACCACCATCAGTAGTGCCACCGCAATGGCAAGGCCCAGTGCGACGATGATCGTCTGGCGTCGCCGCCTGCCTAGTTCGCGGCGCGCAAAGGTCATGAGCATGCGCGTGTTTCCTTTCTTCTGGGGGACGCCAAGCAGCCTCGTCCCACCAGCTGTTGCACGGCTGCAAGGTCGCTGTGATCCGTGTATGGCATGCGTTGTCACGGCGTGATTGCACGCCGGCGGATTACTCCCACAGGTGACAACTTTGTGACAGTTGCCACTATTTTTCGGATTCCCCCTGCGGGGGTTGGGGTGACATGTAATGTGCGCCGGGTCGGGGGCAGACAGGCCTGGCCCCGAATCCATCCGGGAAGGTTGATCCCATGAGTGAAACCAACGCCGTCGTGTCGGATCGCCACCATGGCGATCAGGACAATGACGATCAACACCTGCACCGAGCCCTGGGTAACCGGCACGTCCAGCTGATCGCCATTGGCGGCGCCATCGGCACTGGCCTGTTCATGGGTTCCGGCAAGACCATCCACACCGCGGGGCCCAGCATCATGCTGGTGTACCTGATCATCGGCGTCATGCTCTATTTCGTGATGCGGGCGATGGGCGAGCTGCTCCTGTCGAACCTGAATTACAAGAGCTTCCAGGACTTTGCCGCCGACCTGCTGGGTCCCTGGGCGGGGTTCTTCGCCGGCTGGACATATTGGCTGTGCTGGGTGGTCACCGGCATGGCGGATGTGATCGCCTTCACCAGTTATTGGGATTTCTGGTTGAAGAACGAGACCTGGTCGATCATCCTGTCGGTGGCCACGCTGGCCCTGCTGTTCGTGCTCAACCTGCTCACCGTGCGCCTCTTCGGCGAATTGGAGTTCTGGTTCGCGCTGATCAAGATCGTCGCGATCCTGGGGCTCATCGTGTTGGCCGTGGTGTTGGTGGTCATCGGCTTCACCGCCCCCGACGGCGTCAAGGCCTCGCTGGCCAACCTGTGGAATGACGGTGGCGTCTTCCCCAAGGGCATGAACGGCTTCCTGGCCGGCTTCCAGATCGCCGTCTTCGCCTATGTGGGCATCGAGCTGGTGGGCACCACCGCCGCCGAGACGAAGAACCCGCTCAAGACGCTGCCGAAGGCCATCAACGCGGTGCCGGTGCGGGTGCTCATGTTCTACGTCGTGGCGCTGGCCGCCATCATGTGCGTCACGCCCTGGAGCCAGGTGAACCCGGCGGTGTCGCCGTTCGTCAACCTGTTCGGCCTGGTCGGCTTCGGCGCCGCGGCCACCGTGATGAACTTCGTGGTGCTCACCTCGGCCGCCTCGAGCGCCAACTCGGGCATCTACTCCACCTCACGGATGCTCTACGGCCTGTCGCACAAGGGCATGGCCCCCAACGCCTTCGGCAGGCTCACCCGCCACGGGGTGCCGGCCAGCGGCCTGTTCGTCACCGTCGTGCTGGTCAGCTCCAGCCTGCTGCTCACCATGTCGAACTCGGTGATCGAGGCCTTCACCCTGGTGACCACCGTCTCGTCGGTGCTGTTCATCTTCGTGTGGGGCCTCATCCTGGTGAGCTACCTGCGCTACCGCGCCAAGAGGCCCGATCTGCACGCCTCCACCACCTACGCCATGCCGGGCGGACGCGTGATGTGCTGGGTGGTGCTGGCCTTCTTCGCGTTCGTGATCTGGGTGCTCACCCAGCAGCCCGACACACTGAAGGCCCTTGTGGTGACGCCGATCTGGTTCGTCATCCTGGCGATCGGCTGGTTCGCCGTGCGTGGGCGTGCCCACCTGGACGACACGATCACCCAGGAGTTGCGGGCCGAGAAGGGCTGAGTTCGACACCCGGTTCCATCCTCCGGGCGATAACAGGCGGCGGGTTCGGCACGCAGTGCGTGGCCGGGTCCGCCGCCTGTGTTCGTGTCACCCCGAGCTCGGCGGTAACGCGTCGGCTCTGTAGAGTCAGCAAGGAGGCCATGGAGGCCTGGACGCATCGAGTGGGGGAAGCTTCGTGCTTGATTGCCTGATAGTGGGAGCCGGTTTCGGCGGGCTCACCGTCGCAACGCAGCTGGTCCGGCGCGGCCATGACGTCATGGTGTTGGAGGCCCGCGACCGCATCGGGGGGCGCGTCGACAATGCGCGCTTCTCCAGCGGCGAGCTGGTGGAGCAGGGCGGGCAGTGGGTGTTCCCCAACCACGACCGCATGCTCGAGCTGATCGACGAGGCCGCTGCCGCAACCATGCCGGCCAACCCCGGCAAGCTGCTGGTGGTGCAGCAGGGCGATGTGCGGGCCGTGGAGCAGTCACCCGACGAGCATTCCCACCGCACTCCCTTCGCCGCCGCCGACCTGGGCCAGGGCGTGCTGCGGCTGCGCCGGCTGGCCGAGCGCACCGTCAGTGATCCGGCTTGGGCGGGGGCCAACACCGCCTGGCTCGACCAGCCGATGGAACGCTGGCTCACCGCCAACCTGCGCACCCCCTCGGCGCAGCGCGACCTGCGCGGGGCCCTGCGCGCCGTGGTGCACGGCCCGCTGTCCGACACGACGCTGGGCGATGTGCTCACCCATGTGCGTGCCGGCGTCGACATGGAGAACCTGATCGCCACCAATGGCGACATCGGCCAGGTGCGCCTGGTGGACGGCGTGCTCCAGCTGGCCGAACGGATGGCCGCCCAGCTCGAGGGCAGGGTGCGGTTGTCCACTCCGGTGGTCACCATCGACCAGGAGGACGACGCGGTGGTCGTGGTCACCTCCGAGGGCGAGCAGATCCGGGCCCGCACCGCCGTGCTGTCGGTGCCGCCGTGGCTGGCCAAGGACCTCGTGTGGGCGCCGCAGCTGGACCCCTGGCGCTACGAGACCGTGCAGAAGACCCCGGCCGGGGCGATCATCAAGTGCCACATGCTGTTCGAACGCCCCTGGTGGCGCGACGCCGGCCTGTCGGGCCAGATGGCCGCCGACGACGGTCCGGTGCGCGTCACCTTCGACACCTCCGATCCGGCCAGTGAGCGCGGCATCCTGATGGGCTTCTTCGAGGGGGCCGAGGCGGCCACCCTCACCAAGTTCTCCGCCAGCATGCGCGAGCGGGTCTTCCGTGACGCGCTGGTCACCGTCTTCGGCGAGCAGGCCGCCACGCCGCTGGAATACCTCGACCACGACTGGGGTGCCGATCCGTTCACGAAGGGCTCCCATGGCGCCCATTTCGCGCCCGGACTGTGGAGCGTGACCGGCCAGCAGCTGGGTGCGCGCTTCGGACGCGTCCACTTCGCCGGCGCCGAATACGCCAGCAAGTTCAATGGCTACATGGAGGGTGCGGTGCGTTCCGGCACCGACACCGCCGCCCAGGTGGTCATGCATCTGCACGGGCAGTAGGGCGCTGCTGGCGGGCAGGACCCGTCGGCCCCGGCCGTCCGTGGGGCCCATCGTGGGTCGCTGTGTCGGGCCGCGCCCGGCCCCTGTTCACCGGTTTCCTTGGGGGCACTCCCCGGGCGGACACGGTTGCTGTCCGGGTGGGCATCCCTGGGTGGACGTCCTTAAGTGGACACCTGTGCGGCAATGACGCCGCACGACTGCCCACCCAGTGGTGATTTCCGGGTGCGGTGAGTTCGGGCCGAGTGCGGCCGACGGCGTCCCCCTGTCCACGGGTTCTCTCCTCCAGTTCTCCACCCAGTGGAGGGTTGTGGTGATCAGACGCGTCGAAACCATCCACTCAGTGCCCCGATAGGGCCGTCGGCGCCTGGTCGACGCGGGATGGGGAGGACCTTTACGTCGTCTACCCTGCAGAGGTCCTCCCCATCTTTGGATCGCGCGTCGGCGTGGCCCTGCCGGGTGCCCGTGTCGCCGGCTCGGTCCGTCACCAGCTCCAGCTGGTTCGCCCCTTGAATGGGCACGGTTGCCTTTCGGGTGGACGTCCTTAGGTGGACACCTGTGCGGCAATGACGCCGCACAACTGCCCACTCAGTGGTGATTTCCGGGTGCGGGGAGTTCGGGCCGGCTGATTCCGTGTCGGCTGATGCTGCGGCGCTGCGTGAGGCCGTGGCGCTGCGTGAGCCCGAACCCGTCCCACACACACAGTTGGCCCGTCCTGATCAATCAGGACGGGCCAACTGCTCATGTGATCGCAAGGAAACGATCGGGGGTTTATGTGTGCAATGCCCGGCGCACGCGGGTGACGGTGGTCATCACAGGGCCTCGGCCCCGCGCTCGCCGGTCCTGATGCGCACCACGTCCTCCACGGTGGACGACCAGACCTTGCCGTCGCCGACATTGCCGGTGCGGGCCGACTCGCAGATGATCGAGATGATGCCCTCCACCTCGGCCTCGGCGGCCAGGATCTCGATGCGCACCTTGGCGATGAAGTCGATCGTGTACTCGGCTCCGCGGTAGACCTCGGTGTGCCCGCGCTGGCGGCCGTAGCCGCTCACTTCGGAGACGGTCATTCCGGAGGCACCGGCCTGGGCCAGGGCGATCTCGACGTCCTCCAGCACATCGGGCTGGATGATTGCGGTGATGAGCTTCATGCGGAGGCCTCTTCCTGGGTGCGGGCGGGCTTGTCGGTGAGGCTCGAGGCGTCGGGCGGCACGATGATCGTGCGGCGCACGCTCTTGGTCGACGAGTAGCCGATGATGCTCAGGTCGTAGCCGATCTCGGCGTGCTGCGAGATGTCCATGCCGCCGTACTCCACCTCATTGCTGACGCGGATGCCGATGGTCTTCTTGATCACCAGCGCGATGAGCGAGCTGACGATGAACGAGAAGGCGAACATGGCTACCGCGCCGAGGGCCTGGCGTCCGAGCTGCTCGAATCCGCCGCCGTAGAACAGGCCGTTGATGCCGTTGGTGAGGTCCGCCTTGCAGAACAGGCCGACCGCCAGGGTGCCGATGATGCCACCCACCAGGTGCACGCCCACCACGTCGAGCGAGTCGTCGTAGCCGAGCTTGTACTTCAAGCCCACTGCGTAGCAGCAGCCGACGCCGGCCAGGACGCCGATCGCCAGGGCGTCCAGTGGGCTCACCGTGGCGCAGGCGGGGGTGATGGCCACCAGGCCGGCCACCACGCCGGAGGCGGCACCAAGGCTGGTGGCGTGTCCGTCGCGGATGCGCTCGGTCAGGGCCCAGGCGCTCATGGCGGCGCAGGTGGCGGCCAGGGTGTTCGTCCAGGCAAGGGAGGCGGTGCCATTGGCGCCGAGTGCCGAACCGGCGTTGAAACCGAACCAGCCGAACCACAGGCCGGCCGCGCCGAGCATCACCAGGGTGAGGTTGTGCGGACGCATCGGGCGGGTGCCGAAGCCCTTGCGGGTGCCCAGCACGATGGCCAGGGCCAGCGCTGCCGCGCCGGCATTGATGTGGATGGCGGTGCCACCGGCGAAGTCGAAGACCTTCAGCGAGTTGGCGATCCAACCGCCCTTGTCGGCGGCATAGCCGTCAAACGCGAACACCCAGTGGGCGGCCGGGAAGTAGACCAGCACGCTCCAGAAGGCCGCAAACAGGCACCAGGCGCCGAACTTCATCCGGTCTGCCACCGCGCCCGAGATGAGCGCGACGGCCAGGATGGCGAACGCGGCCTGGAAGCCGACGAAGGCGAAGGCCGGGATGGTGCCGAACTGGGCCGTGGCCAGCCCCTTCAATCCGGCATACTGGAAGGGATTGCCGATGAGGCCGTGCCACGAGTTGCCGAACGCCTCCGAGAAGCCGAACAACACCCACAGCACGCCGACGATGCCCATCGCGATGATGGACATCATCATCATGTTCAGGACGCCCTTGGCCCTGACCATGCCGCCATAGAAGAACGCGAGCATTGGCGTCATGAAGAGCACCAACGCCGCACTGATGAGTACCCAGGCCGTGTCGCCTGCGCTGATTTCCAATGCGATCATGAAAATAGTTTTTCCCGGCCGCGTTTCGTCACAGTGTTGTCCGTGTTACGGGCTGGTAACCGATCTCGGGGCGATGTAACAGCCACGTTTCGCCGGGCTGTGGACGCGCACGCCCGCGCGCTGTGTGCTTGCTGCGCGTCCCGGAGGACGCACCGGTGCCCTCAGCAGTGTCCGCCGTCGAAGCCGACCGCCCCGAAGTAGACGCGCCCGGCCACCGCATCGGCGGCGGCCTTCACATCGTCGAGCTTGTCCCTGGCGCCATTGACCACCAGGCCGACGCCGATCCGGTCGCCATTGGCGTTGGGGATGATCGCCATCTGGCGCACCACCGGATTGCCGTTGTCGTCCACGCCATCGGAGGTGCGCAGGTAGCTGCCCACCACCGAACCGAAGCCGTAGGCGTGGTCATCGTCGAAATAGTGCATGCGTGAGACGGCATACCAGGCGTCCGACGAGCACCACAGCTGTCCGGCCATCTGCGCCTGTGGGGCCACCGGCCAGTCGGTCTGGCTGAATGCCGGCACGTCCTGACGGGCCGTGCTGGTGGCCACCGTGGTGTTCTGGTCGCCGTAGGCGCGCAGGACCGCATTGGTCCTGGTGGCGGCCTCCTCGCCGTTGCCCAGGAAGCTGTAGAGCGCCTCGTCTCCCGACAGGCTCGACCCGCTGATGCTCTTGGCCAGCAGGTAGGTGATGTTGGAGGGCACCGGGTTCAGGTTGAGCACCGCCAGCGCGATGGGCAGGTCGATGGTGCCCAGCGCCGGCCCGCTGGTGGCGCTGCCGGCCGTCCAGGTGGCGTCAAGTTGGGCGCCCACCGGGGCGATGCCCGACACGGCCAGCCCGACGCGCACGCCGTAGCGGTTCTCGATGGCGGCCACCTGCGCCTGCAGGTCGGCCAGGTCCTCACCGGTCGGCGCCATCGTCTGAGGCGCCACCACCGGGGTCTGGGAGACGCTCGGGGTGGGGCTTGCCGAGGGGCTGACGGTGATCGCCGGCTGGGCGGGACGTCCGGTGCTGCGGAACGAGCCGAAGGTGATCACGCCCACCAGCACCACGGCCATCAACAGGGTGATCAGCCAGACGGGGGCCCGCCACAGCAGGCCGGCGGACGCACGGGTGCGTCCCGCGATGGGGGAGGAACTGACCAGTCCGTGGAGGTCGTGGCGCAGCTTGCGTCGTCGCTGCTCGCGGGCGCGGCGACGCGCGTCATGGCGTGCGCTGTCAGCCACGGGTCCCTCCCCTCGACCAGCGGGACGCGTGGGCGGCCCGGACTACGGATAGCAACGTGGGCCGCAGTAGGCGGCCCGGACTCTACGGATAGCAGCGTGGGCCGCGGTGGGCGGCCCGGAAGCTACCGCAACATCCTAGGGGTGCAGCATGTGGTTTCACTTGCGCATGCTGTGGCGCAGCATGAGGCCCATCGCCAACCAGAGCACGGCGGCGATGCCGGTGACGATCAGCCAGGCGTGCGGCGCGTTCTCCAGCGGCAGCGCAACGTTCATCCCGAAGAAGCCGGTGACGATCGTCGGGATCGCCAACAGCAGCGACCAGACCGTCATGAAGCGCATGATGTCGTTCAGGTTGTTGTTCAACACATTGTTGTAGGTGTCGGACAACTGGCCGATGATCTGCGACGACATCTCGGTCATCTCCACCAGCTGGTTCGCCTCGATCTCGGCGTCGTCAAGCTGCTCGCGGGCCGAATCCGACAGGCGGTGATAGGGCTGTTGCACCTTGATCTGGCGGATCACCACGGCGTTCTGCTTCGCCGCGGCCACCAGGTAGATCAGCCCGATGCCCAGGTCGGACAGCTCCAACAGCTTTGACTTGGTGGTGCGCTCGCGCAGGCTGCTCGTGTAGTGGCGCCATTCCGCGTCGACGTCCTGCACCAGCGGGAAGAAGGCGTCGGAGACCAGGAACAGGGCATTGAACAGCAGCTCGATGGGCGTGACCTCGGGATGGGCCTTCACGAAGCCGGCGATCAGGTCGTTCACATAGCTGGTGTGCTCATCGTTGATCGTGAACAGCTCGTGGTCCTTGACGATGAAGGTCATCGGGCTGGCGTCGTAGTGGTTCTCGATCTTCTCGCGGTGCGCCACGTTGAAGATGAGCAGGAAGGTCCCGGTGTCGGCGTCGTATTCGACGTGGGCACGTTCGTGGGGGTCCTGCGCGTAGGTCAGGATCTCCTGGTCGATGTTGAACTGGCTGGCGAGCCGCTTGAGGCCCCCGGTGTCGCTGGTGGCCGTTGCGTACCAGCGGAATTGGCCCTCGCCGAAGACGGTCTTCATCGGTCAGCCGGTGGGCAGGTCCGCCGGACGCACCGGGCTGACGCGCGGCCGGGCGGCGTCGGTGTAGTCGTAGGGATCGAAGTCCGTCAGCTGTGACCAGGGGCCGTCCACGTCGAAGGCGACGAGCGTCGCGGCCGGGAAGGCGCACTGCATCAGGTCGGCCTCGCGGTGCGAGGCGGCCCAGGTGAGGTTGGCGGCCAGCGACGGGATACCCGGGGCATGGGCGAGCACGAGCAGGGCACTGACCTCGTCGGGGGTCTCGCCGATGCGCTGCAACAGCGTGGCCGGCGAGGCGTCATAGAGCGCCTTCATGTATTCGGCGCGCACCGGACGCCCCTCGGGGTCGCTGAGCGCCATGGCGGCGAAGGTCTCGCGGGCCCGTTGCGCTGCGGAGACCATTGCCAGTTGGATGCCGGCGGCGGCCAACAGCTCGCCGGCATGGTGCGCCTGGTCACGTCCGAGGTCGGTGAGCCCACGGCTCATATCGCCGGACGGCCCGAACGATTCAGCCTGGGCATGACGCATGAGGTACAGCTTGCTGGTCATGTCACGAGACTAGCCGGGCGGGCTTCACGGCCACCATCAGATCCCGCTTGATCGACGAATCCACGCGGTGGGCGAACTGCAGCCAGGGGCCGTCGTCACGCACCTCCAGCCCGGCGTCGGTGCAGATCGCGGCCAGGTCCTCGCGGCTGAGGCCATAGGTGTTCCACGACAGCCCCAGGGCGCCGCCGGCGCGCAACTGGCCAGCCCAGACCGGGATGGCGTCGGCCAACAGGGTGGCGGGGGAGCGGTCGCGGTCGCCGCCCGGGCGATGGCCCGTCGGGTGCCCTGCGGAGCCGCGCTTCCCATTTTCTCGGGGGGCGCGGTTCTCTCGGGGGGCCCTGCGCACATCGGTGGCGCCGTGCACCACGCCGTAGGGCGCGTCGGTGACGATGGCGTCGAACTTGCGCTTGCCGAACAGCACCGCCGCGTCGCGGGTGTCGCCGGTGAACATGGTCATCGCCAGCTGCGGAGCATCGGGGACGGCCCGGTGGCCCCGGGTCTGCTCACCGGGACGGGCCGTGGCATCCAGGCGCTGGCCCATCATCCGCCCGTCGCGACGCACCGTGGTCACCTCGGCGGTGTGCTTGAGGCGCTTGCGACGCAGATAGGTCTTGAGGAAGCCAGCGAACTGCTCGAACGCCGATGTGTCGAGCTCCACCCCGTAGGCATTATGTCCGGCCGTCCAGGCGGTCAGCAGGGTGGTGCCGCGTCCGGCAAGGGGATCGAGCACGTCGAACTGGCGGCGCGTCTGGTCATGGCCGGTGGGGGCGTCGCGGCCGGCGGCAGCCGTTCCCCGACGGGTGGTCACCTGGCTCAGCGTCACGTGCAGCAACAGGCGGGTGAACAGCTCGTTGGTCTTGCCGCGGTACTTGGGGATGGTCACCAGGTCGTCGTCCAGCACGTCGGAGCGCGGCAGCTCGATGGGCCGCAGCAGCACCTCGGAGGGGGACGTGGTGGGCACGTCCGCCGCGGGTTCACTTCCGAAGAGCGCGGCCTGCTCGGATGCGCGCTCGAAGAGCGCGAGCACACTCGACTGGGCGGCGATCTTGCGCGGATCGAGGTCATCGGCCTCGAAGGCCAGGTAGTCGACGCCTGCCACGCGGCGCTCCACGGCGGCGCCGAGGTCGGGGCTCGTCACGGCCAGCTCGGCGGCGGCCAGGGTGGCCGTCTCGGCGGCATAGACGTGGTTGGCCGAGGGCGCGAGCAGCATCAGGTAGGCGGACACGTCGCACATCTTGTCACGGTGTCCGCTTGTCATGGTGTCCGCTTGTCCCGTGGGCCCTACCTGTCCCGGGGGCCCCGCTTGTCCCACGGGCCGGAACACAGTCGCGCCCGGGCACGGCTGTGCAGCACATGCCCGGGCGCGACCACGAGAATCCCGCTGGGATCACAGATCCCGCGTTCGTCCTACTGCAGGTCAACCTTCAGGTGCTCGTATGAGGTGCCCTTGGCGCGCTCGAAGGAGGCGCGGATCTCGGCCTCGGCGTCGGTGCGGCCCGTCCAGGAGGCGCCCTCGACGCTCTTTCCGGGCTCCAGGTCCTTGTAGACGGTGAAGAAGTGCTCGATCTCGAGCATCACCATCTGGGGGACGTCATCGATGTCGTCCATGTAATCGCGACGCACGTCGGCGGTGGGGATGCACAGCACCTTGTCGTCGGGGCCGGCCTCGTCGCGCATCCGGAACATCGCGATGGCGCGGCAGCGCACCAGGCAACCCGGGAAGGTCGGCTCGGTCAGGATGACCATGGAGTCAAGGGGGTCGCCGTCCTCGCCGAGGGTGCCCTCGATGAACCCATAGTCATAGGGGTACTGAGTGGAGGTGAACAACGTCCGGTCCAGGCGGATACGGCCGGTGTTGTGATCCATCTCGTACTTGTTCTTGGTGCCCCGCGGGATCTCGACGGTCATGTCGAAGGTCAGGTCGTACTGCGGAAGCCCCGTTGCAATGCGAAATTCATCGGTCACAGTGTGAGTCCTTATGATGAGGAAACTTGTCGATGACATTACCTTGTTGGGAGCCGGCTGTATGAAGTCCGCGACGCGACGCCCGCTGACGCGCTGGATTGTCGCCTTCGGGGTGGTGTTGGTGCTGGTCATCGCCGGGTCGGTGGGGCTGCATGCCTCCGGTGCCCTGGTCTCGGGGGGTGCCTCGACCGTGCCGGCCGGCGTGTTCGCCACCCCCGCCACGAACCTCAACGGCAATGGCGTCATCGGTGACGCCCCGGTGCCGGCCTCCTACGCGGCCCTGTCCGCCGACAAGGTGGCCGCGGCCCTCAACCGGGTGGGCGTGCGCAATGGCTATTCGGTGGTCGCCCGCGACCTGTCGAATGGCCAAGTGCTCGATGCCACGAGGGGCGATGATGCGGTGATCCCGGCGTCCTCGATGAAGCTGATGACCACCAGCTCGGTGATCGACAAGCTGGGGCCCACCCACACCTTCTCCACCCGCGTGATGCGCCAGCCCGGCGGCTCGATCACCCTGGTCGGGGGCGGCGACGTGCTGCTGGCCAGCACCCCGACGTCATATGCCTATGGGTCCCCGCAGCCGGCCACCACCCAGGACCTGGCCCAGCGCACGGCCGACGCGCTGAAGGCGGCGGGCACCACGAGCGTCACCCTGGGCTACGACGATTCCCTGTTCAGCGGTGCGACGCGCCATCCCGACTGGGAACCGGGCGACATGGCCTATGTGAACGACATCTCGGCGTTGATGGTCGATGAGGGCGGCGGCTCCACCACGCCGGCGGCCACGGCGGCCACCACCTTCGCCCGCCAGCTGGGCGCCAACGGCATCAGCGTCACCGGCACGCCCACCGCCCATGTCTCCCAGTCCGGTGCGACGCAGCTGGCGGCGGTGGATTCGCTGCCGCTGTCGCAGATCGTGCAGGAATGCCTGCGCCACTCCGACAACACGATCGCCGAGGTGCTGTTCCGGCACCTGGCGATCGCCTACGGACAGCCGGGCAGCTTCGACGGCGGCGTCCAGGCCCTGCAGCAGGAGATGACGCACCTGGGCCTGTGGAGCGGCGTCGACTCGTTGCACGACGGATCGGGGCTCAGCGTGCATGACCGCCTCACGGCGTCGGCCCTGACGCAGGTGATCACCCTGGCCGCCGGCCGCGACGACCTGCGCAATCTGCTGGCCGGACTGCCGGTCGCCGCCGCCACGGGCAGCCTGGAGACGCGCTTCATCGACTCCGCGTCCTCGGCGGGCGGTGGACGGGTGCGCGCCAAGACCGGCACGCTCGACACGGCCAGCGCGCTGGTGGGGTACACGCCCACCGCGGATGGCGGCATGGTGGCCTTCGCCCTGGTGGGCAACGGCGTGGGCGCGGAGGTGCGTCCCTATCTCGACCAGATGGCCGGGGCGCTCTCAGGCTGCGCTTGCGCTGCCTGACGTCCACGGGGACTGCGCTTGCGCTGCCTGAGGTGGGCCGGGACTGACGTCCGCGGCGGCCGGATGCGTCGTCCGTGACGTTTCCTCGGGGCCAGCTTTGAGTTCACTGTCACCGCTGCATGGCGGGGCTGCGTGTGGGTGGCGCTTGATAGGTTCGACGTATGGGCGTGCAGTCGACTCCGGAAGAGCCTCCGCAATCCGGTGCGGCGCTGCCCTGGGTCGACTGGGACACCACCCTGCGCGTGGCAACGTCGAGCGCGCCGATCGGCCCGCCGGTGAGCCTGGCCGAGCGTCGGCAGGCCGTGGAACAGCTGCGCGCCAGCGCCGAGCGTGCCCCCAGATCGTGGCCGACGCGTCCCACCTGCAGCCACCCGCCCGTGGCGAGGCCCTGATCGTCGATCGCGCCGGCTTCGCCCGGGCGAACACCGACATGATGCGCCAGATCTGGCAGGGCATCGGCGTGGAGGTGCGTCCCCGTGGCCCCGGCCTGATCCCGGGCATCGTGCGGGGCGGGGCCGTCGGCAAGATGATCGGGCTGCTGTCGGGCCATGTGCTGGGCCAGTTCAACCCGTTGGGGTCGCCGCCGCGATTGTTGCTGGTGGCGCCGTCGATCATGTCCACCGAACGCCGCCTGGGCGTCGATCCGGGTGACTTCCGGCTGTGGGTGGCGCTGCACGAGCAGACCCATCGCGCCCAGTTCCAGGCAGCCGGCTGGCTCACCGCGTGGATGCTCGGCCGCGTCCGGGCGCTCATCGAGGCCGATGCCGACCACGAATCGGCCGTGCACGGCGCGCTGGACCATTTCGCGATGCTCAAGCACCACCGTGACTCCGACGACGACGTCGCGCTCACGATGGCCGAGATGCTCACCACTCCCTCGGCCGCTGCGGTGCTGGAGCAGGTGAGTGGGGTCATGTCGCTGCTCGAGGGCCATGCCGACGTGATGATGGACCGGGCCGGCCCCGAGGTGATTGCCAGCCTGGCCACCATCCGGGCCCGCTTCGACGCCCGCCGGGGGCGCGGCGGGCCACAGATGATCATGCTGCGCGCGCTGGGCATGGGCGCCAAGCTGGCCCAGTACCGCGAGGGTGCGGCCTTCTGCCATGCCGTCATCGACGCCGCCGACAACGACGACGAGGGCATCGAGCTGCTCAACCGGGTGTTCACCAGCGCCGCCGAGATGCCCTCCCTGCACGAGATCCGCCAACCCGACGCCTGGCTCGCCCGGATGGGCGTCGACGTCCACCGCTGATGGCAACCCGAGCCCTGGGTCGGGCCGGCCTCGCCCTGGTGGCGGCCGTCAGCGATGGCCTGCAACGCGCGTCCGAGCAGGGGAGCCGGGTGCGGGTGGCCTGTTCGGGCGGCCCCGATTCCCTGGCCCTGGCGGCCGCCGTCGCGGTGTACGCCCGGCGTGATCCGGCGCTGCTGGCCGAGGCGCTGGTGGTTGACCACCAGCTGCAGCCCGGCTCCCGTGAGGTGGCCCACGCGGCCGTCGATGCGGTGCGGGGCCTGGGCCTTCCCGCCCGGACGGTGGCGGTGCAGGTGCCGCACAGCGGCGAGGGTCCCGAGGCGGCGGCGCGTCGGGCCCGCTACGAGGCGCTGGCCGCGCCGGACGCCGCGGGCGGGCGTCGTCCCGACCTTGTGCTGCTGGGCCACACCCTGGATGACCAGGCCGAGACGGTGTTGCTGGGCCTGGTCCGCGGCTCGGGCACCCGGTCGTTGGCCGGCATGCCGGCGCGCTTCGGCAGTGCCCCGCAGTTCTGGCGTCCGCTGCTCGGCGTGCGGCGGGCCGACACCGAACGGGCCTGCGTCGAGTGGGGGCTGGCGCCCTGGCACGATCCACAGAACCGCGACGACCGCTTCACCCGCTCGCGGCTGCGCCATCGGGTGCTGCCGGTGCTCACCGCCGAGCTGGGCGAGGGGTTCATCGAGGCGCTCGCCCGCACCGCCACCCTTGCCATGCAGGACGCCGACTATCTGGACGCCCTCACCTCCTCGGCGCTGACGCGGATCATGGGTGACGGCGGCCTGGATTGCGCCCGGCTCGCCGACCAACCCGCGGCCCTGCAGGGTCGACTGGTGCGCCGCTGGCTGGCCACCGTGGGCATCGTCGGCCTCGACTTCGAGCGCACCGCCGCGGTGCTGGAGCTGGTGGTGGCGTGGCGGGGCCAGAAGGGCGTCGACCTGCCCGGGGGCCATCGCGTGGTGCGCCGGGCCGGCGTGTTGTTCCTCGACCACTGAGGGTGGCGTGGCCGCTGTGTCCCGCCCGTCGGCTTGTCCACGGCCGGGGACAAGCCCGGGCCGCCGACGCTGCCCCTGCCCCGGGCAGCGCCCCTGCGCAACAGTCCAGCGCCACGGCACGGCGCAACAGCCCAGTGCAACAGCCCAGTGCAATAGGCTGTGCCCCGTGTACGCCACGGACATCAGCAATGATCTCGAACATGTACTCATCCCGGCCGACAAGCTGGCCGCCCGGGTGGAGGAGCTGGCCGCCCAGATCGACGCCGACCACGCCGGTCAGGACCTCCTGCTCGTCGGAGTGCTCAACGGCGCCATGATGGTGATGTCCGACCTGAGCCGCGCCATGAAGAGCCTTGTCACCGTGGATTGGATGGCGATCTCGTCGTACGGCGCCGGCACCCAGAGCTCCGGTGTGGTGCGCATCCTCAAGGACCTCAGCACCGACATCCACGACCGCGATGTGCTCATCGTCGAGGACATCATCGACACCGGCCTGACGCTGAGCTACCTGGTGCAGAACCTGACCAGCCGCGGCCCGCGCAGCCTCGAGATCGCCGCCATGTTCCGCAAGCCGGAGGCCGTGGACGCCCCCGTCGACGTGAAGTACGTCGGCTTCGACCTGCCCAATGAGTTCGTCGTCGGCTACGGCCTCGACTACAACGGGCTCTACCGCAACCTGCGCGACGTCGCCACGCTGGCGACGCACGTCTACCGCTGACGCCGATCCCTCCTGTCCCTGCGGGGCCCACTGGTGGCTCGTGGATGATTGGATGACCACCAGGGGGCGCCATGACAACACCACGCGTGGACGACGGGCATGTGCACGACGACGGGCATGTGGGCGACGAGCAGCATGCGCGTGACGACGGCCTCGTCCTCACTGCAGAGTTCCGCGACGCCCTGACGCGCCTGGCGCGCGGCGAGAACCTCTTCCTCACCGGCAAGGCCGGCTCGGGCAAGTCGACCCTCATCCGGTTGTTCATGGAATCGAACGAGCGCACCGTGGTGGTGGCGGCGCCCACCGGCATCGCCGCGCTCAACGTCGACGGCTACACGATCCATCGGCTCTTCTCGTTCAACACCGCCACCACGACGGAACAGGTGGCCTCGGGCGACTACTACCCGGGCCGCTTCGCCCGCACGCTCAAGTCGCTGGACACCCTGATCATCGACGAGGTCTCGATGGTGCGGTCCGACCTGTTCGACTGCCTCGTGGCGGCGCTGGAACGCTTCGGACCCCACCCCGGGCAGCCCCTCGGCGGCGTCCAACTGGTGCTGGTGGGCGATCTCTACCAGCTGCCACCGGTGGTCACCGAGGGCGAGCGGGAGTACTTCTCAACCACCTACGAGTCGCCCTGGTTCTTCTCGGCGCACGCCTACCGCCGCGACGACTTCCCCACCGTGGAGCTCACCACCGTGTTCCGCCAGATCGGCGACGCACGGCTGGTGCACCTGCTCAACGCCGTGCGCGACGGCAGGCTGCTGGCCGCTGCGCGCGCCGAGCTGAACCAGCGCACCGACCCCGGGTTCGAGCCGCCGATCGACGAGTTCTGGCTCACCCTGGCCACCACCAACCGCATCGCCGCGGCCCGCAACAACCGCCAGCTCGCGCGTCTCGGCGGCAGGCAGTACAGCTACCGGGCCACCGTCACCGGAGACGCCACGGGCTTCGACGCCCCTGCCGACGAGGTCGTCACCTTCGCAGTGGGTGCCCAGGTGATGATGCTCACCAACGCCCAGGCCACCCACGGTGAGGGTTCCCATGACCGGCCGCGGTGGGTCAACGGCACGATCGGACGCATCGCCGCAGTGCGCTACGACCACGACGAGCCGGTGGTCACCATCGCGCTGCCCGACGGTCGCCACGAGGAGGCCGGGCCCCACGCCTGGGACATCACCCGGCCGGTCGTGGAGGGTGGCCGACTGCGCCATGAGGTGGTCGGCAGCTTCACGCAGCTGCCCTTCCGCCTGGCCTGGGCGATCACCATCCACAAGAGCCAGGGCCAGACGCTGGACCATGCCATCGTCGACCTCAGCGGCGGCACCTTCGCCGAGGGCCAGCTCTATGTGGCGCTCTCGCGGTGCACGAGCCTGGCCGGCCTGGTGCTCGCGCGCCCGGTGTTGCCGAAGGACCTCAAGGCGGATCAGCGCATCCGGCGCTTCCTGGCGTCGGCCCGCACGTCGGTGCCCCGGCGTGGCCTGGCCTTCCTGACGGTCACCTTCGTGGGCGACGAGGGACGCATGTGGCGGCCGCGTCCGCTCGAGCTGGCGGTGGTCACCGACGACGGTCGCGAGCTGGTCACGCTGGTGAATCCCGACCGCGACATGGGCGAATCGGCCCGTGACAACGCCCTGTCCGCCTCCGATGTGCGCTTCGCCCCGATGCTGGGGGAGGCCTGGCCGGCCATCGAGCGCTGCCTGGACGGATATGGGCTCATCGGCGTCGACATCGACCAGACCCTCGATTACCTCGACTACGAGCTGAAGCGTGGCGGCATCGTGTCCCCGATGCCGATCGGTGGCGAGGCCGAGTCATTGCTCAGCCCCGACGAGGCGCGCGAGCTGGACGAGCTGCCCACCCTGCAGCGCGCCCGCCGGCTGCGTGAACTGGTGCTTGCCCGTCGGGGCACCGGACGCGAGTTCCCGGAGGGGTCGGGGCCCCGTACGGCAGCCCCGACCACGGATCCCTGGGCGGACATCGAGACCTTCTCGCGGGCCGGCGCGGCCGATGGTGGCCCCGTCCGCCACGGCGACGGGGCCGAGCAGCCCGCCGTCCTGTTGGTGCGCGACGGCGCGCAACGATCCTTCGTCGTGGACGCCCCCGACATGGCCTCCGAGGCCGACCGGGCCGCCTTCCTGGCCGCCCGGCTGCGTGCCGCGGCGTCACGCACCGTGGTCGACGATGGGGCGCTCGCCGAGCTCGAGCAGCTGGAGCGCCAGTGGGGCGTCACCATCATCACCGACGCGATGCGCCGTCCCGCCGACAGCGCCGAGCAGGTCTTCGTGCCCGGCGCACGGGTCTGCTTCACCGGCTCGGTGATCGACGCCCGGGGGACGACCATCTCGCGCAGCGACATGGAACAGCTCGCCGCCGAGCACGAACTGGTCGCGGTGCCCTCGGTCACCAGGACCCGCTGCGATGTGCTGGTGGCAGCCGACACCGCGTCGCGTTCGGGCAAGGCCCGCAAGGCACTCGACCTGGGCAAGCCGGTGATCTCGGCCGCAGAATTCCTCGCATGGGCGAACCCCGCCGGCCCGGGCCGATAGCGCCGCAACGTCCCCCTAGGATGGGAATGCCGTCCAGAAAGGGAGATCCCTTGTCCGAATCCACGCGCGCCGGCCGGTCCGACGAGACCCGCGAAACTGACGCCACCGACCACGCCATCGACAATTCGGCCTACGAGCAGCCCGGCCTCGAACTGCCCCCCGGCTTCGACGGGAAGCGCATCGAGGCGGCCATGCGCGAGGTGCTCATCGGCATCGGCGAGGACCCCGACCGCGAGGGCCTGGTGGAGACGCCGGCCCGCATCGCGCGTGCCTACGGCGAGATCTTCTCGGGCCTGGGCAAGGAACCCGACAAGGTGCTGGCGCGCACCTTCGACATCAGCCATGACGAGATGGTGCTGGTGCGCGATATTGACGTGCACTCCATGTGCGAACACCACCTGCTGCCCTTCCACGGACGGGCCCATGTCTGCTACATCCCCGCCAAGGACGGCCGCGTGACCGGCCTGTCGAAGCTGGCGCGCCTGGTTGACCTGTACGCCCGGCGTCCCCAGGTGCAGGAGCGCCTCACCACGCAGATGGCCAATGCCCTGGTCGACCAGCTGGGCGCGCGCGGCGTGCTCGTGGTGCTGGAGTGCGAGCACCAGTGCATGACGATGCGCGGGGTGCGCAAGCCCGGCAGCACCACCGTCACCAGCGCCGTGCGTGGCGTGCTGCGTGACCCGGCCACCCGCTCCGAGGCCATGAGCCTCATCGTGCGCAACCGCTGAGCAGCTTCCCATGCCGAGCGCTGCGAGGGAGCCGGGGGACGGGCCGGACCATGCCGAGCGGCCCGACGGCGCACCGCGCCGGACGGCCCCGCAGGACGCGTCCGGTCGTGGGGGCAGGCCGACAGGTCCGCTCGTGCACATCGATGCCGCGTCGCCGACCCCGGTGTTCGAACAGATCATCGAGCAGCTCCGCCGCGGTGCCGTGCAGGGATCGCTCCCGGCCGGCACGCGACTGCCCGCGGTGCGCGCCCTGGCCGGTGAGCTGGGCGTGGCGGTGAACACCGTGGCCAAGGCCTACCGTCAACTCGAGGCGGAGGGCACCGTGGTCACCGGCGGACGCAATGGCACCACGATCGCCGGCCTGGCCGATGCGGAGCCCACCCGGGTGGCCGAGGCGGCGCGGACCCTGATCGCCCGTGCCCGCGACGCCGGGCTGTCCCGCGACCAGGCCTTGGGCCTGGTGGCCCGTCTCTGGTAGGGCAGGGCCTGGTGGCCCCTGTGGTGAACCCCGGGCCCGGCGGCCCATGGGCGGCGAGTCCGCCCGCAGCCCGCGCCGGCATGGTTCTCACTAGGCTGCAGCTATGAGTCTCGGGGGTAGTCAGGACGATCATCAGGTGGCCGATCGGGCGGATCGTCCCGGTGACGGCCACACGCGGGTGATGGGCATCGTCAACGTGACCCCCGACTCCTTCAGCGACGGGGGCCTGTACCTGCATGCCGACGCCGCCATCGCCCACGGCGTCGAGCTGGTGCGGCAGGGGGCCGAGCTGCTCGACATCGGCGGCGAGTCCACCCGCCCGGGCGCCACCCGGGTGAGCGAGGACGAGGAATTGTCGCGGGTGATTCCCGTGGTGGGCGGCCTGGCCGCCGATCCCCGCACGCGTGACATCCCGCTGAGCGTCGACACGATGCGCGCCAGCGTGGCCAGGGCCTCCGTGGAGGCCGGCGCGGCCATCATCAACGACGTATCCGGGGGGCTTGCCGACGACGCCATGTTCGCCACCGTGGCCGGCCTGGACGTCGACTACATCTGCCAGCACTGGCGCGGCTTCGGGCAGGAGATGAACCAACGGGCCCGCTACCACGACGTGGTCACCGAGGTGCGCGACGAATTGGCCGCGCGGCTGGCGCTCGCGGAACAGGCCGGCATCAGCCACGACCACCTGATCGCCGATCCCGGCCTGGGCTTCGCCAAGATGGGCGAGCAGGACTGGCAACTGCTGCGCCACCTCGATGTCTTCGTGGCGCTCGGCCACCGCGTGCTGGTGGGCGCCAGCCGCAAGCGCTTCCTGGGCGTGCTGCTCAACGGACGCGAGGCCCGCGACCGGGACGCCGCGACCGCCGCCGTCTCGGCCTGGTGCGCCCAGCGCGGGGTGTGGGGCGTGCGTACCCATGAGGTGCTCAGCCAGGCCGACGCGATCGCGGTCACCGAGCACCTGATGCTGTGACGGCCGGATTGCCGCGTCGGGAACCATCGCTCGGCGAAGGCGATCCCGCGTGGTCGGGGCATTGTGGCATCGGATAGCTTGGAATCAGAACAGCGTGCCACCCCCTGCATAGCGCAGGAGTCGTCATCCGACCTTGAGGAGCAACGATGTCAGTAGAGCCGGAAATGGGATTTGTGGTGGTGTCCCTGAGTGGAATCACCGCAATGGGACACCACGGCGTTCTTGAATCAGAGCGCCGGGAGGGGCAGCCGTTCAGCGTCGATCTGCGGCTGGTGGCCCCTGAGCCGGGCACCGACGAGCTGTCCGAGGCGGTGAATTATGCCGAGGTCGCCGAGTTGGTGAGCGACCTGATCCGTTCACAGGCCGTCAATCTCATCGAGACATTGGCTGCGCGCATTGCCGATGCGGTGGTGGAGCTGCCGCGCGTGCGTGAGGTGGATGTCACGGTGCACAAGCCGCACGCACCCATCCCCGTGCCTTTCAACGATGTCACGGTCACCGTGAACAGGAGGACGCCATGAACGCATTCATTGATTCCGACACCCTGGGCGACCTGAAGCCGCTCAACAGGGTGGTATTCAGCCTCGGTTCCAATCAGGGCGACAGCCTCGATATCCTGCAGTGCGCGGTGGACATGCTGGCCGCCACCCCCCAGCTCATCATGGTTGATGTGGCGCCGGTGTATCTCACCAAGCCGGTGGGCAATACCAATCAGCCCGATTTCTACAACACCGTGGTGCTGGCCGAGTCGACGATGGAACCCCGCGACCTGCTCGACCGGGCCAATGTGATCGAGCAGGCCTATGCGCGCCATCGCGATCCCGACAATCCGCACGGCCCGCGCACCCTGGACGTCGACCTCATCGTGGTGGGCAAGCGCACCTCGGCCACCCAGCGGCTGGAGTTGCCGCATCCGCGCGCCCATGAACGGGCCTTCGTGTTGGTTCCCTGGCTCGACATCGACCCGAAGGCGACGCTGCCGCAGGGTCCGATCGCCGACCTGGTGGCCCGCATGGACGTCGGCGGCGTGCACAAGCTCGACGCCGGCCTGCTGAAGCCCTGATTCGCCTGCGCGGCCTTCCCGGTCGATGGGCTGCCGCGATGCCGCCGCGTCCCCGAATAGGGGTCTTTTCCGGGTGGGGATCAGATTCCGGGCCGCATCGGATTGCCGGGAGCGGGATAACCGGCGCGGGCCGGATTGCCCGCCGGAGCCGGATAGCCCAGGGGTGCCGGATAGCCCAGGGATGCCGGATAGCTGGCGGGATCAGATAGCCGGGGCCGATAGCCGCAGCGATAGATCGCGCCGATAGCGAACACTTCGGGTGGCGCCGCTGCCCGAGGCGGGCCGGATCACAACCCCCCCGGCCGTTCGCCGCGCCCGGGTGCTCCCATTGTGGGGGTCCGTCCAATGCCGGGAGCATCCATTGCAGGGGTGTGCGGCAGCGATTGCCCCCATCCTCCATAGCAGTCCCGGGGCCGTATCGCATATTTGGTGCAATCCATTGCACATCTGTGAACGTGATCATGCACCGATATCACATCTGTGGTCAGCGGTTTGGGGTGCCCCGGGGTTGATGTCGACGCGATGCTCTGTAAACTACTTATCAGTGATTAAATCTTGGAGCAGATTTTAGTTGTGCTGCTCATCCTGGGCCTACGAAAGGGTTTTGACATGGCACGTAACGTGAAGGTCGTTCTCATCGATGACGTCGATGGCGGAGACGCCGACCAGACGATCAATTTCGGTCTCGACGGCGTGAATTACGAGATCGACCTGTCCAACGCGAACGCACAGAAGATGCGCGACGAGCTCGCCGTCTGGGTTGGCCACGGCCGCCGCGTCACCGGTCGTCGCGGTGCCGCCGCCCGCAAGCAGGGCCCGTCCGACGCCGCGAAGATCCGCGAGTGGGCCAAGTCAACCGGCCGCCAGGTGCCGCTGCGTGGCCGCATCCCCAATGCGATCCGCGCCGAGTACGAAGAGGCCACCAAGTAGCGCACCACGTATCAGCGCGCTAGGTAACAAGGTCGCAGCTGCTCGGGAACCCGGGACGCTGGCGCACGCTGTCCGCCCCCATCAGGGAGTGGCGGCAGGTCAGCAGGGCTGAGCGCAACGGGCCGAGTTCGCCCACTGGCCCAGTCCAGGAGCGTGTGCAGCGGGGTCGGTGTGGACAATGTCCGCGCCGGCCCCGCTGTGCTGTCCCTGGCTCCGTTACTCGGACCCCCGCGCACCCCGCGGCAGCCCTGCGGGCGTCGCGCGGGAATACCGGGGGAACGCCGGGGAACATCCCGGGGCCCCGCGGTGTTGATACGTGGCAAGTCGTCCAGTCGTTATCGGGCGCCAGCCGTCATTCCACCAGCCCCATCCCCGGGGCGCCGATCGATCCCGCGAGGGCTGATCCCCACCGGGGGCCGGCTGCCACGGTTGGTGTGCGGTGTCGGGACAGCGGTTTGTCGGACAGTGGTTTGCGGGACAGTGGTTTGCGGGACAGGGAGCGACCCACTGTGCCACGTGGCACAGTGTTGCTTGAGAACGGCGTTGCTTGAGAATGGTGTTGCTTGAGAACGGCGTTGCCTACGAAGCGCCGGGGGCGTCGGGCTGTTGACGACGCGCCACGGCGCCGGGTTGTCCACCACGAGCCGTCCGGCACGCTGGGCAGGTCGTCCACCACCGTGGATCCAGGCAGTAGGTTTGCAACATGAGCGTACGTCGCTCAGGTTGAGCAGCGGCGAACGACGGGAACAGATCCGATTACCTGAGGGTTTGTAGAATTGAAACATGAGTCCGGGAGACTCAGCCCAACCGGGTTGAGGGGTCCGGCACTCTTGGAGGGCCGGCAGGCCCGCTGAAGGAGACCAATGTTTGAACGCTTTACCGACCGCGCGCGCCGCGTCATCGTGCTGGCCCAGGACGAAGCGAAGATGCTGAATCACAACTACATCGGCACCGAGCACATCCTGTTGGGCCTCATCCACGAAGGTGAAGGCGTCGCGGCGAAGGCTCTGGAGCAGATGGGCATCTCGCTGGAGGCTGTTCGCGAACAGGTCATCGAGATCATCGGCCAGGGCTCCACCCCGCCCACCGGTCACATTCCGTTCACGCCCCGCGCCAAGAAGGTGCTTGAGTACTCGCTGCGCGAGGCGTTGCAGATGAACCATTCATATATCGGCACCGAGCACATTCTGCTGGGCCTCATCCGCGAGGGTGAAGGCGTGGCTGCCCAGGTGCTCATCAAGCTTGGGGCTGACCTCAATCGCGTCCGCACCACCGTGCTGCAGTTGCTCTCGGGCTACCAGGAAGAAGGCGGTGGCCAGCCGGCTACCGCTGGCGCTCCCGAAATGGGCCCCGGCACCAGCACGAACAATGGTGCGCTTGACCAGTTCGGACGCAATCTCACCCAGGCTGCCCGCGATAACAAGCTCGACCCCGTGATCGGTCGTCAGAAGGAAGTCGAGCGCGTGATGACGGTGCTGAGCCGTCGCACGAAGAACAACCCCGTGCTGATCGGCGAACCCGGCGTCGGCAAGACTGCCGTGGTCGAGGGCCTGGCCCAGGCGATCGTGCGCGGAGATGTTCCCGAAACCCTGCGTGACAAGCAGATCTACACCCTTGACCTGGGTGCGCTGGTTGCCGGCTCCCGTTACCGTGGCGACTTCGAAGAGCGCTTCAAGAAGGTGCTCAAGGAGATCAAGACCCGTGGCGACGTGATGCTGTTCATCGACGAGCTGCACACCCTGGTGGGTGCCGGTGCCGCCGAGGGCGCCATCGACGCGGCAAGCATCCTCAAGCCGATGCTTGCTCGTGGCGAGCTGCAGACCATCGGTGCCACCACGCTGGATGAATATCGCAAGCACATCGAGAAGGACGCCGCCCTTGAGCGTCGTTTCCAGCCCATCCAGGTGGATGAGCCCTCGGTGCAGCTGACGATCGAGATCCTCAAGGGGCTGCGTGATCGTTACGAGGCCCACCACCGCGTCACCATCACCGACGAGGCCCTGAGCGCGGGCGCCAACCTGGCCGACCGCTACATCCAGGATCGGTTCCTGCCTGACAAGGCCATCGACCTGATCGACGAGGCCGGTGCACGCATGCGCATCGCGCGCATGACTGCGCCGCCGGACCTGCGCGAGTTCGACGACAAGATCGCCGCCAACCGTGCAGAGAAGGAGGCCGCGATCGACCATCAGGACTTCGAGGCCGCTGCCAAGCTGCGTGACGACGAGCGCAAGCTCACCGCCGCGCGTGCCGAGAAGGAGACTGCCTGGCGCGAAGGCGAGTCCGATACGCCCGCCGTCGTGGGCGAGGAGGAGATCGCCGAGGTGCTGTCCAGCTCGACGGGTGTGCCGGTGGCACGCCTCACCGAGGAGGAGTCGCAGCGCCTGCTCAACATGGAGGACGAGATCCACAAGCGCTACATCGGGCAGGACGAGGCCGTCAAGGCCATCTCCCGTTCGATCCGGCGTACTCGTGCCGGCCTGAAGGACCCGAACCGTCCCAGTGGCTCGTTCATCTTCGCCGGCCCGTCCGGCGTCGGCAAGACCGAGCTCACCAAGGCGCTCACCGAGTTCCTGTTCGGCGACGAGGATGCGCTGATCACCCTGGACATGTCGGAGTACTCCGAGAAGCACACGGCCAGCCGTATGTTCGGCTCGCCGCCCGGATACGTCGGCTACGAAGAGGGTGGCCAGCTCACCGAGAAGGTGCGCCGCAAGCCGTTCAGCGTGATCCTGTTCGACGAGATCGAGAAGGCACACCCCGATATCTTCAACTCGCTGCTGCAGATTCTGGATGAAGGTCGCCTGACCGACGCCCAGGGTCGTGTGGTCGACTTCAAGAACACCGTGATCGTCATGACCACGAACCTTGGTTCGCGCGACATCAGTCGTGGCGTCAACCTCGGGTTCTCGAAGACCGGCGACACCGAGAACAGCTACGAGCAGATGAAGTCGAAGGTGAGCGAGGAGCTGAAGCAGCACTTCCGCCCCGAGTTCCTCAACCGCGTTGACGAAGTGGTGGTGTTCCACCAGCTGTCGCAGGACGACATCCTGCACATCGTCGACCTCATGGTTGGCCAGATCGAGAATCGCCTTGGCGACCGCGACATGGGTATCGAGCTGACGCCCGCTGCTCGTGAACTGGTGGGCAAGCGCGGCTTCGACCCGGTGCTCGGTGCTCGTCCCCTGCGTCGTGCGATCCAGCGCGACATCGAGGACCCGATCTCGGAGAAGATCCTCTACGGCGACCTCAAGGCCGGTTCGATCGTGCTGGTCGACGTGGCTGAGGGTGCCACCAAGAAGTCGACGGAGGCGTTCACCTTCAAGGGGATGCCGAAGCACGACGAGGTGACCGACTCGGAGTTCGCACAGCTGACAGGTGCGGGAAGCACTGGCGGAGACGCCGGTCCGGCTGAGCCGCAAGCGCCCAGCGCTTCATAAGGGCACGGCGCCCAGCGCTTCGTAGGAAACGCAGAAGCAGAGTCAGGAGGGGCCGCACATCCCACAGGATGTGCGGCCCCTCCTGCGTCATGTCGGGAATGTGGCGGGTAACACTGGTTCAGGTGACTGCGTGCACCGGGACCGGCGTGCTCAGGCCCGCAGGCCGGCGGCGTCCGCCACCCGGCCGGTGAGCTCCGACGCCACCCGGGTGGCCAGGAATGCGGCGGGCAGCGCCAGCAGGTCGGCGATGCCGCTGGCGATGAATCCGGCGCGGGCCCCCGTCGTGCCCGAGGCGCCGGCCACGATCCAGGCGGCCACCAGTTGCGCGGTGGCGAAGGTGATCCAGCAGGCCCACCAGCGCGTGGTGGCGGCGCGGAAGTCGTCGAGGCGCACCTGCGCCAGTTCGATGGATCCGCGGATGCCGTCGGCGGCCATCTCGTCCTTGCGCACGATGGTGAACACCCGGTGCAGCGCCCGCAGGTCGACCAGCGGACGCCACAGGTTGATCAGCGGGATCACCCAGTTGAACAGCTGCCAGGCCGGCTGTGACAGCTCCGGGGCCCAGCGCAGCGCCATGCGGGCGGTGCCGCGTTGCCAGACCAGCCAGACGATGGCGGTGAGCATGAAGACCAGCCCGGTGGCGGTGGTCAGCAGCTGCCAGGCGTCGAACATGCGCAGGCCCGGGTCGTCGACGGAGTCAGTGGGGGTGTCCACCCGGGTGGCCAGTAGCAGGCACATCGCGCCGGCCAACAGCTGCACGGCCATGTTCAGCCACAGCAGCATGGGCAGCAGGCGGGCCTGGGAGCGCCAGCCCTGTGGGGGTGTCGGGATGCTCATCGCTCGGCGTGCCGCACGATCGACAACGCCTGCGCGAGGTCATCCAGGGGCAGCTGGCCGGGGGCCGAGCCGTGGTCGTCGAGGGCCGCGAAGCTGGCGCAGGAGCCGAAGTCGTGCCCGCACAGCCGGCTGGCCAGCCCCAGGCGTCCCATCGCGATGGTCAGCAGGGGGGTGTGGGCGTCGCGCGAGCGGGTGGCGGTGGCCAACAGCAGGCGGGCGGTGTCCTCCGGGTTGTGGGGCATCACGGCGAGCTTGCACAGCTGCGCGCCGGCCTGCTCCATGGCCTCCAGGTGGGCGACCATTGCGTCGAGGGAGGGCGTGCCGGCGAAGTCGTGGAAGGAGCCGATCACCGCGGTGCCGGCCCGATGGGCGGACGCGATCGTCTCGGGGGCGGCGGGATGGCGGTACTCCACGTCCACCGCGTCGACGTCGTCGAGGCCGGCCAGGGTGGCCACCAGGCGTGCGTAGTCCTCGGGTGATCCGGTGAAGTGACCGCCCTCGCTGCCCGTGCGCACGGTGGCCAGCAATGGCTTGCCGGTGGTGGTGCGGATGTGGCGTGCGGTGTCGGCGAGCAGGGCGTCATCGGCGCCCGGCGCGAAGGCGTCCACCCGCCATTCGACCAGGTCAACCGCGGGTTGCGAGGCCATCTCGGCCTGCGCCTGCACCGCTCCGGGGTCTGCGCCGGTGAGGGGCACGATGATTGCCGTGTGTGGACCGCCCAGGGTGAGGCCCGCCAGTTCGAGGACTGCCATGGGGCCAGCCTAGGGCCGCGGGCATCGATGGCGTCGCGCCCGGTCCCGCGCCACAGGGGCTGGGCAGCCCCTGGGAAAGAAGATAGGTGTGGATTTAGCACCGTCTACGGTGCTAAATCCACACCTATCCCGGGAGCAGGCGTCGGTCCAGGATCAGACGGCCCCGGCGTCCACCTGCCCGGCGTCGTGCAGGACGACGTCGGCCAGCTCGCGGGGACGGTCCCGGCGCCAGTGTTGACGCTCCTGGGCCGCCCAGCGGTCCCAATGGGGTGCATACAGCTCGCCGTCGCGTCCCAGCGCGCGCTGCTTGCGGCGTGCCGCGTCCATCACGAACCACATCGCCGTGGTGCCCACCCCGGCACTGAACGCGGTGAGGGCGCCGCAGCCCTCCACCAGGATCGGCGCGTCGCCATCGAGGCCCACCCGGTCGGTGCGTCGCCCGGCCTGCCAGTCCCAGCGCCAATAGCCCGGATCGTGCACGCGCAACACCTCGGGCAGCATCGTGCTGGCGGCCTGCAGGCCATCCCAGCCCGGGTAGAAGCTGTCCATGCTCACCAGCTGCACGCCGTGCATCCCGCGTTCCCCCAGCGCGCCCACCAGGCGCGTCGCCAGCCGGGTCTTGCCCGCGCCCGATCCGCCGTCGAGCACCATGACTGGCCGGCGTCCCCGCGCGTCACGCACCAGGCGATCCACCAGCCGGTCGAGGTCGTCGGGCAGCGTCATATCCGTGGCCATGGACGCCCCCTCAGCGGGTGACCGGGGTGAAGGTGCCCAGCCTGATCGACACCGCCAGGGCCAGCGCCACCATCACCACGGCCACCAACCAGCCGACGGCGTCGGCCCGTCCCATGCGCGAGGGACGCGCCCAGGTGCGGTGTGCGGCGGTGCTGGCGTCGAAGCCACGGGCCTCCATGGCCGTGGCGAGCTTCGTGCCGCGCCGGATCGCGAACACCAACAGTGCGAAGGCCATCGTCGCGAAGCGGCGCAGCCGTCCGGCGTCGCCCAGGCCGCGTGCCCTGCGCGCCTGGGCCATGGTGCGCCAATCGGCGGCGAACAGGTTGATCATGCGCATGCCGGCCAACGTGCCCAGCACGAAGCGCGCCGGCAGGTGGCAGATCTGCGCCAGCCCGTCGGCGGTGGCGGTGAGGTCGAGGCCACCCATCAGCACCAGCGCGGCAAGGCCGAGCGCAAAGATGCGCAGCACCACGGCAATCGCCATCGTCAACGACCGTTGCGAGATCACCACGAGCCACCACTGGAAGTACACATCGCCGCCGGGCTTGCCGTACAGGGCCATGCTGATGGCCGCCAGCGGCGCGACGATGAGCAGCGGGATCATTCGCCGTGCCAGCATCCGCGCCCGCACGCCACAGGCGAGGAACACCACCAGCTCGCCGACGAAGATCACCGTGGCGCTCAGCCAGTCGAGGCTGATCAACACGGGGATGGCCACCAGCACGGTGAGTAGCAGGCGCGTCACCGGGTTGAGCCGGGCCAGCGCTCCCGACCAGTCGGCGCCGGACGCCCCGGACTGGTCGGTGCCGGTCAGTGGGGCGTGGGGGAGTGCGGTCATGGTGCCATCCGATGGTCGCTGGGCTGGTCGGCACTGGGTCGCTCGCCGCTGGGCTGATCGGCACTGGGCTGACGGTCCTTGGGCCGACGCTCGCCGGGCGCATGGCCAGCCGGCCGACCACCCGCGGGCGAGCTGGCCGACGCCGGGTGCGGCGACGCAATGTCGAGTCGCAGTTCGTTCTCGCCCAGCACCTCGAGGTAGTCGCGGTCGTGGGTCACCGAGATCACGGTGCGTCCCTGCTCCAACACGTCCTGCACCAGCTGCACGAGGTCGATCCACGTGGCGCGGTCCTGGCCGAAGGTCGGCTCGTCGAGCACGATCACCCGGGGCTCGGCGGCCAGCACGGTGCCGACCGACAGCCGCCGCTTCTCGCCACCCGACAGGGTGAAGGGATTGGCGTCGGCCAGCGACTCCAGGTGCAGCCGGGCCAACAGCGCGTCCACCCTGGAATCGATGTCACGGGCCCCTCGGCCCAGCGCCTTGAGCCCGACCGCCAGTTCCTCGCGCACCGAGCCGGTGACGAACTGGTGCTCGGGATTCTGGAAGACCGTGCCGATGCGGGTCAGCAGGTCGCGGCTTGCCCAGGTGATCGGACGCGCCGGATCGAAGTGCCGGTGCATGGCACGGGTCAGGAACCTGGCGGAGGTCGGACGCAGCGATGGCGCCGCCTCGACGCTGCCGGCGAGCGGTTCGAGCAGCCCCGCCAGGGTGAGTGCCAGCGTCGTCTTGCCGGCCCCATTGGGGCCCACGATGGTGGTGGACAGGCCGGCGGGAACCTGCGTTGGTTCCATCGTGCGCACCGGATGCGCCCTGCCGTGGCCGATGGTGAGGTCGTGTGTGGTGAGCAGGGGCTCGCCGGGTGCCGGCGGCGTGCGTGGTTCGACGCCCCGTGGTGCGCCGGGCACCCAGACGCCCGCCCGGGTGAGCACCTCGCGTTGTGCGGCGAAGACCTCCCGGGGCGCGCCGTCGGCCAGCAGGCCAGCATCGGCCGACACGACGATCACGCGGTCGACCAGGTCGGTCCAGATGTCCACGCGGTGCTCGACCACCACCAGGGTGGTGTGCCGGTCGGTGACCACCGAGGCGATCGCGTCGTGCACCGTCGTGACACCCTCGGGGTCGAGGTTCGCGGTGGGCTCGTCGAGGCAGAGCATGCCCGGCGCGCCCGGCCCACCCATCATGGCCAGGGCGCCGGCGATCGCCAGCCGTTGCTGCTGGCCACCCGACAGCGCCGTGGTGGAGCGGTCGAGGGGCAGGCGCAGGTCCACCGCGTCGAGGGCGGCCCGCACGCGGGGCCAGATCTGTTCGCGGGGCACTGCCAGGTTTTCGCACCCGAAGGCGGCATCGTCGCCGATGCGCTGCAGGATCATCTGCGAGGTGGGGTCCTGCATCACCAGGCCCACATGTCCGCGCATCCGGGTGGGGTGCTTGCCACCCACCAGCAGGCTGCCGGCCTCCTCGCCCTCGTCGTCGCCGCCGAGCACCCCGGTCAGGGCACCCAGCAATGTCGACTTCCCGGCACCGCTGGCGCCCAGGAGGAGCACGCGTTCGCCGGGTTCGATGGTGAAGTCAAGGTGGCGGGCGGCCCATCGTTGGCGGCCCGCATAGCGCCACCCCCAGTCACTGGCGACGACGCCCGGGGCGAGGTCCGTGCTGGGGGTGGGCACGATGCTGGTGGCGTTCAGGGCGCGCTCAGGCTTCGCGGCCCGAGGCGAACCGTGACAGCACGCCGGTCCTGGCGAGCGCCTTGGTGAGCAGCCATGCGAGCAGGCCGGCCAGGACGGCGCCGGATACCAGGTTGCTGACCAGGTAGACGGCGTTGTAGCCGAAGCTCTTGGCGATATTGGGGGTGGAACCGATGAACAGCTCATTGGCCCAGGCGCCGAAGCCGGCGAAGGCGCCGGCCAGCAGGGTGACGGGCAGCGACCAGGCGCGGTAGCGGAAGATCAGGAAGATGATCTCGGCACCGATGCCCTGGAACAGGCCCGATGTGAGTGTCTCGATGCCCCATGCGTTGCCGATCAGGGCCGACACGATGGCTGCCACGAGCTCGACGAAGATGGCCGCGCCGGGCTTGCGGATCACCTGGGCACCCAGGGTGCCGCCGAGGTACCAGATGCCGGCTGCGATGCCACCCAGGCCGGGTAGCAGTGCTCCCATGGCCGAATACCAGGCGTAGCCGATGGAGTTCCAGATCCAGAAGATCAGTCCGCACGCGACGCCGAGGACGGCGGCCACGACGATGTCGACGACACGCCAGTGGCGGGTGCCCACCTCGAGCGGACGCGTCTGGTCGCTCGTCGCTGGGGTGGTCTTGCTTGGTGACATGAAAATGTGCCCTTTCGTGGGTTGGGGCACGGTGCGGGTGGAACCCGCAAGAGGCCTTCCTGCGCCGGCATGATCCGGATCAGGTGTGACGGTCGAAGACTCGCGCCTTCCTCTCAGCCCGCTGCCGGACTCCCGTGTTCGGCCATCAGTATAGGGAAGTGCGATAACGACGGCCCCCGGGTGCTCGTGGTGGACGGCCCACCACGGCGTGGGATGCTCCGGGACGGCGGCTCACAGCGTCACGCGGGTGCCCTCGCGGTGTGCCAGCCCGTCGGACAACAATCCGTCCAACGCACGGCTCGCCTGCGCGGGGTCAGCGGGCCAGTGCTGCAACAGCACGCTCACCTCGAAGCCCTGCGGCGTGGTGCGCAGGGCACCCAGCAGGGTGCCGCGGGCCTGCCGGTCGGTGCCGGCATAGGCCTGGGTGCGTCGCGGTGGGCCGTCGTGGGCCGGACGCCCGGCCGCCAGCCACGCGCAGTCGGCGCGCACGGGGCAGTCATCGCAGGCCGGGTTGGCGGCGGTGCACACCAGCGCGCCCAGTTCCATCGAGGCCTGCGCCCAACGGGACGCGGTGGGTGCGTCGTCGGGCAGCCAGTCCATCGCCAGGCGGCGTTCGGCGGCGGTGGTGGAGTTCGCGGGGAACTGCCGGGCGGCGTCAAGGCGGGTGAGCACGCGGCGCACATTCGTGTCGAGCACCAGGGCACGGGCCCCGAAGGCGAAGCTGGCAATGGCGCCGGCGGTGTAGTCGCCGACGCCGGGCAACTGACGCAGTTCCTCGACGCTGTGGGGCACCTCGCCGCCGAAGTGGTCGCGGATGGCGGTGGCGGCGGCATGCAGGCGCAGCGCCCTGCGCGGATAACCGAGCCTGCCCCAGGCAGCGACGGCCGCGGAGCTCGGCTCGGCGGCCAGCGCATCGGGTGTGGGCCAACGGTCCAGCCACTCGCGCCAGGGTCCGACCACGCGGGCCACCGGTGTCTGCTGGGCCATGAACTCACTGACCATGATCGCCCAGGGGCTGGTTCCCACACGCCGCCACGGAAGGTCGCGGGCAGCATGGGCGTACCACTGGTTGACGGTGCGGACCACCGCGCGGCGTTGCCCGGGTTCCATCACGTGCGGCACCCCGCCCCCGGTGTTCGTCGGGCGATCAGGCCCACCACGTCAGGACTGCCACATCACGACTGGGTGCCCAGCTCAGCCAACCGCGCCAGGCCATCGCGCAGGGCACGGGCGTGCTTGGCGTCCATGCCATCCACGCGCATCAGGTCCTCCACCGACAGGTCGAACAGCTCCTGGATCGAATCCACCTGGTCGAGCATGCGGCGGGTCAGCACTGTGTCGAGTTGCGCCGCCTGGTGCACCAAGCGGAATCCCTTGGGCCTCAGGTGGGTGTCCAGCGGCATCGCGCCGAAGCCGATCGCCGATGACACCGACTCCGGATCGAGCAGGTCGCCGGTCGGCAACTCCTCGAGCTCCTCCAGGGAGGGCTTTCCGGGACGTTCCTCGATGCTGTAGTCGTTCTCCAACAGGGTGGCTGTCTCGTCGACGCCGGCGGTCAACTCGAACAACTGCAGCTGCAGCAGCCGCCCGTCGATGCCCAATGACTCGACATAGCCCTCGAGCTCCTTGGCCAGTCGACGGGCCATCTCGACGCGCTGGCACACCCGCACCAGGTCGCGCAGCGTCACCAGGTCGGCGATCTCCAGGCCGGTGAGGTAGCGGGTGTCGTCGGTGAGCCTGTCGCGGTAGCGCGACAGGGTGGCCAGTGCCTGATCGGCACGGCCCATGATCTGGTGGCTCGGCTCGATGGGGAAGCGCATGCCCTCGAGGAACAGCGCGATCGTCGACATCGACGCCGAGACGGTGGCCACGGGAACATGTGCCTGCTGGGCGATGCGGTCGGCGGTGCGGTGGCGGGTGCCCGTTTCGATCGTCTCGATGGAGCCGCTGGGCACGAAGTGCACGCCCGCGCGCAGGATGCGGTCGAGGCCGGACGAGAGCACGATGCCGCCGTCCATCTTCGACAATTCGCGCAGCGCGGTGGGCGTGAAGTCGGTGTTGATCACGAAGCCGCCGGTGCTGATCTGCTGCACGATCGCATTGTCACCCAGCACCACCAGGGCACCGGTGCGGCCGTTGACGATGCGTTCCAGGCCCTCGCGCAAGGGCGTGCCGGGAGCGAGCAGCGACCGGTACTGCCGGAACTGCTCGGCCACACGCCCCTTGGCGTCACCTATTGAAGCCACACCCGTATCCTACGGTCCCCGCGCGAGCTGGCACTGGTCAGCGCCGCTCTGCGCGGCGCAGGTCGAGCACGCCCAGCGCGTCGGCCACGCTGGGCACCTCCACTACCTTCAGGTTGTGCAGCGTGGGCGCTCCGCGGCTGTTGTCGCGGGAGTTGGTGGGCACGATGGCCAGCTCGAAGCCCAGCCGGTCGGCCTCGGCGACGCGGCGTTCCAGCGCGGGCACGCGGCGCAGGTCGCCGGCGAGCCCCACCTCGCCCATCGCCAGCACCCGCCGGGGGAAGTTCCGGTTGAGTGAGGCCGAGGCGACCGCGACCGCCACGGCCAGGTCGGCACTCGGGTCGGTGATGCGGGCGCCCCCGACCGTGCTCACATAGACATCGCGGCGGCTCATCGGCAGGCGTGCCTTGCGTTGCAGTACGGCCAGGATCATCGCCACGCGCGAGAAGTCGACGCCGTTGGTGACGCGCCGTGCCGGCGTCTCATTGGGCACCGGGGCCACCAGGCCCTGCACCTCGGCCAGCAGCGGACGGCGACCCTCCATGGTGACGGTCACGCAGGTGCCGGGCACCGGCTCGTCGTGGCGGGTGGTGAACAGCCCGGACGGATCGGGCACCTCGACGATGCCGCCCTCACCCATCTCGAAGCACCCCACCTCGTCAGCCGGGCCGTAGCGGTTCTTCGTGGCACGCACCATGCGGAAGCCGGAGTGCCGGTCGCCCTCGAAGTTGAGCACCACGTCAACCAGGTGCTCCAGGGTGCGCGGGCCGGCGATGCCGCCGTCCTTGGTCACATGTCCCACGATGATCACGGCCATCCCGCGGGCCTTGGCCACCCGCACCAGGGCCGTGGTCACCTCGCGCACCTGTGCGACGCCCCCACTGACGCCATCGCCGCTGCCGGCGCTGACGGTCTGGATCGAGTCGAGCACCATCAGGCTCGGCTCCACCTCCTCGACGTGACCCAGCACGGTGCCCAGGTCGTTCTCGGCGGCCAAGTAGAGCTCGTCGGCCAGCGCGTCGGTGCGGGTGGCCCGCAACCTCACCTGCGAGGCCGATTCCTCACCGGTGACATACAGCGTGCGGTGCCCGGCTCGCGCCCATTGCGCCGCCACCTCGAGCAGCAGGGTCGACTTGCCGACGCCCGGCTCGCCCGCCAACAACACGACGACGCCGGGCACCAGGCCGCCACCGAGCACGCGGTCGAGCTCACCGATCCCGGTGAGATGGCGATCGGAGGCCTGCGCCGACACCTGGGCGATCGGCAGGGCGTGCGTGGTGGGTGCCGACGTCCGCACGGCCGTGCTGGTCGACACCGAGGCGCCACGTTCCACCACCGAGCCCCAGGCCTGGCACTGCGGGCAGCGCCCGACCCAGCGCACGCCGGTCCAACCGCATTCGGTGCACTGATAGGAGTCCTGCTGTTTCTTGGCCACGCGTCAACGCTAGACGGCACCAGTGACACTTCTGCCGCACCGGCCCGGATGCGGAGGATAGGGAACCATCCCGAGGGGCGACACTGACCCAGGGAATGGCTCGTTCATGGGTGCGTCAGATACGCACGAGTCCCCTTTCGGGGGTGGAGAAGATCGCGGCGTTGATGCCCGGATGCGCGTTCGGCGAGGTGAACTCGATGTTCACGCCGTCGAACACATCGGGCAGGGCCTCGCCCATCCAGTCCTCGATGCGCTGGCGCGAGCCGGCGATCTCCAACGAGGCCAGGGCGATGTCGCCGGGCAGCGCTGACGGCAGCACGTCTGCCGGGCTCTCCCACTTCACGAAATAGGGCAGCTGGGGGTCGCTCATCAGGCCTTTGGCGCCGATCTGCTCCCACTTGAGCTCCCGGCCGTCGGGGAAATGGCGCGAACCGGGCACGGCGCCGCGGTCGAGGCGTTCCTCGAAGGGTGCCAGGTCGTCCACTGAGATCACCCAGCCGAGCCAGCCACCACCCTGTTCGGAGCGGGCCCGAACGGCCTGGCCGTAGACGGCCTTCTCGGCGACGGGGTGGTCAAGCACCTCGGCCACCTCGAGGTAGCGGTCCTTGAGCAGGGGCAGGATGTTGTTGCGCGTACCGAACCGAGGATGAAATCCGCCGTCCTTGAACTCTTCGCCCAGGAGCTCGCCCAGGTGTTTGGCGGCGACCTCAAGACCTTCGGGACCGGCGGCGAACGTCAGATGGTCGACATGCATGGCCTCATTGTGTCAAGCCCGGCGCCCGATCGCGAAACCGGGTACCCTCCCGCCGCGTCATCGGCTGTGTCGCCCGGACCTGCGCCCGGCATCGTTGCGCGGTGCCCCAGGGGTCCCGACATGGGTGCCGACGAGCGGCCGGGGCGGGGACGTCGCAGTGCTCCCCGGCGACGGGGTCCACTTGCGATCCGAACGTCGCCGCACACCGGGTTGGATCGGTGTTCTACCGTGGAGGTGTGGTCAGTAAGCCCCTTCCCGACGCGTCCGGAAGCAAGCGTCTGTCCGTTTCCCTGTCCACCTCGAGCTGTTACCCCGAGCACACCGCGGAGGCATTCGACATTGCCGCGGAAGCCGGGTACGACGGCGTCGAGGTGATGGTGGGCCTCGACGCGGCCAGTGCCGATGTGCCGTACCTGGCGCGTCTGGCCGCCCAATCGGGCATGCCCGTGGTGTCGGTGCACGCACCCTGCCTGTTGCTCACCCAGAACGTGTGGGGCCCCGATCCGTGGGACAAGGTGCGCCACTCCTGCGAGGCCGCCCTGGCGCTCGGCTCCGATGTGGTGGTGCTGCACCCGCCGCTGCGCTGGCAGCGTGAATACGCCGCCGGGTTCGTGGCCGGGGTGCGCGACATCTCGGAGCACACCGGAGTCACCATCGCGGTGGAGAACATGTACCCATGGCGCACCCCCGGGCGTGCCTTCCAGGCCTATCTGCCCAGCTGGGATCCCACCGACCTCGACTATGACGCGCTCACCCTGGACGTCTCGCATGCGGCCACCTCGCAGTTGGACGCCCTTGAGCTCGCCAGGACGTGGGGTCCGCGGCTGCGCCACGTGCACCTGACCGACGGCGTCGGCCTGCGCCGCGACGAGCACCTGTTCCCCGGCGAGGGCACCCAGAACGTGTGGGGCCTGCTGCAATACCTCAATGACAGCCCCTTCGACGGCCGCATCGTGCTCGAGGTGAACACCCGCAAGGCCGACAACCACGCCGAACGGGTGCGTGAGCTGCGCGAGGTGGCCGACAACACCCGCCTGCACCTGGGCCAGCTCGACGCGGCCCGTCCCGGCGCCTCCCCGACGTCCTGAGATGGCGGCCCCACCACCGCCATCCCCGCCCATCGGCGTGGGGGTGTCGGCTGCCGGAGCGCTGTTGGCTGATGGGGCGCTGCCGGCCCCCGTGCCCTCGTCGGGCAACGGCGCCCGTCCGGCCCGCCGGCGTGCCCGGCTCGGTCTGGAGACCTGTGGCCTGCTGTCGCTGTGCCTGGGTAAGTCGGCCGTCTACTCGGTGTTGTCCCTTGTGAACAGCCTCACCGTGGGCTCGAAGCTCAACGAGCAGACCACCACCATCAACGGCGCCGTCACCCCCGATCGGCCGTGGCTCGACGTGGCCTACAAGCTGGCCGACGACTTCTTCCTCATCGTGCCGGTGGTCATGGCGATCTACCTGCTGGCATCGGTGCGTCGGCCCGGTCCGTCGGTGTGGCGGGCGATCGGGCTGGACGGCCTGCGGGTGCGCCGCGACGTGCTGGTAGGCGTCGGCGCCACCGCCGCGGTCGGGATCCCCGGCCTCGGCTGCTATCTGCTTGGTCGCCAGCTCGGTCTCAATACCACCATCAACACCGCCGGATCGGGGGCCTCGCTGGCCGCCATAGCCTTCTACGTGGTGGCTGCGGCAGCCAATGCCGGGCTCGAAGAGATCGTGATGATCGGCTACCTGATCACCCGGTGGCGCCAGGCCGGCTGGAACGCCTGGGCGGCGATCGTCACCTCGGCGCTGATCCGGGGCAGCTATCACCTCTACCAGGGCTTCGCCGGCTTCATCGGCAATGTGGTGATGGGCCTGGCCTTCGGCTGGTACTGGCAGCGCACCAGGCGCCTGTGGCCGCTCATCGTGGCGCACACCCTGCTCGATGTGTTCAGCTTCGTGGGCTATGCCCTGCTGAAGAACGTGTGGACCTGGTTGTAATGACCGCGGTGTGGTGACTGCGGCGTTGTAGCGACTGCCAGGTTGTGGTGACCGCGACGTCCTGCCATGTCACATCGGGAGCACAATCGAGGGGGACAGCACACGCGTGGGCACGCTCGATGCAGGGCTCGCGCGGGACGATCGGAGGAGGGAACGCGATGCGGGCTGAACGGGTGCAGGCCTTCAGCGATGGCGTCTTTGCGATCCTGCTGACCATCCTCGTGTTGGAGTTCGTCGTCCCCGACTACCAGGAGGGCCATCTCTTCGAGGCGATCCTGGGGCAGTGGCCGATCATGTTCGCCTATGTGCTGACGTTCACCTATATGGGCGTGGTGTGGCTGTTCCACCACGACCTGTTCGCCTCGGTGAAGACCACCTCGATCTGGCTCAACATCCTCAACCTGGTGCTGATCTTCGTCTGCTCGTTGCTCAACTACGCCACCTCGCTGCTGTCCACCGCCATCGCCACCGGAAATGGCACCGATATGGCCGCGGCCTTCGGTATCTACGACGTGAATGCCATGGCGATCTCGGCGGCGTTCATGGTGCTGTACTTCTACCTGCACCGCCACCCGAAGCTGTATTCCTCGCCGGTCTTCGACGGCTATTTCGGTTGGATGTCGCGCAGCGCCGGAATCTCGGTGCTGATCTACGCCTTGGCGCTGGCCGCGAATTTCTGGAGCATCCAGCTCGGTGCCGCGTTGCTGATCGGTGGCGTGATCTTCCACGCGCTGGCCTACGCGGGCTCGGCGCACAGCTATCGGCGCAGCCGGCGCAAGATGCTGCGCGACGCCCGGCGGCAGGCGCTGAAGGACGCCCCCGGCCCCGGATCGGAATCCGGTCCGCCGGCCTGACGATCGCCAGCGGGGATCCCGCCTGGCCGCGGAGCCACCGATCGGGCGAGACGCTGCGACCTGTTTAGGGCAAGGAAGTAGGCTCTGGGGCATGCGAGTAGGTGTCTTTGGAGCAACCGGTCAGGTCGGCGGTGTGATGCGCACGCTTCTTGCCGAGCGCAACTTCCCCGTCGATGAAATCCGCTATTTTGCGTCGTCGCGCAGCGCAGGTCGCCATCTGCCCTGGGGCGATAAGCAGATCGCGGTGGAGGACATGGCCACGGCCGATTTCTCGGGCCTTGACCTGGCGATCTTCTCCGCGGGCAAGACCGCGTCGAGGGAGTACGCGCCGAAGGTGGCCGCGGCCGGCGCCGTGGTGGTCGACAATTCGTCGGGCTGGCGGATGGACCCCGACGTGCCGCTGGTGGTCAGCGAGGTCAACCCCGAGGACACCAAGAACCTGCCCAAGGGAATCATCGCCAACCCGAACTGCACAACGATGGCCGCGATGCCGGTGCTGAAGCCGCTGCACGATCGCTGGGGCCTCAAGCGCCTTGTGGTCGCCACCTACCAGGCCACCTCCGGGTCGGGCCTGTCGGGTGTGCGCGCCCTGGAGGACCAGACGCGTACCGCCATGGCCGACGACCCGCACGGGCTCACCTTCGACGGCCACGCGGTGCCCTATCCGGCCGATACCGCCCCCTATGTGAAGCCGATCGCCTTCAATGCGGTGCCCTTCGCCGGCAACCTGGCCGACGACGACTCCTTGGAGACCGACGAGGAGCAGAAGCTGCGTAATGAGTCGCGCAAGATCCTGCACATCCCCGGGCTCAAGGTGGCCGGCACCTGTGTGCGCGTGCCGGTGTTCACCAGCCATGGCCTGTCGGTGAATGCCGAGTTCGAGCAGGAGGTCAGCGTCGACGAGGCGCGGGCCATCCTGTCCGCAGCTCCGGGCGTCGAGCTCGCCGAGGTGCCCACCTCGCGTGACGCCGCCGGCGTCGACCCGAGCCTGGTGGGACGCATCCGCATGGACCAGTCGCTGGACACCCCCACGGGCCTGGCGATGTTCGTGACCAGCGACAACCTGCGCAAGGGCGCGGCGCTGAACGCGATCCAGATCGCCGAGCTGTTCTGCAAGGTGGCCTGAGCCATGGCCCTCCGCACCCCGGCAGCGAGCGTTGACCGCGTCCATCGGCTGGCCTTTCTCGGGGCCGGCACCATGGGCGGCACGATCGTTGCCGGCCTGGTGCGGGCCGGCCGTGACGCCGCGGGCATCGCCGTCACCACCCACACCCCGGCCCATCGCGAGAAGCTGGCCGCTGAGCTGGGCGTGCAGGCATTCGCCGACAACCGTCAGGCCGCCGCGTGGGCGTCCACGATCGTGATCGGCGTCAAGCCGGCCGACGCGTTGGCGTTGCTCGACGAGATCAGCCCCGAACTGGGGCCCGACAATGTGATGATCAGCCTGTGTGCCGGGCTGAGCACCGACCTGTTGTCGGCACACCTGCCGCCGGCCGTCCACGTGGTGCGCGTCATGCCCAACACCCCGGCCAGCGTCGGGGCGGGCATGGCAGGCGTCTCCGGCGGCCGTACGGCCACCGAGCACGACGTGCAGGCGGCGATCACGCTGATGTCCGCCGTGGGCAGGGCCGTGGCGATCCCCGAGCAGCTGCAGGACCCGCTCACCGCCATCTCCGGGTCGGGTCCGGCCTATGTCTTCGCCTTCGTGGAGGCACTCATCGAGGCCGGCGTCACCCAGGGCCTGCCGCGTGGCCTGGCCACCGAGCTGGCAACCCAGACGCTGCTGGGCTCGGCGCGGCTGCTCGACGAGGGCAACGATTCGGTGACGCAGCTGCGCGAGGCGGTCACCTCGCCGGGTGGCACCACCGCCGCGGCATTGCGCGAGCTCGACGATCACGGCCTGCGCTCCGCCGTGCAGGATGCGGTGGAGGCGTGCGCCCGACGCAGCGCGGAATTGGCGGCCGCCGCCGAGCAGGCCGACGCCCGATAGTCGTTTTCCTCCGCGGGTGGACGTGGGGCTGCCACGTGGAGATTTCACCCGGTCTGGACACTCAGGGTAGACTTTCGTTGTTCGTCGGAGTCCGGTCTGCGCCCCTGGTGCGGATTGCCAACGCAACAGCTGGTGTTATTGGTTCCTTGTAGCCGAGTCGCCGTGCGCTGAGCGGGGCGCCGAAGGTTTTCCAGGTCATAGGCCCACCGGACGCAGGTTCGGTAGGTCGAGATTCATCGGGCGTAGGTCCGAAACACGAAAGGTCCACTGTGGGTTCGGTTATCAAGAAGCGTCGCAAGAGGATGGCGAAGAAGAAGCACCGTAAGCTTCTGAAGAAGACGCGCATCCAGCGCCGCCGCCAAGGCAAGTAAGTGCACCCGGCCGAACGCCCAAGGTGAATTCGGCGGATGCCAGCCACTGGCTCTGACACCCCCATCCACATTGGTCACGTTCGGCTTCCCCCTTGATTCGGTAAAGGCGAGCCGTCAATGAGTCAGCGAGTCGATGTCGAAGCCCCCGACAATGCGGGGCCGGACGATGTGGCAGGCAGGTTGTGCCATGGGCGTGTGGTCTTTGTCGGTAGCGGGCTCTCGTCGGCTGATCAGTTGACCCGTGCCGGCCTGCGGGCGCTCAGCAGCGCCACCATGCTGGTGACCACGCCGGAGCTTCGCGAGATGCTCGACGAGGCCGGCGTCGAGGTGCCCGACAAGGACGCGACGCGTTTTGTCGGCGACCTTCCCGATGTGGCCCGATTCGTGGTCGAGGCCGCCGGCGACGACCAGTCGGTCGCCCGCTTCGTGCGTGGCGATCCCCTGCTCGAGGGCAATATCGCCGACGAGGTCAGCGCCTACATCGACGCCGACCTGATGCTTGACATCGTGCCGGGCGTGCCCTCGCTCACCTCGGTGACCACCCTGGCCGGGGTCAGCTTTCCCGGGCAGTCGGTGCAACTCATCTCCCTGCCCTATCGCGCCAAGACCGCTGAGATCCCGGCTGCGGGTTCGCTGGCGGTCGGCTGCTATTCCTCGCAGGCCGCCATGGTGGCCCGGGCGGCCGTCGAGGCCGCACGCACCCCCGACGAGGACGTGCTCATCACCTTCCACGGTGGCACCCTGCGCCAGCACTCCGAGATGTCGACCATCGGCACCCTGATGGGCAAGAAGAGCCCCATTGAACCCGGCGATGACCGGGTCTCGATCGTCTTCGGCAAGGCCTCCCACCGCCCCGAGGGCATGAACTGGTACGAGTCGAAGCCGTTGTTCGGCTGGCAGGTGCTCGTGCCCCTCACCCGCGATCGCAATGAGGAACTCATCGAGCGCCTCAGCCTGCACGGCGCCCACTGCACCGAGGTGCCCACCATCGACGTGGAGCCGCCGCGCAACGCCGCCCAGCTCGACCGCGCCATCCGTGGCCTGGTCGACGGGCACTACCAGTGGGTGATCTTCACCAGCGTCAATGCGGTGCGTGCCGTGGCGGCGAAGGTGGCCGAGTACGGACTCGATGCCCGCTCGCTGTCGGGCCTGCAGATCGCCGCAGTGGGCGACGGAACCCGCGAATATCTTTCGACGTGGGGCCTGATTCCCGACCTGGCGCCCACTGATGTGCACACCGTGGCCGGTTTGGCCGCAGAATTTCCTGCCTACGACGACATCGTCGATCCGATGAACTCCGTGCTCGTGCCGCGCGCCGAGATCGCCACGGAGCCGTTGTCGGAGGGCCTGGCCGAGTTGGGCTGGGAGGTCGACGACGTGACCGCCTACCGCACGGTGCGCGCCTCGCCGCCGCCGGCCCCGATCCGCGAGGCCATCAAGTCGGGCGATTTCGATGCGGTGGTGTTCACCTCGAGCACCACGGTGCGCAATCTGATCGGCATTGCCGGCAAACCGCACGCCGCCACCATGGTGGCCGCGATCGGCCCGGCCACCGCCGTCACCTGCGAGGAGCACGGCCTGGACGTCGCCGTGATCTCCGACGCGCCCGGCCAGATCGAACTGGCCGATTCCCTGGCCTACGGGGCGCGACGCCGCGCCAAGGCACTCGTCGAGGCCGGCAAGCCCGTGAAGCGTCCCTCGCAGCGACGTCGTCGCCGCACGAACAAGTCATAGGGCCCCGCCGCGGCCCACGGGCCCGGGCGAGTGGGCGGAAGGATCGGAGAACCAGTGGGTGACCAGCAGACCATCGTGCACGTGATGCGCCATGGTGAGGTGCACAATCCGCAGGCCGTGCTCTACGAGCGCCTGCCCGGCTACCACCTGTCGGACAACGGCTCCCGGATGGCGCAGGTGGTGGCCGCCGAATTCGCCGATGTGCCGCTGACGCACCTGCGCACCAGCCCGCTGCTGCGGGCCCGCGAGACGATGGCGCCGGTGGCGGCCGAGCATCCCGGGCTGCAGGTGCACTACGACCCGAACCTCATCGAGGCGGGCAACAAGTTCGCCGGCATGAAGTTCGGCCGGTACAAGACCGCGCTGGTCGATCCGCGCAATTGGAAGCTGCTGCGCAATCCGTTCACCCCCAGCTGGGGCGAATCCTATGAGCACATCGCGCAACGCATGCGCACCGCGATCATCGACTCCGCACGCGCCGCCGGCCCCGGCGGCCAGGCCTTCGTGGTGAGCCACCAGTCGCCGATCTGGATCGCGCGCCTGTCGTTCGAGGGGCGTCGGCTGTTCCACTTCCCGTGGACGCGCACCAGCACGCTGGCCTCGGTCACCTCGTTCCACTTCCTGGGCGACGAGTGCATCGACATCACCTACTCCGAGCCGGCCGCCCACCTGCTGGGTTCCGACGGGAACGCCGCCTTCAGCTCCGGCAACTGACCAGCCGGCCACCACGGATCCCGGCCCCGCCCGGCCGGTGGCGCCGGACGCGGGTGGCGTCAACGCGTGGGCCGTGCCGCATGCCGCCCTTCGGCGCGCGTGGGAGGATTGGGGCATGGCAACTGAGTCTTCTGGGGGAACTGGGCTTTCTGGGGCGGGCCGGCATTCCGGCGGCGGGGCGTCGGATCACTTCGACCTGTGCATCATCGGCTCGGGTTCGGGCAACACCATCGTCAACCACGAATTCAATGACTGGTCGGTCGCGATCGTCGACCAGGGCGTGGGCGAGGGCGAATGGTTCGGCGGCACTTGCCTGAACGTCGGGTGCATCCCCACCAAGATGATGGTGGTGCCGGCCGACTTCGCGGCCTCGCCCGACCGTGCGGCCAGGCTCGGCGTCGAGCTGAGCCGCGGTGCGGTCGACTTCGCCGGCATCCAACAGCGCGTCTTCGGGCGCACCAATGCGATCTCCACCGACGGGCTGGCCTATCGCGAGTCGAACGAGAATGTCACCGTCTTCCGTGAGGCGGCCGCCTTCATCGACGCCAAGCACCTGCAGGTGGGCGACCGGGTGATCACCGCCGACCAGTTCGTGCTGGCCGCCGGCTCGCGTCCGCGCACCCTGGACGTGCCCGGGCTGAACGATCCCGACCTGGCCGGCCTCATCCACACCAACGACACCCTGCTGCGCATCAAGACGCTGCCCAAGCACCTGATGATCGTCGGCGGGGGCGTCGAGGCGCTCGAGTTCGGCCACATCTTCTCGGCCTTCGGGTCGAAGGTGACGCTGGTGCACCACGGCGCGCGCCTGCTGCGCAAGCTCGACCGCGACCTGGGGGAGGCCGCCACGAAGCTCGCCGCCGAACGCTTCTCGGTGCGGCTCAACCAGTCGTTGAGCAATGTGGAGGCCTCCGAGACCGGCGGGCTCATCGTGTCGACCAGCGATTCCGACGGCATCGACTACGACTATGCGGTGGACGCGCTGATGGTCGCCGTGGGACGTGAGCCCAACGGCGACCTGCTGGAGGTGGGCAGGGCCGGCGTCACGCTCGACGACCAGGGCTTCGTGGTGGTCGACGACCAGCAGCGCACCAGCCAGCCCGGCATCTGGGCGCTCGGCGATGTGACGAGCCACCACCTGCTCAAGCACGTGGCCAATGCCGAGGCCCGCACGGTGCAGCACAACCTGGTGCATCCCGACGCCATGATCGCCACGCGGCGCGACGCGGTGCCCCAGGCGATCTTCTCCGACCCGCCGATGTACTCGGTGGGGCCGACCACCGACGAGCTGGACGCGGCCGGCACGCACTATGTGAGCATCATCCAGCCCTATTCGACGGTCGCCTACGGCTGGGCGATGGTCGACGACGACAGCTTCGTGAAGCTGGTGGGCGACCCCGCCACCGGCAAGCTGCTCGCCGCCCACGTGGTGGGGCCGGAGGCCCCCGAGCTGGGGCAGCTGTGCACCACCGCGATCAGCTTCGGAATCAGCGCCATCGAGATGGCCCGGGGCCAGTACTGGGCCCATCCCGAGCTGGCCGAGGTGGTCGAGAACGCCCTCATCTCGCTCGACCGGGCCATGCGCCACGACGGCGACGACGACAGTGAGCACCGGCGTCGCACCGGGGAAGGCTGAGCCGGCTGCCGGCCCCTGTGGAGAGCACAGCAGAGAGCACAGTGGAGAGCATTGTGGTGACCCCCCGAAATCCCCATCGATCCCACCGTCCCCGCCTGCGCCGGGCGTCCCGGCTCGCGGTGTTCGGCATGGCGCTTGCCCTGGTGACGGCCTGCTCGGCCTCCCCGGGAGGCGCGGGAGGGTCGACGTCCGCCCGCGACGACGCATCGGGCGCGACGAGCCCGTCGGCGAGTGCCGCGTCGGGTGCCAGCAGCCTGCCGCCACGCGCATGCCTTGATGCCGCGCGGGCGATGGACCCGCAGGCGCGCGTCGAACTGCTCTACATGGGATCGGTCACCGCCACCACGCCCGCGGCCGGTGCCGGGCAGCTGGCGAACCAGCCGGTGGGCTCGGTGATCCTGATGGGTGACCCGGGCAGCCTGCAGGCGACCAGCCAGCTGACCGACGCCCTGGGCGCCGCACGTCCCGGGCTGCTGATCGCCACCGACCAGGAGGGCGGCCAGGTGCAACGCCTCACCGGCCCGGGCCTGGACCAGATGCCCTCGGCCAGGCAGCAATCCACCCTCCCCACCGACGCCCTGACCCAACGGTGGACCGGCTGGGGGGCCCAGCTGCGCCGCGGCGGGGTGCACTACAACCTGGCGCCCAGCGCCGACCTGGTGCCGAGGGCCAATCGCGGTGCGAACGCACCGATCGGCCAGCTCGACCGCGGCTACGGCGCCACGCGCGCGGACGTGGCCACCAATGTGACGGCCGTGTTGGCCGGCGTGCACGCCGGCGGGGTGGTGGGCGCGGTGAAGCACTTCCCGGGCCTGGGGAATGTGAGCGCCAATACCGATTTCGGCGCGGCCCATGACGCCGTCACCACACCTGATTCCGACGAACTGAACACCTTCGCCGATGTGCTCGCCGGAGCGGATTCGGTGATGGTCAGCTCGGTGGTCTACGACCGCATCGACCCTGCCGGACCGGCCGCGTTCTCCTCGCGGGTGGTCAGCGGCCTGTTGCGCGAGCAGCTGGGATATTCGCGGGTGATCATCTCCGACGACCTGGGCGCGGCCGTGGCCCTGGCCGACTATCCGGTGGCCCAGCGCGGCACCCTGTTCCTGCGCGCCGGCGGTGACCTCGCGCTGGACGTCGACCCGGCGAGCGTGCCGGCCATGGTTGCCGACACGCAGGCCGCCGTGGCGGCCGACCCGGACTTCGCGGAGCAGACCGTGGCGAAGGCCGCCCGGGTGCTCCAGCTCAGGGCCGACGCCGGTCTGGGGCAGTGCGGCGCCTGAGCCCGGGTGCCCTGTATGGGCTGACCACGGGCTCGCCCCTGCACAGCAGCAGGTGCAAGCCCACGGTCCGGGCCCAATGGGACTACCCAGCCATGCTCCCGACCGTGTGCCGTGCCACGGCGCGAAGCGCATCCAGCCCTACCGGCGGTGACGCGAGATAGGCCACCTGGGCAGTTCGCGGGCAGTTGCTTCGCGCTGCGGCGATCGGCGCGGTCTCGGCTTCGATGCGGCGTTGCAGGAAGGGGTCTTCGGTGTCCGTGGCGCTCAACGAACGATTGATCACCCAGGCCCAGGGACGAATACCTGCCCGCTCCAAGTCGTCCTGAAGGCCGCTGGCCTCCAACACGGGGGTGGTTTCCGGCAGTGTGGCAATGATCACCGCCGTGTGCCCGGGATCACGTAGGCGCGTCAGGGGCGTCGTCGACGCCAGCTCGGGGCTGTTGCGGGCCACCTCACGGTGATACGAACCGGTGGCGTCCATCAGGAGCAGGGTGTGCCCCGTGGGCGCGGTATCCATCACGACAAAGCGGTGGTCCGACTGTTCGACAGCCTGTGCAAACGACTGGAAGACTGCCACTTCCTCGGTGCAGGGCGAGCGCAGGTCCTCCGCCAGGTTTGCGCGGCCCTGTTCGTCCAGGGAGGCGCCCTTGGTGGCCATCACATGGTCACGGTAGTGGCGGGTGGCAACCTCAGGATCAATGCTGGTCACGTCAAAGGGTGCCTGTCCGGCGATGGTCCAGTCGAGGTGTGCGGCAGGATCGGTGGTGGTGAGCAACACATCCTTTCCCCGATCCGCAAGGCCCATGGCGAGGGCAGAGGCAAGGGTCGTCTTCCCGACTCCGCCCTTGCCCATCACCATCACCAGGCCGTGGTCGCGTTGCGAGAGCTCCGCGATCAGTTCCGAAAGCTGGGGGCCCGCCACCGAGGGTCTGCGGGGCTGGTCGACGTCAACGTCGGAGTCCTCGGTCTGCGCTGTCGATGACAGCAGGATCCGTAGAGCGTCGACCCCCACCATGTCGCCGTGGCGCAACTCCAGGGTGTCAGTCACGAGTGCACGTAGCCTCGCGGGTGCGGAGCCGATGGCCTCGGATTCCTGGTGGGAAATGGATCGTGCGAGCGGGTCGTCGCTGTGGGCGCCCGGCAACAGCCCGTTGATCACCAGGTGGGTTGCCGCAATCCCCGCCTCGAGCAACTCGTCGAAGGTGCGGGATGCCTCGTGCAGGGAACTCTCCTGGGCACGTGCCACCAGGGCCAGCCGGGTCCGTCCGGGGTCGGCCAGCGCGCCCAGGGCTTCCGCATAGCTGTCGCGTGTCTTCTCCAATCCCGACATCGGACCGAGGCAGGAGGGGTCGCCCAGACCGTCGGACAGGAACTGCGACCACTCGCCCGGCAACTTGAGCAGGCGCACGGTGTGGCCGGTGGGCGCGGTGTCGAAGACGACATGGTCGTAGCCTGCGCCGGGGCCGTGAGCGGTGAGCAGGTCAGTGAACTCATTGAATGCGGCGATTTCGGTGGTGCATGAGCCGGACAGTTGTTCGGTTGCCGAGGCCAGGTCCTTGGCACTAAGAAAGTCCCGCACGGGCGCCAAGGCGCGCGCTCGATACTCCTCCGCAGCTGCCTGTGGATCGATCTCGAGCGCATCCAGCCCCGGCAGGGCAGAGATGGCAGTGATGTGGTTGCCGATCTCCTGACCGAAGACCTGCGCAACATTGGACGCCGGATCGGTGGACACGAGGAGCACCTTCCGGCCGGCCGATGCCAACGCCACCGCGCTGGCACACGCCACTGATGTCTTACCCACGCCGCCCTTGCCGGTGAGGAACAGGAAGCGGGGCATCTCTTCCAGCAGGTGCGTCACAGCTGCACCGCCGAGCCGGACGTGTTCTCCAGGGGGAGCGCCTGCGGGGCAGATCCGCCGCAGCAGGACGAGCCCTCGGTGCTGGGCCCCGTCGAATCGTTGTTGCTGCCGCAGCACCCCGGGGCATTGGCTCCGGCTGCGTCACCCGAACAGCAGCCGGCAGCGCTGGCGAGTCCCGCGAAGACCGCCAGCTCCTCCCGCGAGGGATAGCGATTGGTCGAGACGGCCACGCCATCGACCACCACGAGGGGGAGGCCATCGGCCCCGGCCACCTGCATGAAGGCGCGGGCCACCGGGGAACCGGCGAAGGCTGCCGGGTCCTGGGCCAGGTTGGCCCGCTGCACGGTGACGCCCTGGCGACGCAGCCAGTCCAGATCGGCGGTGAAGTTGACCAGTGCTTGGTCAGGGTCGGTGCCGCACACGCCGGTGTTGCAGCACAGGGGTCCTTCAAATACGGAGATCATCCGGTTCATCCTTCGGTCGGATAGATAGAAACCTTCCGATATGAAACCCAAGCACTCATATAGACAACTGTCAATGTGACGGGTAGTCTGGCGGCCATGGCGACTGAACTCACGGCAACCGGGACTCCTCGTTCAACGAGCGAGGCGTTGTCTGCGGAACGGGCCGACCGTGTGGCGGAGGTCTTCAAGGCCTTGTCTGATCCGGTGCGGGTGCGCCTGATGCATCACATCAGCGCCAATTGCTGCTCGTCGGTGTGCGTATGCCACATGCCCGCTGACCTCGGGATCACGCAGCCAACGCTGTCGTATCACCTGACCCGGCTGCTCAAGGCGGGCCTCATCTCGCGGGAGATGCGGGGCAAGTGGGCCCACTACACCGCGACTGCGCATGGACTCGATGCCGTGCGCGCCTTCATGGATGGCTTGGGCGCCGTTGGTCCAGGGACCTGCGACGCGACAGACTGCTGCTGATGTCGGCCACCGGGGCCCGACGCGTGCCGTCCATCATGTTTGTGTGCGTACACAACGCCGGCCGTTCCCAGATGGCTGCGGCGCTGACGCGCTGCCTGGCGGGTGATCGGGCGGAGGTACGTTCCGCAGGAACTGCGCCGGCCAGCGAGATCAACTCCCAGGTCGTGGCCGCCATGGACGAAATCGGCATCGACCTGCTGGGGACTCGTCCCAAGGTGCTCACTGCTGACGCAGTACAGGAATCTGATGTGGTCGTCACCATGGGATGTGGGGACAGCTGCCCCTACTATCCGGGCACGCGCTACGTGAATTGGGCACTGGACGATCCGGCCGGGCTGTCGCTCGCCGAGGTGCGACCCATCCGCGATGAGATCCGGAAGAGGGTCATCGGCCTGCTGGATGAGCTGGGCATCCACCCAACCGACCGGTGATCAGCCGAAGCGACCGGTGATGTAGTCCTCGGTCTGGGCCTCGTCGGGGTTGGAGAAGATCGTCTCGGTGTCGTTGTACTCGATGAGGTGGCCGGGCTTGCCAGTGCCGGCGATGTTGAAGAACCCGGTGCGCTCGCTCACCCGCGCGGCCTGCTGCATGTTGTGGGTGACGATCACCACCGTGTAGTCCTCCTTCAGCTGCTGGATGAGGTCCTCGATCGCCAGCGTCGAGATCGGGTCGAGGGCCGAGCAGGGCTCGTCCATCAGCAACACCTCGGGCTTCACGGAAATCGCGCGGGCGATGCACAGGCGCTGCTGCTGGCCGCCCGACAGGCTTGAGCCCGGGCGATCGAGGCGGTCCTTGACCTCCTCCCACAGGTTCGAGCCGCGCAGGGAGGTCTCCACCACCTCGTCGGCCTCCGACTTCGACAGTCGACGCTTGTTGAGCGCCAGCCCGGCGAGCACATTGCCGCGGATGGTCATCGTGGGGAAGGGGTTGGGCTGCTGGAACACCATGCCCACCTGGCGACGCACCCGCACCGGGTCGATGTGCTTGCCGTACAGGTCGACGCCGTCGAGCAGCACCTCGCCCTCGACCTTGGCCCCGGGCGTCACGTCGAGCATGCGGTCCAGGGAACGCAGCACGGTGGACTTGCCACAGCCCGAGGGCCCGATGAACGCCGTCACCGAACGCGGCTCGATCATCATGTCGACGTCCTCCACGGCCTTGAAATCGCCGTAGAAAATACTCAGCTTCTTCAATTCGATGCGCTTTGCCATGACGTCACTTCCTACTGGTGTGGGGCGCAAACCTGGCGGCGATGAGTCGCCCGAGCAGGTTGAGCACCATGACGATGAGAATGAGGGTGAGCGCACCGGTCCAGGCGCGCGCATAGTAGGGCGCCTGGGGCACGCCGGGGGTCATGTACTGCTTGTACACGAACACCGGCAGCGTCGCCATGGCGCCGTTCACAGGGTCGGGGTTCTTCCAGTCGACGAAGCCCGCCGTGATGAGCAGCGGTGCAGTCTCGCCGATCACACGGGCGATGCCCAGCACGATGCCCGACACGATGCCCGACAGCGCGGTGGGGATCACCACCTTGAGGATGGTGCGCCACTTCGGCACGCCCAGCGCATAGCTGGCCTCGCGCAGCGACCTGGGCACCAGCTGCAGCATCTCCTCGCTGGAGCGCACGATGTAGGGGATCATCAGCACGCACAGGGCGACGGCGCCGGTGATGCCCATGGTGGCATTGGCCACCCCGACCACCAGCACGAACAGCGCATAGGCGAACAGGCCGGCCACGATCGAGGGGATGCCGGTCATCACGTCCACGAGCAGCGTGATCGCGTTGGCGAGCTTGCCGCGGCCGTATTCCACCAGGTACACCGCGGTCAGCAGGCCGATGGGCACGGAGATGAGGGTGGCGATGGCCGTCACGATGAGGGTGCCCTGCACGGCATGGCCGGCACCGCCGTCGCCGCCGATCACGCCGTACATGCTCTTGGTGAAGAACTGCCAGTCGAACCGTGCCGCACCCTGTGACACGGTCTCCCAGATCAGCGAGACCAGCGGCACCAGGGCCAGCAGGAAGGCCAGCGTCACCAGGTCGCGGGCGAAGCGGTCGAAGGCGCGGCGGCGTCCCTCCACCGATCGCGACACCACATAGTGCAGCACCAGGTAGGCGACCACCGAGATGACCACCCACGACAGGACCGAGAAGCTGTGGGCCAGCTGGCTCACCAGGAACACGCCCACGACGCACACCACCAGCAGGCCGATGGCCGTGAACGGCGGCAGGTGCCCGGCGGTCAACGAATCGCTGAACTGCACCGCATCACTCTCGCGTTGCGAGCTGGCCCGTCGCGCGCCCAGACGGCGGGCGGACGCGTCGCCGGTGCCGTCGTGGGTCGGATCGGATTCGATCAATTCGTCAGTGCTCATCCGTTTGCTCCCGAGAAATCGGCGCGGCGGTGGATCACCCAACGGGAGATGGCGTTCACCGCGAAGGTGATCACGAAAAGCAGCAGCCCGGTGGCGATCAGCTGGTTGAGTTCCAGCGCATTTGCCTCGGGGAAGGTCGAGGCGATGTTCGCCGCGATCGTGCGCGAGTTCTGCGAGGTGACGATGCTGAAGTTCACCAGGCGCGAGCCCGACAGCACCATCGCCACCGCCATCGTCTCGCCCAGGGCGCGTCCCAGGGCCAGCATGGCGGCCGAGATGATGCCCGACTGCGAATAGGGCAGCACCACCTGGCGCACCATCTCGCAGCGGGTGGCGCCCAGGGCCAGGGAGGCCTCGATCTGGTTCTTCGGCACCTGCAGGAAGACCTCGCGGCACATGGCGGTGATGATCGGCAGGACCATCACGGCCAGCACCACGGCGGTAGTGAGCATGGTGCGTCCGGTGCCCGACACCCGACCACTGAACAGCGGGATGAACGACAGGTGCTCGGTGAGCCACAGGTGCACCGGCTGCATGAACTTGGCAAGGGTGTTGATGCCCCACAGGCCGTAGACCACCGACGGCACCGCCGCCAGCAGGTCGATCACATAGCCCAGCCCGGACGCCAGCTGGCGCGGGGCATAGTGCGCGATGAACAGGGCGATCCCGATGCCCAGCGGCACGGCGAAGATCAGCGCCAGCACCGACGAGTAGACGGTGCCGAACAGGAAGGGACCCACGTACTTCAGGGTGTTGCCGAAGGGCAGGGCCTTGCCGGTGAACGCGGGCAGCGCCTGCCAGATGAGGAAGATCGCCACCGAAGCCAGGATCACCACGATCACTAGGCCGGCGCCCTTCGACAGTCCGGAGAACACCGTGTCGCCGCCCCGACGACCACGGGTGGTCAGGGCGGCGAGTTCGTCGGCAGGCACCGGGCGTTCACCGGGTGCCTGCCTCAGCGAGGTGGTCGTGCTCATTTAATCGAATCGATCGAGCCCTGCACCTTGCCGGCCAAGGCGCTCGCCAACGGTGCGCTGCCGGCGGACTTCTCGGCGTCGGCCTGCCCCTCAGAGCTGACCACATAGCTCAGATAGCTCTTCACGAGCTCGGCGGTGTGGGAGTCCTTGTACTGCTCGCAGACCAGCGCATAGCTCACCAGCACGAAGGGATAGCCGGCCTGGGTGCGGTCGAGCGCGATCGCCTGGTCGTTGGCCGGGCCACCGGTGCGTGCTGGCGAGCCGGAGACCACCTTGGCGGCCTCGTCGCCGGTGGGCTGCACGAAGTTGCCGTCCTTGCCGTAGGAGACCACGGACAGTCCGGAGGCCTGCGACATGTCGGCGTAGCCGATGGTGCCGGTGCCGTTCTTCACGGCGGCCACCACACCGGAGGTGCCCTCGGCCGACTCGCCCGAGTAGGCGGCGGGCCAGGTCTGGCTGGGCTTCTCGGTCCACACGTTCGACGCGTTCTGCGACAGCGTGTCGGTGAAGTTCTCGGTGGTGCCCGACTTGTCGGAGCGGTGCACCACGGTGATGGCGGTGTCGGGCAGCGTCCCGCCGGAGTTGAGGGCGGCGATGGCCGGATCATTCCACTTGGTGATCTTGCCCGAGAAGATCGACGCGGCGGTGGTCGCGTCCAGCTTGAGGTTCTTCACGCCGTCGACGTTGTAGACCATGGCGATCGGTGAGACGTAGATCGGCAGGTTGAGCGCATTGGACGATTCGGCGCAGCCGGCGAAGGAACCGGCCTTCATGGCGTCCAGGGACAGCGCATCGTCGGAGCCGGCGAAGGCCACGGCGCCGCTGGTGAAGTCGCTGGCGCCCTTGCCCGAGCCGCCACCGTTGTAGCTGACCTTGATGCCGGCCTGCTTCTTGGTGAACGCCGAGCGCCAGGTGGTCTGGGCGGATTCCTGGGAGGTTGCTCCCGAGCCGACGATCTCGCCGGACAGTCCGCCGCTGCTGGACGCGGAACTGGCGGGTCCCTCGCTGCTGCATGCGCTGAGGCCGAGCATGCCGGCTGCCAGGGCGGCGACGAGGATCCTGCTCTTGAGTGACACGTGGTTCATTGGCACGCGGGTTTCCTTCATCGATCTGGAATCGGCCATCACGGCCGAGGGGAGCAATCCTGCCCGCCATGAATCGACGGTAGAGGGCCAAGGTGGCCGCAATGGTCCGGCAAGGTAAACAGCCGGTAAACATGTCCGACCGCTGCGATAACGACGCCCGCAATGCCGCGTCAGCGGGGCGCGCACCCGCGCTTCACAGGGGTGAGGGATAGGACTCCACGGCCACCGGTTCGGCCTCATCGCCGATGTGCAACACCAAGGACTGGGCGGTGGTGAGGTGCTGGATGGGAATGTGCAGCCCCGCCTGCATGGCGCCCAGCACGGGGCGGTGGCCACAGACCACCAGTGGGTCCTCGGGGCTCTGCGCCACCTGCACGCGCAGCTGCCACATGAGGTCGGCGATCTCCTCGTCGCGTCCCAGCGCCGCCTCCTCGCTGAGCAGGTGCACCGGATGGATCTGGGAGCCGATGGCCTTCGCGAAGGGCTCGACGGTCTGCAGGCAGCGGGTGGAGGTGCTTGACAGCACGCGGCGCACCCCGAAGGCGTCCAGCAGCGCCACCAACCGGTCGGACTGGCGCGCGCCGCGGGCCGCCAGCGGACGCAGCCAGTCGTCGCCCTGCCAGCTCTTGCGGGGACGCGCCTTGGCGTGGCGGGTGATCACCAGCGTGCCCAGGGCCCGGTCGGCCAGCGGGACGGCCCGGGCCAGCAGTTCCACTTCATCGGGATAGGTCAGCAGCTCGGCGGCCTCGGGCAGCATCGGCCAGGCGATCCGATCGGTCTCGTCATCGCGATGTGGATGCTCGGGGCGGTTCTCGTGGCCAAGCCAGAAGTGCACCTGCTTGGGTCCGGCACTCACGTCGTAGCGCAACGAGGGGAGCGGGAGGCCCAGCCGTACGTGGATCCCGGTCTCCTCCTCCACCTCGCGCACCGCGGTGACCGGCAGCTGCTCGTCGCCATGCGGCTTGCCCTTCGGTAACGTCCAATCGTTGTAGTGGGGGCGGTGTTCCACGAGTACGCGCCGTTGTTCGCCGGAGCCCCGGAAGACCACGGCACCGGCTGCGACGACTGCGGGCTTGGCGGTCATGGCCTGGGGAGCACCCCCGGACGCTGGAAGAACAGGGTGCGCCGTGACGGTCCGTCGCTGGGGGCGTGCCTGCGGTGGCTGACCACGTCGATCAGGTGCTCCTGCAGGTCGAGCTTCGGCTCGCCGGCGGCGTTGGTGGTATCGGGATGCCAGCTGCGGTCGTCGAGTTTCCAGTTCACGGTGCCCGGGTCGAATGCCAGGTCGAACAGCTGGCCGATCTCGGCGATGTGGTTGGCGTGGGTGATCAGCACGATCGCCTCGACGCGCCGGTCGAGGTTGCGGTGCATCAGGTCAGCGGAGCCGATGCCCACCGAGGGGTTGCCGGCGTTCTCGAACCAGAACAGCCGCGAATGTTCCAGGAAGCGGCCCAGGATCGAGATCAGCCGGATGTTCTCGCTCAGGCCGGGGACGCCGGGGCGCACACCGCAGATGCCGCGCACCCACAGGTCCACCTCGACGCCGGCACGGCTGGCGCGGTAGAGCGCGTCGATGATGCGCTCATCGACGATCGAGTTCACCTTGATGCGGATGCGTGCCGGCAGGCCCGCCTTCTTGTTCGCGATCTCACGGTCGATGGCGGCGATCAGGCCGGTGCGCACACCCTGCGGCGCCACCAGCAGGCGCCGGTAGTGCGTCTCCTGGGTCATGCCCGACAGATGGTTGAACAATCTGGCCACGTCGTCGGCGACGATCGGGTTGCAGGTGAGCAGGCCCATGTCCTCGTACTGGCGGGCCGTCTTGGGGTTGTAGTTGCCGGTGCCGATGTGCACATAGCTGCGCAGCCCCTCGGCCTCATCGCGCACCACCAGGATCAGCTTGCAGTGGGTCTTCAGGCCGACCATGCCGTACACCACGTGCACGCCATGGCGTTCGAGCTTGCGGGCCCAGGCGATGTTGTTCTGCTCATCGAAGCGGGCCTTGATCTCAACCAGTGCCAGCACCTGCTTGCCGGCCTCGGCGGCCTCGATGAGGGCGTCGATGATGGGGGAGTCGCCGCTGGTGCGGTAGAGGGTCTGCTTGATCGCCAGCACATGGGGGTCGGCGGCGGCCTGTTCCACCAAGCGCTGCACACTGGTGGCGAAGGAGTCATAGGGATGGTGCAGCAACACGTCGTGACGCCGGATCGCCTTGAACAGGTCGGCCTCGCTGGAGGTCTCCACGGGTGCGAGGTCGGGGTGCGTCTTGGGCAGGAAGTTCGAGTACTTCAGGTCGTCGCGATCAACGTCGGTGAGCCGGAACAGGGCCGTCAGGTCGAGCGGTGCCGGCAGCTTGAAGATCTCCTTGGGGCTCACGTCGAGCTCGTCGGCAAGCAGCTCCAGCAGGTCGTCCTCGATGGTGTCCTCCACCTCGAGGCGCACCGGGGAGCGGCCCACCTTGCGCCGCAGCAGTTCCTTCTCCAGGGCGTAGAGCAGGTTCTCGGCGTCGTCCTCCTCGACCTCGACGTCCTCATTGCGGGTGACCCGGAAGGTCGTGGACTGCAGCACCTTCATGCCGGTGAACAGCTCCGACAGGTGGGCCAGGATCACTTCCTCGAGGGGCACGAAGCGGGTGTCGCCCAGCTTGATGAAGCGGTCGAGGATCGAGGGCACCTTGATGCGGGCGAACTGGCGGGCCTCGGTGTCGGGGTTGAGCAATAGCACGGCGATGTTGAGTGACAGCCCGGAGATATAGGGGAAGGGGTGCGAGGGGTCGACCGCCAGCGGGGTGAGCACCGGGTAGATGCGTTCGGTGAACAGCTCGTTCATCCGGTCGTGTTCGGCGTCGGTGAGCTGGTTCCAACGCACCAGTTCGACGTGCTGCTCGGTGAGTTCGGGCAGCACCTCCTCGTGGAAGACCCGCGACTGCTCGGTGACCAGCTCGTGGGCGCGGGTGAGGATTGCGTCGCGCAGCTCCCGGGGCATCATGCCGGCGATGGAGCGCACGGCCACGCCGGCTTCGATGCGTCGCTTCAGGCCGGCCACTCGCACCATGAAGAACTCGTCGAGGTTGGAACTGAAGATGGCCAGGAACTTCGCGCGTTCCAGCAGTGGCACGCGCAGCCGGTCGCGGGCCTGGTCGAGCACGCGCTCGTTGAACGCCAGCCAGCTCAGCTCACGTTCTGAATACCGGTCGGGGGGAAGCTGTTCGTCGGCGCTCTGGTCAGCGCTGGTTGCGTCCCGGTCGCCGGGGCCTGGGGCATTGCTCATGCGTCGCGCTCCTGGGGTGAGGACTGGCGCCCGTGGTCCTGGTGGCGGGCCGGCTTGGCAGGTGCATAGCCGACATCGGTGGAGACCACGGAGAAACCTGCTCGTTCATACATGTGCACCACGCGTTCGTTGGCGCCTTCCACATAGAGGTCGATGGCCTCGACGCCGAGCTCGCGCATATGCAGGATACCGGCATCCAACAGGGCGCGTCCCACGCCCTTGCCCTCGAAGTCCGGGTCGACGCCCAGCACATAGACCTCGCCGCGCGGACGACCGTCCTCGTCGGCCACCTTGGTCCAGTGGAAGCCGACCAGGGTGCCGGCCTCGTCGCGGGCGACCAGCAGTCCGGCTGGGTCGAACCAGTCCTGGGCCATCCGGTTGCGGGCGTCCTCGGCGGTCATCGCGCCCTGCTCGGGATGGTGGGCGAAGGCGGCGTGGTTCACCGCCACGAGCTGGTCGAGGTCGTCATCGCGGAAGTGATCGAGGCGCAGTCCCTCGGGCAGGTGTGCGTCGTGGGGCTGGTCGGCGGGCATCGGCAGGCTCATCTTCAACAGCTTGCGCACCTCGCGCAGGCCCAACTGGGTGGCCAGTTCGCGCGCACCGGGGCAGTCGCCGAACGACCACCACATGGCCGGGTGCAGCTGCCAGGCCGCCTTGGCCAGGGTCGTGGCGATGCCCTGGCGCCGTGCCGGGGGCGCCACCATCAGCTGCACGGTGTGCTCGCGGGCGTCGGCCTGCGCGTAGCCCACCACCTGTTTGCCGTCGCGGGCAATCCAGTGCGTGTGCGACGCCGTGAGCCCCTGCAGCCCGAACCAGCCGGACTCGTTGAGGGGCGATACTCCGTCGTGCTCGGTGCAGGCCCGCACCAGGTCGGCGATGTGATCGCGGTCGTCGGCGCTGAGACGGATAATCGGACCAGTCACCACGGGGTTCATACCCCAAGCCTAGAAGCTGGCCCGGCCGGTGTCGCCGATCTCGCCGAGTGGTGGGCACCCATTCGTCCCCCTTCGTCCCCGTGGCCCGGCGGGGTCCGGCGGCGCGCACCGATAGCAGTGAATCCTCCCGGGCCCCTGCTCGCATGCCGATGCCTTCATAGGCTGGCGCCCCGCGGTCGCAGGATTGCGACCTCCAACTGAGGGGCACTGCATGAAGATTCTCATTACCGGTGGCGCAGGCTATATCGGGTCATCCGTCGCGGCCTGTTGCGCAGATAATGACATCACCCCGGTCATTCTGGATGACTACAGCAAGGGCCTGAGGTAATTCGCCGCGCCATATCTGAACTATGAGGGGGATATTGCCGACGTTCCACTGATCCGACGGATCCTGTCCGAGCATCCCGATATTGATGCGGTGATCCACTGTGCCGCGAAGATCGTCGTGCCCGAATCCGTTTCCGCGCCCCTGGACTACTACGAGAACAACGTTTCCAAGACCCTCGTCCTGTTGCGGGAGCTGTGCGGGCATGGTGTTCGCCGATTCATCCTCAGCTCCACCGGGTCCATGTATGAGGGTGGGGACGGCCAGCTGGTTGACGAGTCGAGCGCAGTGGTTCCGCACAGCCCCTACTCCGCGTCCAAGTGGATGCTCGAGAGGATGCTCCGCGACCTCGCGGCCACCGGTGCGATGGAGGTGGTTGCGCTGCGGTACTTCAACCCGATCGGCGCAGACCCGAAGATGCGCAGCGGCCTGCAGGACGAGCGGCCGACCCATGCGCTGGGCAAGATGATCGAGGCCTACCAGGGCGGTGGGACGTTCACCGTGACGGGCACTGACTGGCCCACTCGTGACGGTTCGGGGCTGCGCGACTATGTGCACGTCTGGGATCTCGCCCGGGCCCACATTGCCGCGCTCGAATGCTTTGATTCGGTGATGTTGCAGGCGCAGGTGCCCGGCTTTGACGTCATCAACCTCGGCAGTGGCAGGGGGACCACCGTGTTCGAGCTGGTCGATGCCTTTGGTGACGCGATGGGTGTGCGGCTGGACATGGGGACCGCCCCGGCACGACTTGGTGACGTCGTCGGCTGCGCGACCCTCACCGGGAAGGCAGAACGACTTCTGGGGTGGAATGCGGAATTGAGCATTTCCGACGGCGTGAGGCACTCACTGGAATGGGCCGCCCGGCTCCCCGCGGTGCTCGAACGCGAGCGCGCCCGGGCAGCGGGGCAGGCCTGACGACGTCGGATCACTCCGGGTCACCGTCGGATCAGTCGAGCTGCTCGTAATCGCTGCGGCTGGGGAACTCGAGCCATTCCACGGCGGCCTGGCCGGCAGGCACCGGGGTCACGGCCACGTGGGTGAGGGTGGAGTCCCGGGCGGCACCGTGCCAGTGCTGCACGCCGGCAGGGCACTCGACCACGTCGCCGGCGTGCAGCTCGCGGGCGGGCTTGCCCTGCTGTTGCTCCCAGCCGTGGCCGGCCGTCACCAGCAGCAATTGGCCGGCCGGATGGGTGTGCCAGCGGTTGTAGCACCCGGCGGCGAAGGTCACATTGCCGGCTGACAGGGGATTGTCCGGTCCGGTGAGCATGTGCAGCCAGGCATGTCCGGTGAAGTTGGGGCCATCAGTGGGGGAGCCCAGCGGGAACAGCCCGGCATCGGGGGTGTCGTCGGGCACGTCGGCGTAGATGTCCTTGAGCAGCCCGAAGGCCGACCATGCCTTGGGCCAGCCCGCATAGAAGGCCAGTTGGGTGAAGGTCTCCACCAGTTCCTGCTTGGCGACGCCGTTGGCCTTCGCGATGCGCAGGTGCGCCTCCAACTGGGGGAAGAGCCCCTGCGACATGAGGCTGGCGCAGGTGATGAGGCTGCGTTGGCGGGCCGGCATCTGGCCCTCGCGCGACCACACCTGCCCGAACAGCACGTCATCGTTGAGGGCGGCGAAGGTGGGTGCCAGCTCGCCCAGGTTGTCGCGTCCTGCTGTCTGCTTGTGTGCCATGGTGTGGCCCTTCCCGGGTTGGATGGTGGCCGGCCCCGCGCCCGGAACCGGGGTGGGTCGCCGCTGCTCCCACGATAGTGAGGGCGCCCCACACGGGAGGGGCGGGCCATATGCGACGAAGCCGGGGAGCGCCGGTGTGGCGTCTCCCCGGCTTGCGGTCACCGGTTCTGGTGGTCGATCAGTTGTTGCGGGCCGTCGTCTTGCGCGTCAGGTCGACGAAGTCGGGATCGAAGCCCTCCTTGGCATGCACGGCCTCCCACAGGCGTCCCCGCCCGGCCACGGAGATCGGCAGGACACGCTCGGGATCGCTGACCGCCGAGAGCAGGGTGTCGTCGTCCTCGGCGGAGCGACGCAGCGGACGCGGGTTGCTGGTGTCGAGTGCGGCTCACCACGGCTGCCATCGGTCCCACCGACATGAGGTCGAGTGAGAGCTCGTAGTCCATGTCGAGCTCGTCGGCCAGGTCGAGGGCCTCGCGCAGGCCGGCCTCGGCCGCCATGATCGCCACATTGGTGATCAGCTTGTAGGCCACGCCGTTTCCGGACTTGCCGACATAGCGGATGATGCCCATCACCGACAGCACCGGATCGAGCTTGGAGGCAACCTGCTCGCTGCCGCCCAGCAGGAAGGTGACCGACTTCTCGCGGGCGTAGCGCACGCCACCCACGATCGGGGCGTCGACGACCTCCACGCCGGCTGGCGCGGCCTCGATCACCCGGTTGAGCATCTGCGGGGTGGTGGTCGAGGTGACCACCACGATGGCGCCCGGCTTCACGACGGCCAGCGCGCCCTGTTCGCCCAGCAACACATCGGGGATGTCATCCGACATGGTCAGCTGGATCACGACGTCGGCACCGGTGGCGGCCTCAGCCACCGAACCGGCCACCTTGGCCCCGGCATCCTTCGCCAGCTGCAGGCGCTCGGGCAGCTTGTCGTAGGCAACGATCTCGAAATCTGTTTCCACCAGGTGTGGGATCATTTCTGCGCCCATGTCACCGACGCCGATTACTGCTACTCTCATCGCTCTCACAGCCTTCGTTGGTAATTGGAATCGAAACTGTCGATCAACAGTGTGATCTTTGTATTCTGATTTCGGGTTGAACAACGGGGCATTTTCACGTCAACGAAACAGATGCCTCCGCTTCGAGACTAACGTCACGCACAGTTCGATTCTATCGAATCTGCCAGTGACGAACGGCGGTGGCAGCGGTTGCCCGGGTGCAAATCCGGCGGTGCCGGAGGAAAACGTCCCTCGGCGTGGCCGGTTGCCCTCGCGGAGGGGCCGTGGGCAACCGGCGCCGGTGTGGAGCGTGGGCGCCCCGGGGGCCCGGAGCGAAGCTCGCCCCGGATGCCTGGGGCGAAGCTCGCCCCGGATACCTAGAGCGCCAGCTCGCCCCGGATAAACGCCTCCACCGAGTCGAGGGCGGCCTCGTCGTGGCGCTGTTCGGGCGGCGACTTCATGAAGAAGCTCGACGGTGACAGCAGCGGGCCACCGATGCCCCGATCGAGTCCGATCTTCGCGGCGCGGATGGCATCGATCACCACGCCGGCGGAATTGGGGGAGTCCCACACCTCGAGCTTGTATTCGAGGCTCACCGGGGCGCCCCCGAAGTTGCGTCCCTCAAGGCGCACGAAGGCCCACTTGCGATCATCGAGCCAGTCGACGTAGTCCGAGGGGCCCACGTGGATGTCGCGCTCCTCGAAGTGGTGCTCCACATTGCTGGTCACCGCCTGCGTCTTGGAGATCTTCTTCGACATCAGCCGCTCGCGCTCGAGCATGTTCTTGAAGTCCATGTTGCCGCCCACGTTGAGCTGATAGGTGCGGTCGATCTGGATGCCGCGCTCCTCGAACAGCCTTGCCATCACGCGATGGGTGATGGTTGCGCCGATCTGGCTCTTGACGTCGTCGCCCACGATCGGCAGGCCCGCGTCCACGAACTTCTGGGCCCATTGCGGGTCGGACGCGATGAACACCGGTAGGCAGTTGACGAAGGCGCACCCGGCGTCCAGGGCACATTGCGCGTAGTACTTGTCGGCTTCCTCCGAGCCGACCGGCAGATAGCTCACCAGCACGTCGGCGTGCACGTCCTTGAGTGTGCGCACCACGTCCACCGGTTCCTCGGCGGACTCCTCGATGGTCTCGCGGTAGTACTTGCCCAGCCCGTCCAGCGTCACGCCGCGGCTCACCGTCACGCCGGTGGGTGCCACGTCGCTGATCTTGATGGTGCAGTTGTCGGACGCGTCGATGGCGTCGGCCAGGTCGAGGCCCACCTTGGCGGCATCGACGTCGAAGGCCGCCACGAATTCGATGTCGCTGACGTGGTAGCTGCCGAACTGCACGTGCATCAGACCCGGCACCGTCTCGTCGGCCCGTGCGTCGTGGTAGAAGGTGACGCCCTGGATGAGCGACGACGCACAGTTGCCGATTCCGACAACTGCAACCCGAATTGAACTCATGTGTTCCCCTTTGATCTAATGACCACCTGTCAGGACATTCATCGTCCCCGGCGGAATGTGGTGGCCGGCAATTGTCCTGATGATTGGACGATTATCGTGCGCAACCATGCGCCCGGCCGCTGATTGGTTATCAGGAAGACACACTAGGGGAATGGTGTGTCGCGGGGAAGTGATATCCCGGGTGGGGCTGGCTGAAAGTATCGGGAAAAACTGATCAACGCGTGTTAATCGGCATCGGGAGTGGCGTGGCAGGGCACGGAGGCCGGTTCGGCCCCAATCGATGAAATGTCACACTTTGATGACAAATGCTCCCGAGCCATTGACAGTGGTGGCGCAGGGGGCTGACGCTTTGCGTGGAATGGTGCACCCGCCACGGCGGCGGGGTTGGTTGCGCAGGTGTTGCAGGCCCGTGCGGGTTGGCACGGCGCGACGCCATGGTGCAGGAGCGGCCGCATCTGGAACTCGGCGACCCGGGCCTGCTCCACAAGGACGTCGAGGCGGATGGCAGCGCCTCGTCGGGGGTCCCTCGCGTGGGTCCACGATGAGGACGCCGATCGGTTCAATCGGGTGACAAGCAAGCGGGCAAGGGTCTCTCGAGAGGGTGGGTGAATGTGATGAGCAGTGGCGTGCGGTGCCGGGTGGGAAGCGTCCTCGTGGCAGCGCTGGGGTGTGCGCTTGTGCTGACGGGCTGCTCGACCGGCCAGAAGTCCGGCAACCTGGACGGGGTGGCGGTGGGTGAGGAGTTCTCCCGTGAAGCCGCCTCGCTGAGTTGGCCGGACGGCTTTCCGATTCCGAGTCCGAGATATCAGGAAATGGATCATCCGACTGTTCCGGGCCGGTCGCCGGGCAGGGCGCAACCGGGCGTCGGGATGTCTGATGCCGATAGCGCGTGGTTCTGCGCATGGGAGAACTACTATCTGCAAGATCCCACGTCGCACGCGGACAAGGTGGTGACACAGCTGCGGGGACTCCATGCGATGCACATGTATCAGGTGGCCAGCGATGCGAATACGCGCGAATACTTCGACAACATCGTCAGCTCCCTGGAGCTTGGTGATGCGGGCCTGCTCCACAAGGACGTTGAGGCGAATTGCACCGCCTCGTCGGGGGTCACTCCCGTGGGTCCGCGGTGAGGAATCGCCGATCGGTTTGACGGGGTGACCGGCAGGTGAACGCGAGGCTCTCGAGAGGGTGGGTGAGTGTGATGCCCAGTGGCGTGCGGTGCCGGGTGGTTGTTCTTCCTGAGGCTCTGTCGCCCCGCTGGACGATGACGGAATGGCCATCATCGGGGTCACCTGCCGGGGGTGGTCAGTCCTTGCGCTGCTGGGGGTTGAACCGGTAACCCACGTTGCGCACGGTGCCGATATACGAGTCGTATTCGGGCCCGAGCTTGGCGCGCAGGCGTCGGATGTGCACGTCCACGGTGCGGGTGCCGCCGTAGTAGTCGTAGCCCCATACCTTCTTGAGCAGGTCCTCGCGGGTGAGCACGCGGCCGGGATGGTGCACCAGGTACTTGAGCAGTTCGAACTCGGTGTAGGTGAGGTCGAGCGGGCGCCCGTTCACCGACGCCGCATAGGCGGCCTCGTCCACCACGATGGAGCCGCCGGTGATGGTGGCATGTCCCTGCGCGGTGAGCATCAGCTGCAGGCGCGCCTCCCACTCGGCCGGCTCGGAGTCCTCCACGATGAAATCGGTGACGCCCCACTCGGCCGTGAGCACCGACAGGCCCTGCAACGGGATGAGCAACAAGGTGGGCTTGGCGGCCCCCGAGTTGACGATGAGGCGGGTGGTCACCCGGGTGGCGCCCAGATCGCCGCGCCCGTCGATGATCACCGCATCGGTGTCGGGGATCTGCAGGATCGCCTTGTCGCCGCCCTGCACCTGGTCGATGGTGTGGGGCAACAGCGTCAGGGCGCCGGGCAGGGGTTTGGGGTCGGTCGTGGGCGAGACGAACAATGCATCGCTCATGGACAACGCCCTCCCGAGATCGGCCCATCCGGTCCGTTCTTGAACAATAGTTGGCACCCGGGTGGCCCGATCAGGCGTTTCATCGACGTTATCGGGCCGATCGCCCGCTCACCCATGGTGTTGAATGGTGCGCCGGTCGTCGCGGATGGGTGCACCCAACCAGCTCAGTGCTCGGAATCGAGAATGATCGTGACCGGGCCGTCATTGACCAGCTCCACCTGCATATCGGCCCCGAAATGACCGGTTTCCACGTGGGCGCCGAGCTTGCGCAGCGCGGCCACATAGGCATCCACGATGGGCTCACTCACCGGCCCGGGTGCTGCCGCGCCCCAGCTGGGACGACGCCCCTTGTGCGTGTCGGCGTACAGCGTGAACTGGCTGATGGCCAGGATCGGCGCGTTGACGTCGCTGGCTGACTTCTCATCTTCCAGGATGCGCAGGTTCCAGGTCTTGGCGGCCAATTTGTCGGCGGTGGCGGCGTCGTCGCCGTGCGTGACGCCCACCAGCGCCACCAGCCCGGGTGCGGGAAGTTGGCCGACAACCTGCCCATCAATCGACACCTGCGCGCGGCTCGCCCTTTGCAACACGACTCTCATGCCTGAATGCTGCCACAGGCACTCTCCTACCTGAATGGTGCCACGGGCACTCTCACGCCTGAATGGTGCCACGGGCACCCGGCCCCGGGATCGGCGACGGCCGCTCGTTGTGACGCTCCCCTAGAATTGGGTGCGTGGCAACCCTTGACCTGATCCTGCTCATCGTGGCAACCGTCGCGATCCTGGCAGGGGCGGTTGCCATGCTGATCGTGGCCCTGCGATGGCTGCGTGGCACCGAACCCCGCGGACGCCGGCGCCGGCCCACGCGGCATCTGATCAGGAAAACAGGCGTCTGATGAGGAGTAGCTGACCATGCCCTTCGAGATCCCCACCGATCTGAATCCTGCGCTCATGCCGTTGGCCTGGCTGATCGGACGCTGGCAGGGCAATGGCCACGGCACCTGGCCCGACAGTGGCGACTTTGAATTCGGCCAGCAGATCGAGTTCTCCACCAACGGACAGCCCTATCTGCACTACTTCAGCCAGACCTATGTGGCCGACAAGAACGGCAACCCCGTGTCGCCGATCAGCATGGAGACCGGTTTCTGGCGTCCCATCAACGACAAGAGCGTCGACGTGGTGATGTGCCACCCGAACGGGTGGAGCGAGGTGTGGACCGGCAAGATCGACGGCGCCAAGATCGAGCTCGTCACCGATGTGGTGGCGCGCACGAAGAACTCCGAGCTCGAATACACCGGCGGGGAGCGCCTCTACGGCAATGTGGAGGGCGACCTGTTGTGGACCTTCGATCGGGCGGCCAAGGACGTGCCGCTGCAGCCGTACATGTGGGGTCGCCTGGCGAGGAAGAGCCTGTGAGCGGCCGTGGCCGCTCGGGTGGAGGACAACTCGTGAGCGGCCGTGGCCGCTCGGGTGGAGGACAACTCGTGAGCGGCCGTGGCCGCTCGGGTGGAGGAGAACTGGTGAGCGGCCGTGGTCGCTCGGGTGAGAACCAATCTGTGAGCGGCCGTGGCTGCTCGGGTGGGAGCGAATCATGAGCGGCGTGGTGCTGGTTCCCGAGGGTCCCGACGCCGGACTGCTGTGGCACCGCGGCGATCCCTTCGCCGAGGAACGCGCCATTGCCGCCGGTCAGGCGATCGTGGCGCTGACCAATCGTCAGGTGCTCACTGTCACCGGCGACGACCGGCTGGGTTGGCTCCATTCCCTGAGCACGGGCCGTTTCGACGGGCTGCCCCCCGGTCAGGGCCTCAATGCGCTGATCCTGTCGCCCACCGGCCAGGTGCGCTACGGGCTGCAGGCCGTCGACGACGGAGAGCGGCTGTGGGTGATCACCGATCCGGCGTCCAGCGCGTCGCCGGACGATCCGGCCGAACCGGCCCCGGCAACCGGCGTCCCCACGGGCCCGGACATGCAGGGCGTGGGACTGGCCGAGTTCCTGGACTCGATGCCCTTCCGCTTGAAGGTGCAGGTGTCGCCACGCGACGACGCCCGCGTGTTGTGGGTGGGGGAGGGGATCGATCCCGCCGACCTGCCGGCGGCGCTGGCCCCGGCCGTGGACGCCCCGCTGGGCCATGGCCAGCTCGTGATCGTTGCCGCCGATGATGTTCCCTCGCCCGATAATCCGCGCCTGGCAGGCGTGTGGGCCTGGGAGGCTGCCCGGGTCGCGGCCGGCGTGCCGCGCATCGGCATCGACACCGACGACAAGACCCTGCCCAACGAGCTGGGCCTGTATGCCACCGAGCTCGACAAGGGCTGCTACACCGGCCAGGAGACGGTGGCCCGCGTGCACAACGTGGGACGTCCGCCACGCCGCCTCGTGCGCCTGCTGCTCGACGGCTCGATGAACCGGCTTCCCGCGCCGGGCGATCCGATCCTGTTGGACGGCGAACCGGTGGGCGTGGTCGGCAGTTCGGCCCAGCACTTCGAGGAGGGCCCGATCGCGCTCGGCCTGGTGCGTCGCGCGGTGCCGGTGGAGGCCACCCTGAGCGTGGATGACATCGCCGCCAACCAGGAGCCGATCGTCGATCCCGACATCGGCCTGCACGTCAAGCCCGAGCCCGGTCTGCGGCGACGCCTCATCTGAGGCCCGGAGGGCGGCCCGGAAGCCACCCCGAAAGCCACAGAGGCCCCCGTCATCGAACGATGACGGGGGCCTCTGTGGTGGTTGATCGATCAGACGTTGGCGTCAGCCGACTTCTCCTTGGTGCGCACCTTGGCACGGTCGCGGGCGTCCAGCACCACCTTGCGCACGCGCACGACGTCGGGCGTCACCTCGAGGCACTCGTCGCCGGCGCAGTACTCCAGCGAATGCTCGAGGCTCATCCGGCGCGGCGGGATGAGGCGCTCCAGCTCGTCGCCGGTGGCGGAGCGCACATTGGTCAGGTGCTTCTCCTTGGTGGGATTCACGTCCATGTCGTCGGGGCGGGCGTTCTCGCCGACCACCATGCCCTCGTACACCTCGTCGCCGGGTCCGATGAACAGCTGGCCGCGCTCCTGCAGGTTGAACAGCGCATAGCTGGACACCACGCCGGTGCGGTCGGCCACCAGCGAGCCGGTGGGACGCTGGCGCATGGAGCCGGCCCAGGGGGCGTAGCCCTCGAAGACGTGGTTCGAGATCCCGGTGCCGTGGGTGGCGGTGAGGAACTCGGTGTGGAAGGCGATCAGACCGCGTGAGGGCAGCACATATTCCATGCGCACCCAGCCGGAGCCGTGGTTCACCATCTCCTGCATCGTGCCCTTGCGCACGCCCATCATCTCGGTGACGACGCCGAGGAATTCCTCGGGCACATCGATCGTGAGGCGCTCCGTGGGCTCCATCAGGCGACCGTTCTCGTCGTGGTGCGTCACCACGGCAGGACGCCCGACCGTGAGCTCGAAGCCCTCGCGGCGCATCATCTCCACCAGCACGGCCATCTGCAGCTCGCCGCGTCCCTGCACCTCCCAGGTATCGGGACGTTCGGTGTTGAGCACCTTGATCGACACATTGCCGATGAGCTCCTGGTCGAGACGGCCCTTCACCAGGCGAGCGGTGAGCAGCTTGCCCGACTTGCCGGCCAACGGCGAGGTGTTGATGCCGATGGTCATTGACAGCGAGGGCTCGTCCACGTGGATCAGCGGCAGAGGCTTGGGGTCGTTGACATCGGCGATCGTCTCACCGATGGTGATCTCGGGAATGCCGGCGATGGCGATGATGTCGCCCGGGCCGGCGCTCTCAACGCTCACGCGTTCCAGCGCATCGGTGATGAGTAGCTCCGAGAGCTTCACGTTCTGGATCGAGCCGTCGCGGCGGCACCAGGCCACCATCTCGCCGCGCTTGATGGTTCCCTCCATCACCCGACACAGGGCCAGGCGGCCGAGGTAGGGCGACGAGTCGAGGTTGGTCACGTGGGCCTGCAGGGGTGCGCCCTCGTGGTACTCGGGGGCGGGGATCGAGCTCTCGATCACGTCGAACAGCGGCTGCAGATCGGGGCTGTCGGGAAGCTGGCCGTCGGCGGGCTTGGTCAGCGACGCCTTGCCGGCCTTCGCCGAAGCGTAGAGGATCGGGAAGTCCAGGCCATTGCCGTCGGCGTCATCGAGCAGGTCCATGAACAGCTCGTAGGTCTCGTTGATCACCTCGTCGATGCGTGCATCAGGACGGTCAACCTTGTTGATCACCACCACGATCGGCAGCTTCTTGGCCATTGCCTTGCGCAGCACGAAACGCGTCTGGGGCAGCGGGCCCTCGGACGCGTCCACGAGCAGCAGCACGCCATCGACCATTTCCAGGGCGCGCTCCACCTCGCCACCGAAGTCGGCGTGGCCGGGGGTGTCCATGATGTTCAGGGTGAGCGTGCGCCCGTCGGTCATGGTGTGCTTGACGGCCGTGTTCTTGGCCAGGATGGTGATGCCCTTCTCGCGCTCCAGGTCCATCGAGTCCATTACCCGGGTCTCGACGTCGCTGCCCGCTCGGAAGGCGCCGGACTGCCACAGCATGGCGTCCACGAGGGTGGTTTTGCCATGGTCGACGTGGGCGACGATGGCGAGATTGCGCAGATCCTTGCGGCGCTTGACGGTCATAAAACTCCGAACTGAATGGCTTGGTGGCTGGGGCGCTTGTGCGGGGCCCAGGGACGATTCTGTGCGTGACGACGGCTCGCTGAGGCAAACCGCAACCTGACAATTCTATGCGATGTGCGCGGTGACCTGTGATCCGCTCGCGCGCGTGAACGCCCGCGGGCACGCGTGGCCGGGGTGTCCGATGGGCATCGCGGGCCCGGGTGGGGCCAACCGGCGTCGGGGGTCGGGGTCGCACCGTGGTGCGCACACTGGCTCCGGCGGGTGGATTATCCGCGCATAGTCACCGGCGATGTCAAGGCGTCGAAGCAACATGGGGCTCGCCGGCGAGCAGTCGAGCGAATGCCTCGGTGGGCGTGAGATAGCCCAGTCGGCGGCGGGGTCGATTGTTGATCTCCTCGGCGATGGTGGTGAGGTAGGGCTGGTGATCGGGGATCACCGTGCCCTTGGGCAGATACTCCCGGTAGAGCCGGTTCGTGTTCTCGTTGCTGGGCCTCTGCCAGGGCGAGTGGGGATCGGCGAAGTAGACCGGCATCGCCGTGGCCAGGGAGACCTTCGCGTGCTGGGCCATCTCGCTGCCCTGGTCCCACGCCAACGATGCCTTCATCATCTCGGGCAAGTCGTTGAAAAACTCGATGACCGCGTCAGCGGTTGGCTCGGCGTGTTTCGAGGACAGGGCCAGCAGCCCGGTGAACCCGCTCATCCGCTCCACCAGCGTCGCCGCGCACGAGGTGCCGTTCTTCCCGATGATCAGGTCACCCTCCCAGTGCCCCGGCACCCGACGCTGGGCGGCGTCCTCACCTCGCTCCGCGATCGGGACCATACCTACGATTGGGCCACCGCGCGTCCGCCCGGTCGTACGTGGTCGGCGCTTGGTCCGCTTGGACTGCAGGAAGATGCCCTTGCGGGCGAGCTCACCCTTCGGGATTGCGTAGATGTACTGGTAGATAGCCTCACCGGAGACGGTTCGGCCGCGTGCGTCAGCAGAGTTCGCCATGCGTTCAACGGTCGGGTCTGTCGCCTCCAGACGCAACCGGCCCGCTATCTCGTTCGGCGTCCACGACGCGGCCAGATCCGCCTCCACCCTCGCCTGCAGCACCGGATCCCCCGCGACCTTCCGCTGCTGCGGGCGAGCCCGCCGACGCTGCGCTCTGACGTCTGCGGTCACGGCCTGGTAGCCGCGGGTCTTCGTCGAGTTCCGGTGAAGCTCCCGCAAGATCACCGACGGGCAACGCCCCAGGTGACGGGCGATCCTCCGCACCGACCAGCCCGCTTTCGAGGCCGTCGAGATCTCCGACCTGTCACTGAACGACAACCCCACCCGCGCCATCCGCACACTCCACCGATCAGACCCCCGCCGACCGGGAGTGTTGCTTCGACGCTATGACACCACCACCTCGTTGGTGCGCGGTTATCGTCCCGCGGGCGGGCAATGTCATGGGCCTTGTTTCTGTCATGGATGCTGCGAGCCTATCAGGAGAAGTGGCGTGGTGATTCGTCGCGCATTCTGGTGGGTTATTGTGACAAGGCAATGGCGGCCCGCGCCGTGGATTGTGCGGGGCTTGGCATGGCGGCTGGCGCGGTGCGGGCATTCGGCGGGCGGGGCGTCATGGCGATGCTGGGATTCTCTTAGCGTGATGTCAGGCGTGGCGTGCACCCAGCCGGGCGCAGGAGTGGCTGGGGGCATCCGGTTCTCAGGTGGAGCCCCGGGTCTCGCGCAAGAGCTCGTTGCCATGGGCCCCACAACAAGCGGAAACCGGTGCCTGCCCGCAGGAAACGCCGGTATTTTTCCGGGGGTTGTGACCCCGACGAGAGAACTGCACTCAGTGCAAAGTGGTGGGTTCGTGGACGGCGGGGTCCGGGCGCAGATCGCCGGTGCGGTGCGCGATGACGGTGTTCACTTCTCGGGGTGCATGCTGCCCGGAAATGGAATTTCCGCGAGGGGGAATCTGGTTATCCGATGCATTCGATATCACGCAGTGCTGGATTACCGATGGCGTGGTGCGGTGTTCTCGACGGCCGCCGGTGTGGGGGCTTCCATGAGGGATCGATGGCGCGGAACCGGTGATTCCCCTAATCGGGGGGCGGTGGTCCCGGGGCTGATTCCGGTTTGTAGAGTCAACGACGAACCTTGCACCGACCGAAGGATCGATGATGGCTCACCATCGCAGATCGGACGCCACCCCCGGCGCCGCCCCGCGGGCTCGCCTGCGTGACGGGGACCCCGGCGGCTCACGGCGCCGTCGTGGTCGCATGGCGGTCCGGGTGGCCGGATTGGTCTCGGCGGTGCTGTTCGCCGGTGTCGCGGTGGACGGTGGTGCCGCGCAGGCATCGCCCGCGCCAACGCCGGCACCGGCATCAGCCGCATCGGTGACGCCGGCGCCGACCGGCGGCCTACCCACGGCAGCGCCCGGTGCGACACCTGATCGGGAGCCCTCGGAGGCTGGCCGCGCGCCGGGGCCGGCGACCACCGGCGCGCCCACTGCGTCGCCAGCGCCCGCAGCCGACACGCGCGCGACCGGCGCCTTCGACTGCACCCCCGGGTACGTCTACACGGCGGCGGAGGACGGCACCATCAAGCAGGTCAGTTCAACCAACGCCGTCACCACCCCGGTCAACGCCCCGGGATTCGCCGCCGGAAACTCCGGGTTGTGGACGTCCAACACGCGTCAGTGGGGCAGCGGCACCGACCCGACGAGGTGGGGGATGGGGCCCTTCGGCATCGGCGCCGGCGGGACGACGGCCTATTCACTGGAACGCGGTAACAGCACGGCTGCGGACACCAACTACGGGATTGCGTCCCTGCAGGGCCTGGACGTCGCGCGGTCGTTCAACTACGACCAGAATGCCCAGCTCGTCCTCAACAAGTGGTCGGCGCAGACCCGCGCCACCTATGGCCCCGGCGGGAAGCGGCCGCTGGCCGCTGGCGCCGTCGTGCCGACCGGTGCGGACGTCGGCCAGCTCTACTTCGGCTCGTTCGAGGCCAGCGGCACCGTGGGCGGGGCCATGTCCTTCAGGTTGTCGAGCTACAAGCCGGGCGGCCTCAACGGTGCCTGGCGCACCATCGGGACGATCCCCCTGCCCGACTTCGCCTCCGACGCGACCACCGGCAATCCGGAGTCCGACTACTTCGCCGGCAGCCGCGGCCTGGAGGGCGACATCGCCTTCGACGCCGCCGGGAACATGTACATCCTGGCGTCCACACAGCCCAAGGTGAACCCGACCATGCCCGGCGGACGCTCGATCAAGGTGCAACTCATCACGGTGCCGGCCAACTCACTGATGCCGATCGCCAACCGCGCCGTGGAGATCCCGGTGCCCGCGGGGGCCTCCGGTACCGGCCTCACCGGCATGGCCACCAGCGCCGACGGCACGCTGTTCGTCAGCGACGCCACCTCCGTCTACCGCTACGACCCGGTCAGCTGGCAACTGCTCGGCACGGTGGCCACCTCCGTCGGTGGCTCCGCCCCGGGCTCGCGCCTCAGCGACCTTGCCAGCTGCTCACTGCCTCCCACGCTCACGGTCACCGAGAACCTGCCGCAGGGACGCAACCTGCCCACCGACCAGTTCAGCGTCGCGGTGCACAAGGGCGACGCCACCGCCACGAGCCTCACCACCTCCGGCACCGCCACCGGCGTGCAGCCGCAGACCGCCGGTCCACTCATGGTGCTCAGCACCCAGGCCGTCACCCTCACCCAGACCATGCCCAGCGGCGATCCGATTGGCTACCTCACCACCTGGCAGTGCACCGGCACGACGAGCGACACCAGCAGCGGCACGGGGCCGGTCGCCACCGTGTACGTGCTGGCGGGTACGGCCGCGTCCTGCCAGTTCACCAACGTGCCCAACCTCGGCAAGCTCACCACGACCAAGGACTTCCCGCAGCCGCACTACGGGGCACCCACCGATCCCACCGCCTGGACACTCCGGGCCATCAGCAGGCAAGCCTTCATGGCCAATCCGAACGCCGCCTGGACCGACTTCACCTCCGGGCAGACCCGTTCCCTGGGTGCCCAGACCTACCTGCTCGACGAGGCGCCCCAGCCCGGATATGAGCTCACGGGCATTACCTGCACGCCCCTGGGCGGAACGGCCCAGACGCTTCGCCGCGAGCCGGTCGATCCGGCCCGTCCGGAGCTGGGCGAGGCCTACCAGTGGTCCCTGGCTGCCGGCCAGCAGGTCACCTGCCAGCTGCACAACAGCGTGCAGCCCGGCACGCTCACCTGGACCAAGACCAGCCAGTCCTCTGACCTGCTCGCCGGCTCCGGGTGGCAGCTGACCGCACCCGGGGGAGCGCAACTGGCGGTCGTCGACAACACCGGCCAGCCGGGCTACGCCGGCGCCGACACCGACCCGACTCCGGGACGCTTCGTGGTGACCAACCAACCATGGGGCAGCCATCGACTCGTCGAGACCGAGGCCCCCTCGGGCCATGCACTCGCCCAGGGATCCACCGAGCTGACCGTCACCGCCACCCACCTGGCGCCCTCAGTCGCCATCGCCAACGACCCGCTGGTCTTCCACCTGCAGAAATCCGGCTATGCCCATCCGGGGGCAGCCGAGCCGACGCCCATGGATGGCGCCGACTACGAGATCCGCCTCGATGACGGCGGTCGTCCCGGTGGCTTGGTGCCCGGCGTCGTCGTGAACCCCACCGCAGGCGTGGGACGCTTCGACGTCACCGGCCTGCCCACCGGGAACTTCTGGCTGGTGGAGACCAGGTCGCTGCCCGGCCATGCCCTGCTGCCCGCCGCTGTGCCGTTCACCGTGGTCTCCGGCACCACCGCCCTGCCGCTGGGCAGGATCGACACCCCCCGGCAGGAGCTCACCTGGGCATCCGCCGACGGATTCACCCTCCATGTGCGCGACGAGCGTGCCGTCCAGCTGCCCTGGGCGGGCGGCAGCACCTCGCCACTGACCTATGTACTTGCCGGCCTGGCGATCATCGCCACCGCGTCGGCTGCCGGGGCAATGCGCTCCCGGCTGTCCCACCCCGCCGCAGCGAGTCCCGGTGACCCGCTGTCCGACAAGGAAATGAGATGAGAATGACAACGACACTGACGAGAAGAACGCGGTGGTGGCGCAGATTCGGTGCCGGCGTCGTGGCGATGGTCATGGCATCCCTGGCGATGTTCGGCGCCAGCCGGGCCTCTGCGGCCGACGTGGGTAATCCGGCCACGATCGACCCGGGCGCCACCGGAACCCTGAACGTCAACAAGCGGGTGAATCCCACCGGCACGCCGACGCCGGGCAACGGCCTGGAGCAGGCCAATGTGACCGGCGACCCGCTGGGTGGTATCGAGTTCGTGGTCAAGCAGATCCCCGGCATCGACCTGACCACCCAGGCGGGATGGGACGCGTTGGCGGCGATGACCGTCGACCAGGCGCGAACCGCCACGCAGAACGTGGCCGGCAGCTCCCAGACGACCAACGCCGCTGGCCTGGCCAGCTTCACCGGCCTGCCGCTGGGTGGCTACCTGGTGCAGGAGAAGCTCACCCCCGAGCAGCTGGCGAGCGGCCTCACCCCCTCACCCGACTTCGTGGTGACCCTGCCGCTCACCCATCCCACGGACCTCAATGCGTGGCTGTACACGGTGCACGTCTACCCGAAGAACGCCAAGTCGTCGATCACCAAGACCGTCGACGACGCCGCGGCCAAGGTGCTCGGTGACCCGGTGAACTGGACGATCCTGGGCGACATCCCCAGCACCGGCGCGACCGACAGGTATGTGATCACCGACGCATTCGACTCTCGTCTGGACTACGTCTCGGCCACCGTCAAGCTGAGCAAGGGGCAGGTTGCGCTGGCGCCTGAGGACTATGTGATCACGCCGGCCCAGGGCACCACGGCACTGGCGGTCACCTTCACCCCGGCGGGCCTCGCGAAGCTGTGGCAGGCCAAGAGCGCAGACAACTCGGTGCAGGTGCAGGTCGACGTCTCCACCAAGGTGGCGGGTGACATCGGTGACGGCATCATCCTCAACGACGCCAGGCTGTTTCCCTCGATGTCGGTTGATCCGGGCGATCCCCAGAGCGGTGTCTCGGTGGCCGATCCCCCGGTGACCAAGTGGGGCAACATCGAGATCACCAAGAAGGACGCCGGCACCACCATGCTGGCAGGCGCCCAGTTCCGCGTGTATCCCACGCCGCCGACGCCAAGGCCGGCACCAACTGGCTGACCATCGACGGCGTCGACTCCTGGACCACCGATGACCAGGGCAAGGCCATCATCGCCTCACTGCGCTATTCGGACTTCGCCAACAACGCCCAGGTGGCATCCGGTGAACCGGGCTACAACGAGTACTGGCTGGGTGAGATCAAGGCGCCCGACGGCTACGAGCTGCAGGCCGAGCCCGTGCAGGTGGTGGTGGACCAGCTGACGAACCAGGTCTCCGTCACCAATGTGAAGCACAACGTCGGCTTCCAGCTGCCGATGACCGGTGGCACCGGAACCCTGGTGTTCATCATCGTGGGCCTGGCGATCATCGGCGTGGCCACCGTGGTGCTGGTGCGCTCGCATCGACGCAGCAGGCAACTGGCCTGATCGTCGTTGTCGGCCGGCTCCCCGTGGGCTGAACCGCTGGCTCATACGACGCCGGGATGGGGTTTCGCTCCCCGTTCCGGCGTCGTGTCATTTCGGCCCACGAGTCGGGTGTGATGTCGAGGGGTGGCGACCCTGCCAATGGTGCTGGCGCACAGAATACATTCCTCGGCCCATGGCGCCTGGCAGCGCAGGGCAATTTCTCATCGCGCCTGACGGGGATGGCCGCGAAGAAGTAATGCCGGCACACCGATACGTCCGCATGCGTGTCGACCATTTTCGCGGGTGCAGATCCAGAGTGATGTGCGCAAACATGTGGAGGTCCGGGCCTGACCCACGTCCCCTCGTCCGGCCTGCACCATTGCACAATGCATGCGTGCATAATGCAATAGGGTCCCGAATTGTCCGTACATGGCAGGCGATTGGCGGTGCCGTGCCGCGGGGCATCCGAGAAATATGGCTGGCTGCGTCCCGGTGGAGGCTCCGGCACCGGTGTATGCGCCCGCCGGCGCCCTGTCCTGACGGCGGGTGAGGCCGGATTGTGCGGGTCCGGTGTGCGGCTCGGATGATTGATTTACAGGGGTCGGTAATCCACGGTGTCCCGGCGGCGGGACGGCTTTCTGTGTCGCGGCCAATGATCCCCGGGGGCGGATCGATGTCGACAGCGATCGGCCCATGATGGTTGATGGCAGGCAATGCGTTATCGCATGGTGAGTGATTTGCCGAAGGTGCTGCGAATATCGCGTGTCACGAAAGTATCTGACGGTGCACAATCCCCGCGGGATGCCGCCCGTGGCACCCGGTTGATGTGCCGATCGCCATTGCCAAGTGCCGCTCCGCTTCTTATTGTTTGTAGTGAACCTGTGGTCCCCACAGTTCTGTGAACCCCCGCGCAGAAGGAGCCATGGAATGGCCGAGGACAACCATTCGAATGCACGACGCAATGGCATCCGACCCACCGTCGCGGAGCGCTCCTCCTGGCGCACCGCACAAGGCCCGTTGGCCAGCGTCGTGCCGATCGGCGTGGGTGGTTGGCCTCGTCCCATCCGGGGGAACTCGCACGAGCTGGGCGTCGCAGCGAACAGTTCGGTGCCCGCGAGCACATCCGGCTCGCAGTCTGCGCCGGATGCCACAGGTCCAGTCGTCATTCCGGCCACGAGGCGAGTGCCGGGCGACGACGCGGGCGGCATGGCCACGACAACCCCCTGCTGAGGCCATGACCGGTGATGGCGCCGGGATGGAGGGGTCCTTTCGCTCCATCCCGGCGTTTCCGCGCAGGGAACGGGGCGGTGCCCTCAGCGCCACGGGCGTTTGACATCATGGAAACCAGCTTCATCGATGACCGCATCGTCGAGTCCGGTTTCCCCAGGCGCCGGGCAGGCCCGGCCCCGAAACGGAGACCCCCACGATGAACGCCGCTCGCCAGGCCCGTCGGCCCACCACCCGCCCTGCGGGCTGGGATCGCGTGCTGATCGCCGGCCTGGTGCTGCTGGGCGTGCTCGTGATGTGCTATCCCTCGGCGGCCTCATGGTTCTCGGCGCGCGCCGAGCGCGACGCCATGCACTCCTATGCCGAGGCCGTCGGCCGCATGAGCCCCGAACAGCGCGCTGCCCTGCTGAAATCTGCCGAGGACTACAACGCGTCGCTGCCCGGTGGGTTGATCATCGACCCGTTCACCAACACGGCTGGCGTCGAGCCGATGGTGCTCGACGAGCCCGCCAGGCTCTACCTGGCCCAGCTCAACGCCGAAGCCGACGGCGTGATGTCAACTCTCACGATTCCCCGCATCAACCAGAGCCTGCCGATCTACCACGGTGCCACCGAGGCGGCGCTGCGCAAGGGCGTCGGCCACCTGTACGGCTCGTCGCTGCCGGTGGGCGGTACCGACACCCATGCGGTGCTCACCGCCCACGCCGGCCTGGCGGAGGCCGAGCTGTTCACCCACCTGGACAGGCTGCAGCCCGGCGACCTGTTCTCGTTGACCACCATCGGACGCCAACTGCACTACCGGATCATCGGCAGTGAGGTGGTGGAACCCTCCCAGGTGGCCACGCTGCGTCCCGCGCCCGGGCACGACCTGGTGACGCTGGTCACCTGCACGCCCATCGGCGTCAACAGCCATCGCCTGCTGGTGCACGCCGAGCGCGTCGACATCATTGACCAGACCGGTCCCGGCTCGCCGGGCGTCGGGTTGGGATTCCCGTGGTGGGTCATCCCGGTGGGGCTGGCCGCCGTGGCGTTCGTGTACACATTGGGCCGCACGATCGTGCGACGTCGCTATTCGGCCAGCCCGTACAGGCGGTCACCGGCATCGCCCAGGCCGGGAATGATGTAGCCGTGCTCGTTGAGGTGGTCGTCGACGGCAGCCACCACGAGGGTGCAGTCGATGCCGCGGTCCTCGGTGAGTTCGCGCACCCGCTTGATGCCCTCGGGGGCCGCCAGGATGCAGATGCAGGTGATGTCGTCTGCGCCGCGATCGGCCAGGAAGCTCACGCAGCCGGCCAGTGATCCGCCGGTTGCCAGCATCGGATCCAGCACGAAGCACTGGCGTCCCGATAAGTCGTGGGGCAGTCGCTCGGCATAGGTGGTGGGCTGCAGCGTGGTCTCGTCGCGGGCCATGCCGACGAAGCCCACCTCGGCGGTGGGGACCAGCCGCGTCATGCCCTCGAGCATGCCCAGGCCGGCGCGCAGGATCGGCACCACGAGCGGCTTCGGCTTGGCCAGGGCACTGCCCTTGGCCCGTGCCACCGGGGTGTCCACCTCAACATCGGTGAGGAGCACATCACGGGTGGCCTCATAGGCGAGCAGCGTCACCAGTTCGGCAACGAGCAGCCGGAAGGTGGGACTCGGTGTGCTCGCCTCGCGCAGGTGCGTGAGCTTATGGGCCACCAGAGGATGATTCACGACGCGCAATTCCACAACCGCCAGCCTCCCACATCCGCCGGATCGTGCGCGCGCCGACGACGCACGCGGATGGCGCTGGCCCCCACGCCGGCCGTTCGTCGCACCGTGACGCGGCCACCCATTGGACGCTGTACAACCCGGGGGGTGCGCGCTTTGGTCCGGCATGGGATATTGGGGTCCATCGCGAGGTAAAGGGGGCTGCCGTGACCGGGGACAAGAAGAATGACAAGGACATCGACGTGACCGATGTCGACCATGCCGATGTTGACGACACCAGTGCCGATCGTGCGGGCACCGCCGATGACCTGGACAGCCTCGACGACGACGACAACGAGCTGGACGCCAGCGTCGTGACCGACGACTACGACGACGATCTCGACGACGACAGCGATGATGACGACGACGATGACGACAGCGACGATGATGATGACGACGATGATGACTATGACGACGCCACCTCGGACGAGATCGACTTCGTCGTAGCCCTCTACCGCGAGGGCGGGGAACCGACCGTCACCGAGCTGCCCGATATCTGCGCCAACGACCTCGACGAACTGGTCGCCCAGCTGCGCCGGATGCCCGGAGACGTGGGCGCCGTCGGTGCCGTGAGCATCAATGGCGAGTTCTTCGTGCTGTGCCGGGTGCGCGGCAACCAGATCCAGGTGCTGCTGAATGACGCCGTGGCCTCCAACGACTGGCCGATCGCCCGTGACGTGATCGACTTCCTCGGGCTGGAGGTGCCCGATCCCGACGACGATTCCGAGCCGGTTGGCGATCTGGACATCCTTGCCGACCAGGGCGTCAGCGATTTCGAGATGGAGTCCATCGCCGAGGACTTCGACGAGGATTCCGGCGAGCTGGTCGGACGCGTGGTGGAGGACATGAAGTTCACCGAGCCGTTCGACAAGGCCCTCGGCGACGATGGCCCCTGAGCGGGTGACGCTGCGCGCCCGGGGTGGCCGACGCCGATGAGGCGACGTCGGTGAGCAGGTGGGACGCCGACATGGCGTGTGCCCTGGCGCTCGCCCGTGGGGCGGGCGCAGCGGGCGATGTGCCGGTGGGTGCCGTGGTGCTTGATGGGAACGGTGTGCTGCTCGGCGAGGGTGGGAACCGTCGCGAGCAGGACGGCGACGCCACCGCACATGCCGAGGTGCTGGCCATCCGTGCCGCGTGTGCGCGTCGTGGCGCGTGGCGCCTGGACGACTGCACCCTGGTGGTCACCCTCGAGCCCTGCACGATGTGTGCCGGTGCGCTGGTGAATGCCCGCATCAGGCGCCTGGTCTTCGGCGCCTTCGACCCCAAGGCGGGCGCGATTGCCTCGCTGTGGGATGTGGTGCGCGATCCGCGCCTCAACCACCGTGTCGAGGTGGTCGGCGGCATCATGGCCGACGACTGCCAGCGCGTGCTGACCGATTTCTTCGCGACGCGTCGCTGAGCGCGGGGATCGGCGCTGAGTGGCGCAGGGAGCGATTGCACTTGTAAGCTGTTCCGCGGTGACGTGTCTGAGCGGCCGAAAGAGCTCGCCTCGAAAGCGAGTGTGGTGCAAGCCACCGAGGGTTCAAATCCCTCCGTCACCGCCACAGGGAACCCCCGGGAGCATCATGCCGGGGGTTTCTGCTGTTTCCGGAGCCCGGTCGTTCGGCAGGACGGGCACGTTCCCGGCCTTGTGGGAGGCCTGTGCGGGCCTCATAGCGCATCAGTGAGGTCACTGGTCGGCGTGTCTGCGCGTTTCAGAGCCGCCGCGGGCGTAGGTCGCAATCCGGTAGTCTGGTCGGGCGTTGAGCCGGCGGCACACAATACTGCCTGCCCGCTGGCGAGGCGCGCGGGCCGTCCACCCACCATGATGGCGTGTCCCATGCGTTTCCCCTCGGGGGGCGCAATCGGTTGATGAGTCGTCGGAAGGAGGGCAGATGTTCGGCAGGAAGTCCAGGAAGAAGGCCGCAGCGCAGGCGACCCCTGACGCTGAGGTGCGCGCCGACGACGCCGTTTCCCCGGCGGTCAGCGAGGGGGGCGCCGATCAGCCCGCCAAGGGCCCCGGCAACGCTGCCGGCAATCCCGACCACATCGCTGCCGGCGATCCAGACCACATCCCCGCGGGTTCCGTGCCGGATACGGACGTATCCCCGGCCACCGACTCCGCAGCTGCGACCAGTGACGTCCCCGACGGTGACCACGGTGAAGACGCCACCGGGGAAGCGACGACGGGGGACGACGGCTCCCGGGCCGTCATCGCCCAGGCGATCTCCGAGGACGCCGACCACCCCCAGCCCGACCAGAACGATGCCGCATCGACCCTGACGCAGATGGCCGCGATCGACGACCAGTCGTCGCAGGCCGGAGCACCTGAACTTGAGGGCCCCGGGCCCGAGGCCGAGCTGGACGCCGCCCCTCAGGAGCCCGAGCTCGATGAGCCGTCTGACGACGCCCGGAGCGGCGACGCCCAACCGGACAGCGCCCAGCCCGAGGACAGCCAGCCCGCCGGCACACCCGAGCCGGCCGAACCGGCCACGCAGGCTGAGCTGCCCGCGCCCGCTGGGGAGCCCGCGCTCGACGCTGCCTCGCCGGAACCCAAACTTGCCGCGGCCGACCAGGATTCCGAACTCGAGCCGCAGGACGATGAGCCCGAACTCGAGCAGGCCCCCGACGCCGTCGACTCCGTGACATCGCAGGCCCAGTCACCGGAGGCTGCAGATACGGAAGCTGCGGACGAGGATGGTGCGGACGCGGAAGCTGCGGATACGAAAGCTGCGGATACGGATGGCGAGGCCGCCGGGAGCGAGCCGACGCCCGACGATTCCGCCATGGCGGATGCCGCATCCGACGATGGACCCGCCGCCTCCGACGAGGCCGGCGCGGACGTCCCGGAGGCGGAGGAGCCCGCAACGCAACCGGCACCCGACGATGCGTCCAGCCAGCGACCAGAGCTTGTGGCGCCCGTGCTGGCGGCTGCCGCCGACGCCCCGGAAGCCGACGCCTCCAGTGATGACTTCGTGGGGTTGGAATCGACCACGCGCGTGCGTCGTTCGCTGCCGCTGGCCATCTTCTCCTTCGTCGTCGGCGTGGTGCTGATCGGCATCGCCTTCCTGTGGTGGCGCTTCAGCACCTCCCTGCAGGCATCCCTGTGGCTGGTGCTTGCGCTGGCCGAGCTCGTGGTGGGATTCGTCATGCTGCGCCACCTGCGCTTCGTGGTGCGGGTCAGCGAGGCAGGCATCTCGAACCAGGGGCATTCGCCGTGGGCACTGGACGCCGACCAGATCGTCGACGCCGGAGTGCAGCCCGGAAAGCACCCCACGTTGTGGGTGATGCCCACCGACGCCGCCCCCAAGCAGCCCAATGGCTACGCCTCGGCGGCACTGGTGCCCAAGGGCGCCAAGCTGGCGCCGCTTGACCCGGCAATGGCCGATGTCATCGAAAGGGCGCTGGGCCAGTGGCACTTCGCCGCCCCGCGCCACGACACGGCCCCGGCCGGCCCCGAGACAACACCGCGCATCCCATCCGGGCACGACGCCGCCCCGGCGTCGGCACCCGATGTCCACCAGGACGGGACGGCCCCCACGTCGATGCAGGCCACCGTGGGGAACAAGACCGCGCAGGACAAGACCGTCGGCGTGCTCGATCCCGAGACCGCCGCCTGGCTTGCCGGCTTCGATGACCCCGACGAGGGCGGCGAGCACTACGTGCCCCGCTACGCCCGCCCACAGGCCCGTCACACCGAGGGCGTGCCGATGGCCGACTGGCCCACAGAGCCGATGCGTGCCCTGACCCCCGAATACCTGGCCCAGATCAAGGCCCAGCTCGACGAGAAGTCCAAGTAATTCCGGAGGGGGCCCATGTCAGCTTTTGACCTGACGCTCTTATTGGGCTCCGCCGTGGCATTGGTGGCCGTGGCGGCCGCGCGCCTCGGCTCCCGTGCCGGCGTACCCGCGCTGCTGCTCTTCCTGTTCGTGGGCATCGGCCTGGGCTCCAGTGGGCTGGGCATTGACTTCAGCGACGCCACCATGGCGCACAACCTCGGCTTCGCCGCCCTGGTGCTGATCCTGGCCGAGGGCGGCCTCACCACCAAGTGGTCGTCGGTGAAGCCCGTGCTGGGCATGGGGCTCATGCTGGCCACGGTCGGATCGCTGGTCACCATTGCCGTGGTGGGCCTGTTCGGGTACTTCGTGCTCGGCCTGCCCCGATCCGTGGCCTTCCTGTTCGGCGCCGTCGTGGCGCCCACCGATGCCGCTGCGGTGTTCGCGGTATTGCGCGCGGTGCCCCTGCCGCCCACCGTGCGCGCCGCGCTCGAGGCGGAGTCCGGCTTCAACGACGCCCCCACCGTGTTGCTGGTGATCGCCGGCACCAACTATGCGATCGGCGTGCAGCCCGCCGGCGGTGTGATCGGGCTGGCCGGCACCGTGGTGCTCGAGTTGGCCTCCGGCGTCCTGCTCGGCATCGTGATGGGCTGGCTCGGCGTGCAGATCATGAAGCGCCTCTCCCTGCCCGCCTCAGGCCTGTACCCACTGGCGACGATGGCCTGGATCGTGTTCACCTATGGGCTCGGCGAGCTGGCCCACGGCTCGGCCTTCGCCGCCGTGTTCGTCTGCGCGATGATCCTCGGCAACGCACAACTGCCACACCGCCACGCCACCCGCTCCTTCGCGGAGGGCATCGGCTGGGTGGCCCAGATCGGCCTGTTCGTGATGCTCGGGCTGCTCATCGAGCCGTCCAGGATCACCTTGCACGATGTGCTGATCGGGCTGCTGCTGGTGGCGGTGATCAGCCTGTTCGCGCGCCCGGCCGCGGTCTTCGTCTCGGTGGTCTGGTTCCACGTGCCCTGGCGCGAACAGACCTTCCTCAGCTGGGCCGGCCTGCGCGGGGCCGTGCCGATCATCCTCGCCACCGTGCCGCTTGCCTCCCAGATGCCCAAGGCCGACGAGCTGTTCGACATCATCGTGATCTTCGTGATCGTCTCGACGCTCGTCCAGGCGCCCTCGTTGCCGATCGTCGCCCGCGGGCTGGGGCTGGAGAACCCCTATGCCGCCACCGACGTGGACATCGAGGTGGCGCCGTTCGAGGAACGCCGCGCCGACCTGTTGCAGGTGAACATCCCCGCCGGTTCGAAGCTGGCTGGGGTGGCCGTGCGCGAACTGCGGCTGCCGCCCAATGCGATCGTGGCGCTCATCATCCGCGGTGACGAATCCTTCTCACCCGATGGCCACACCACGCTGCTCAAGGGCGACGAGGTGCTGGTGGTGACGCCGGCCAATGTTCGCGACAAGGTGGAACGCCGCCTCACCGACCTGGGGCGTGGGGGACGCCTGGCGATGTGGCATCGCGGCGGTCGTCGCTGGACGCGGGCCCAACGGCGGGCCCATGCACAGGCACGACGGCTGCAGGCCCAGGCCGACAAGCAGGCCGGCACCGCCCAGTAGCTGCCCCGTCGTCGCCCGGCTGGCAGGGTGGGGGGTGCGGCCGGGTTGGCAGGGTGTCGCGAGGGAACGGCAGGGCGTTGATCAGTTGCCGGTGCTGGCCGCGCCGGCGGGCAGGCAGATCACGCCATTGGGGATCGGCACGGTGCGCTCGGCGCTCTGCAACGGCATGGCCGAGGTGTCGGAGACGATCACGTCGACGCGATGGTCGGGGCGTCCGTCGGCGGTCACGGTGGCCCCGGGGAAGAAGCCTGCCACGAGCTGCACCTCGGGGTCCTCGGTGCTGGTGCCGACGATGGTCACCGGCACGGTGACGCCCGGCGCCGGCGTGGCCTGCGATGACGGCGAGGGACTGGCATTCCCGGTGGAGGCGACCACGAAGCCCTGGGCGCGCATGATGCCGGCAACCTCATTGGCCCGTCCACGCACGGTGCCCGCATTGATCACGCGCAGCTGCACCTGGCTGGTGCTCAGCTGGCTGGCGGACTGGGAGACGCACGGCGGCACATTCGCTTCCGGATGCATGAACGCCCGCCATCCCCACCAGCCGCCCAGAACCACGATGCAGGTGACAACGGTCAGGATCAACGGGGTGCGCCATTTGTGCACCGGGTACCTCTTTCTGCTCAGGGGTGGGGGACTCAGGCGCACCGGGGTGGGTCGTGTCCTACTGTCGTCGATCATATGGCCGCGTCCTGTCCGAACCGGGGTATCTAAGAGGGTTCTCAGCACCTTCTGTGCACCTTCTTAGGTGCGCCATGTCCGGGGCCTGTGAATGGGGCGTCCGGGCGGCTGCGCAGGGGTCGCCGGGCCTGGTCCACCGATGCGCGATGGTGACGCAAACCCGGGTCGTCAGGAAAACGATGACCACCTGATGGAATAAATGGACCCCCCGCTGGTGTCACCCCTTCCGCTGTGTTAGCTTAGGCATGCCTAAGTAAGCTAGATGTGAACAGCTTGGTTGCACGGATCGGGAATAAACCCCCTCACGCCGGCCAGGTCGCCACTTGAGCCGGGTGATGGAGCCCGGTACTGAGGAGCTTCGATATGTCAGCCAGAGTCGTTCCCGATGAGTTCACCGCCGAGACCACGCAAGCCGTCGCGTCCTTCGAGACCGTGGGTTCCAAGATCGTGCCGCTGAGCAATCTGCATGCCGGCGACGTCGGCGTGATCTGTCGCCTCGACGAAGAGGCTGACGAGTCGATCACCCATCGCCTCCAGCTGCTCGGCTTCGACTGCGGCCGCGAGGTCTGCCTGATTCGCCAGGCGCCGCTCAGCGGTCCCATGGTGTTCCGCGTCTGCGACGCCCAGATGTGCCTGCGCGAGGCCCAGGCCGACATGATCTACGTGCGCATCCCCGATGATGCCGCCCAGGTCGTTGCCGACGCCGAAGCCATCGTCGCCTGATTCACCCCGCGGCCCATTGCCTCCAGCAGTGGGCCGCCTCCTTGAGCGGCCCGACCCCGAGTCGATGGGCCGCAATCCCACCTCGGACGAAACCGTCCGAACGCCAGTCGGCGGTGCCGTCCTGCCCGGATCCGCGCCGTCCGCATCCGCCTCAACCCGTCATTGGGAGCCCATTTTCATGTCTTCGGTCGTTGACGCCTCTCGTCACTCAACACCAGGTGCCCCGGCACCGAGTGGCACTGCGCAGATTGCCCTCATCGGTTCGCCGAATGGTGGCAAGACGTCAGTGTTCAACCGGTTGACCGGCCTTCATGCCAAGACCGGCAACTATCCCGGCGTCACCGTCTCGCGCACCCGCGGCGTGATGAAGGTGCACGACCACACCTACAACATCGAGGACCTGCCCGGCTCGTACTCGCTGACGCCCATCTCGCCCGACGAGCAGGTCGTCTCCGACATGCTCAACGGCAAGCTCGAGGGCGTGGGGGAACCCGACGCCCTGCTCGTGGTGGCCGATTCCACCGCGCTGCGTCGGTCGCTGTTGCTGCTCAGCGAGGTACTGCCGCGCCACAAGCCGACGGCCCTGGCCGTCACGATGACCGATGAACTGCGCCGTCGCGGTGGCGTGCTCGACATCGAGGGCCTGTCGAAGGCACTGGGCATCCCGGTGGTCGCCGTCGTGGCCAACCGTGGCATCGGCATCCCCGAGCTGCGCAAGACGCTCACCGAATGGCAGGACTGGTCGCGTCCGCCGATCGACCCGCCGGCCGATCCGGCAGAGCTCGCCGGGTGGGTGGACTCGATCCTGGCCAGCGCCGGCTACGAGGGTCCCAACCCCGACTCGCGCACCGAGAAGATCGACAAGGTGCTGCTGCACCCGGTGTGGGGCACCATCATCTTCTTCGCGGTGATGTTCCTGTTCTTCCAGGCGCTGTTCACCTGGGCGGCCCCGCTGCAGGACGCGATCGACACCTTCTTCGGCTACCTGGGCGGGTTGGTCGACGAGCACATCTCCAATCCGGTGCTCGGCGGCCTGCTCGGTGACGGCATCCTGGGCGGCGTCGGCTCGGTGCTCACCTTCGTGCCCCAGATCCTGCTGATGTACCTGATCCTCGCGTTGCTCGACGCGGTGGGCTATATGTCCCGCGCCGCCTTCCTGATGGACAAGGTGATGAGCAAGGCAGGCCTTGAGGGACGCGCCTTCGTGGCGGTGCTCTCGTCGTTCGCCTGCGCCATCCCCGGCGTGATGGCCACCCGCACCATCCCGTCGTCGAAGGACCGCATCGCCACGATGCTCGGCGTGCCGCTGGCCACCTGCTCGGCCCGGCTGCCCGTCTACCTGCTGCTCGTCGGCATGCTCGTGCCCAGCGAGGCGAAGCTCGGACCGGTCAGCTGGCAGGGCATCACGATGTTCCTGCTGTACCTGCTGGGTGGCGTGGCCGCCATGACCGCCGCCTGGGTGGTCAAGAAGATCACCGACCGCTCCGGCGCCGTGCTGCCGTTCTACATGGAGATGCCGCCCTACCGCGTGCCCACCCCGCGCTCCGTGGGCATCGCCATGTGGGAGCCCACCAAGGCGTTCCTGCGCAAGGCCGGCACCATCATCATGGCTGCCACGATCGTGATCTGGGCCCTGACGACCTTCCCGATGCGCTCTGACGAGCAGCTGTCGGCGGCCGGCGTCGATCCGGGCGATGCCGTGGCGGTCAGCGCCTACACCATGGAGAACTCGGTGGCCGGCCATGTGGGCCGCTTCGTCGAGCCCGTCTTCGAGCCGCTCGGCTTCGACTGGCGCATTGACGTGGCGCTGATGGGCTCGTTGGCCGCCCGCGAGGTTGCCGTCTCGTCGCTGGGCCAGATGGCGGCGTCCAGTGACCCCGAGGCCACCGATGACGTGGCCAGCCAGTTGGAGGGCTGGACCTACACCCAGGGTCCCAGCGAGGGCCAGAAGGTCTTCACCCCCGCCACCACCGTGGCACTGATCCTGTTCTTCGCCTTCGCCCTGCAGTGCCTGTCGACGGTGGCGATCATGAAGCGGGAATCCGGGGGATGGAAGTGGCCCTCGATTGCGTTCGGATACATGTTCGTCCTGGCGTGGGTGATGGCCTTCATCGGCCACACGATCACGCTGTTGGTCACCTAGATGAAGGTTCGCACAATGTTCTCGCACCGGCACCACCCCGCTTCCAGGGTCCCCACGGGCCGTGGACGGGGTGGTCCCGTGTCTGTCGGGGTGGCTGCGGGGCCATCCTCCGGTCTTGAGCAGCTGATGGCGCGCGCGGGGCAGTCACCCGCCCCACGCCCCGACGCCGGCTCACGTCAGGCAGGCCCGGCCGGCGGGCGGATGGACTGTCCACCACTGCGCGACCCGAGTTCGGCCACGCCTCCCGGGGTCATTGCGCTGCACCCCGAGGCCACCGACGATCCCGCCACCCTGCGGTGGGTGGTCTCGCACCACATCCTTCCTTTCGCCGGCACCCTGGCCTCCGCGCCCGGACTCGACGATCTGCTGGCCGATCGCGTGTCGCGCGTGGTCGTGGGCCCCGACACCCTGTTGGTGACCCTGGCCCCGGGGAGCGACTGGGCCGAACTGGGACCGGTGGTGCGCCGCGCCCTGATGCGGGCGCTGGGGCACACCGATGCCTGGGTGGGCGCCGCGGATGCGCGCGTCCTCAGCGGTGATGACGCCCTGGGCGTGTGCGCCGACGAACTCATCGAGGGCCCGATCGGCGATATCGCCCGCGCCCACGGTGGTCACATCGCCCTGGCCGGGGTACAGGACGGCGTGGTCACCGTGAAGATGTCGGGGGCCTGCCGCGGGTGCCCCGCAGCCGTGATCACCATGCACCAGAGGCTGGAGCACCAGCTGCGTCGCCGGGTGCCCGGATTGGTCGACGTGCGATCGATCAACGGCTGAGTCAACTATTCTCGGCTGGTCCGGACGCCCCGGAAGCTGCGGATGGCCCGGAGCCATGTGAGAAAGTAGAGCCCATGACGACCCAGCACAGTCACCCTGCCCGGTGTCCCATCAGCTCGCGTCCCATCGGTTCGCGTCCCATCAGCTCGTGTCATATCCGGGGGTGCCGCTGACGTGGACGCCCAGGGCATGGCGGAGATCTTCCCGCAGCACTTCAATGCACGTCCCACCGGTGTCTGGTCTGCGCCGGGTCGCTTCAACCTGATGGGCGAGCACACCGACTACAACCGTGGCTTCTGCCTGCCCGTGCCGCTTGACGCGCGCACCTTCGTGGCGGCCCGGGCCCGCGACGACGAGCGCATCCGCCTGGTCTCCCTCAACATCGAGGGCGATGTGGACGTGGAGCTGTCCGCCGTGGATGCCGAACGGCCCGGGGGCTGGGGCGCCTATGCGGCCGGCGTGCTGTGGGCATTGCGCCAGGCCGGGCATCCGGTGCGTGGCGTCGACATGGTGATCGGATCCACGCTGTTGATCGGGGCGGGACTGTCGAGCTCGGCGGCGCTCGAGTGCTCGGCGGCCGCCGCTGCGTCGGACCTGTTCGGCCTCGGCCTGCTGGCCGATGATGCCGGACGCAAGCAACTCGCCGTCGCCTGCCAGACCGCTGAGAACGAGATCGCGCTGGCACCCACCGGCGGGGTCGACCAGACCTCGGCGCTGCGCGGGAGCAGGGGACATGCCCTGCTCATCGACTTCCTCACCGACGTGCTGCGTCCGGTGCCCTATCTGCCGCAGGACGCCGGCGTTGAGGTCTACATCATTGACACCGGCACGCGTCACTCCTTGTCAGCGGGCCATTACGGCAATCGCCGTGCCGAATGCGAGCAGATCGCCCGGATGCTCGGCGTGGACTACCTGCGCCGCATCGACGAGGCCGGCCTGCCCGAGGCCATCCGTCGGCTGAACGACCCCACACTGGCCAAGCGGCTGCGCCATGTGGTCACCGAGAACGCCCGCGGCGTGCGCATGGCCGACGACCTGGAGGCCGGCGACTGGCGGGCCGTTGCGCAGGCCATGACCACCGCCCACTACTCGATGCGCGACGACCTGGAGGTGAGCGTGCCCGAGGTCGACCTGGCCGTGGACACCGCGCTGGCCGCCGGCGCCTGGGGCGCCCGACTGGTGGGTGGCGGCTTCGGCGGCTGCGTGCTGGCCGTCATGCCACGGGGCAGGGGCGATGAGCTGCTGCACGCCGTCAGCGACGCCTACGACCGTGCCGGATATGCCACCCCGCAGGGCTTCGTCGGCGAGGCCGGCAGCCCCGCAGCGCGCGACCTCTAGGGACGGGCCCTCCCGCGGGTGCGCCCGGGCCGATGGGCCCGGCGGCCGCCCGTGGGGCCTGACACGTGGCCAATCCTGACCAGCAGGCAGGCCCTTTCAGCAGGCAAGCCCTGACCAGTAGGCCAGCCCGCGTGGCAGTCATGCCCGGGCAATCAACGCCGGCCCATCAACTTCGGATCAACCCAGCGTGCTTGGGGACGCAGCGCCCCCAGCACTTCAATTGCCCGCAGCGGGCGAGGTCTGCGCCTGGGGACTGGCCGTCGTGGTCACGGTCGCCGCAGGCTGGGTCTCGGTGACCGTCGCCGCCGGTTGCGTCGGCTGGGTGGTCGCCGAGGGGGCATAGGTGGTGGCCGGAGCATAGGTCTGGCTGTACGTGGGCTCGCTGGTGTTGCTGTAGCTCGCCGTGGCGCTCGGGCTTGGCGTCGTGGTCATGGTGACGGTGGTGCTCGGGGCCGGCGCGGTGTCGCGGCCGCGCTCGGCGAAGGCGAACCAGACCGCACCGATGAGGATCACGATGATGATCAGCGCCAGCAAGATCCTGCGGACGCGCTGGCTGCGTTGGCGTTGCTTGTTCGCCGCGGCGGCATCGGATGCATCGGCCGGACGACGCACCACCGGACGCGTCGAACTCGTGGAGATGGCGTCGTCGGTGCTTGCCCCCGCCGGGGCACCCGTGGCGGGAGCCGTGGTGTTCGTGGCGTCGATCAGCGTGGTGCGTTCGCTCGGGGTGGTCGGCGCCGGAGCCGCACCGGCAATCGCCACGGTGGGCGCATTGCCATTGGTGGCCGGCGTCACGGGGATCAGCGAGGTGACGACCTTCTGGGCGTCGGCGGCGTTGCTGTCGATGGCACGCAGCGCCTGCTCGGTCTGGCGCGCATTGGGACGCCCGGCCGGGTCCTTCGACAACAGCGCGGTCACCAGCGTCTCGAGCGCCTCGGGGGTGTCGGCGCGCAGCTGGCGCAGTGGCGTCGGCGTGTCGTACACCTGGGCACGCGCCACCGCGATGGGTGACTCGCCCGGGAAGGGCGGACGTCCGGTGAGCACGGTGGTGATGAGGCAGCCGAACGAATACATGTCGGAGGCCTGGCTCACCCGGTTGCCGGAGGCCTGCTCGGGTGACATATAGGCCGCCGAGCCGATGGCGGTCATCGTGCTGGTCAGCGAGGTGCCCTGCTGGTCGTTCAGCCGGGCGATCCCGAAGTCGACGATCTTGGGCGTCGAGTGCAGCGACTTGGTGGCCAGCACCACATTGGCCGGCTTCACGTCGCGGTGCGTCACGCCGATCGCGTGGGCAGCACCCAACCCGGCGGCCACCTGCGCCAGCAGCGGCACGGCCACGGCATAGGGGATGGGCCCCTCCTGGTTGACCACGGTCTGCAGGTTGGGCCCGTGCAGGAACTCCATGACGATGAACGCGGTGTGCCCGTCGACGCCCGAGTCGTAGATCTGCACCACATTGGGATGGTCCAGCCCCGCGGTGGCGACGGCCTCGCGGCGGAAGCGGGCGCCGGTCGCCGGATCGGCGCTCATGGCCAGGTTGACGGTCTTGACGGCCACCTCGCGCTGCAGCGTGGCGTCGTAGGCGCGCCACACCTGCCCGATCGAGCCGGCTCCCACCCGCTCGACGAGACGGTAGCGGCCGTCCTGGAGCGTGGCGATCGGCGTCTCATGGGCGATGTCGTCGGTGCCCGTGTCGTCGGCACCCTTGCCGCTGGTCACAGGACCGCCGGCGCCAGGGCTGGCGGCAGCAGGACCGGTGGTCGAGGGCTCGGTGGGCCGGGGCTGGCCAGCGGTGGTGCCGGAGGCGGCTGCGGGGGCGTCAGTGGCCGGGAGGTCGGGACGCGTGCCGCTCGCCGGTGTGGCGTCGGCGCCCTGCCCGTCGGAGGCCGGCTGGACACCCGCGCCGGAGGCCGGCTGGTCACCTGCGTCGGGGGACGGCTGGTCGCCCGGGCGGACCGGCGGGCGGCCGGTGGCATCGTCGTTGCTCACGTTGTCATTCTCCCGCAAATCGCTGTGTGGAATCCATCGGGACGTGGCAGGTGGACCCTGCCAGTGGTGCCCGTGCGCGTCCGCCGGGAAATTCCGGTGGGAACCATGACCCTAGCGCCGTCGGCTAACTCGAACGTGACGGCGAGGGGGTCAGTGACGGCGAGGGGCTGGGCGAGACGATCTGGCCCACCAGGATGTTCACCTGGTCGGTGCGCAGATACGACGTGCCGGCAGTCGGTGTCTGCTCGCACACGATGCCGCTCTGGCACTGCGCGACGGGGGTGGACTTCACATTGTGGAATCCGGCCTGCGACAACAACTTGATCGCGGCATCGGCGCTCACCCCTAGGCTGCTCACATCGGGCACCGACGAGCGTCCGGTGGCGCGGTACAGGGTGATCGGGCTGGCGGGATCGACGGTGGCGCCGGCGCTGGGGTCGGTGGCCACGATGGTGCCGGCGGCGCTCTCGGTGCCCTCCTGGGACTCGCTGGCGTCCTTCGTGGCGATGGCGGTGAACCCGGCCGAGGTGAGCATCTGGCGGGCCACGTCCTCCGTCTTGCCGCGCACATCGGGCAGCCTGGTGGCCGCCGGGCCGTCATTGATCTTCACCGTCACCGTGGACCCCACGGCCACCGTGGTGCTGGCACCCGGGTCGGTGGCGACCACGCGTCCCTTGGTGTCGGCCGGGCCGGACTGGTGCTCCACCTTCGGGTCGAGCTTGGCATTGCGGATGGTCGAGGTGGCCTGGTCCTCGGAGAACCCGATCACCGCCGGCACCGTCGTATCGGGGGTGGCCTTGTTCGAATCGGAGTTCATCCGGAACAGCACCACGCCCATCACGGTGAGCAGGATCACCAGGAGGCCGATCAACAGCGCGGTGGGCGCACTGACCCGGCGCTTCTTCTTTTTCTTGGGCGCACGCGGGGCCTCGACGGCCCGACGCGGTGGCGTGGTCGGTGCGCTGAGCGGCTGGGAGGCCGAGGGCAGCACGGTGGTGGCGTCGGTGGCCGACGGCATCGCGAAGGGTGCCGGCACCACGGCGGTGGCGCCAGTGGCCGCCTCGCCGTTGAGCACGCGCAGGATGTCGTCACGCATCTCGGCGGCGGTCTGGTAGCGGTCGTTGGGGTCCTTCTCCAGCGACTTCAACACGATCGCGTCGATGTCGGGGGTGACCTCCGGATCGAGCCGGCTGGGCGGCACCGGCTGCTCGCGCACATGCTGGTACGCCACGGCCACCGGTGAATCGCCGATGAACGGGGGACGCCCGGTGAGCAGCTCGTAGAGCAGGCAGCCGGCCGAATAGATGTCGGAGCGCGAATCGACGGTCTCGCCGCGGGCCTGCTCGGGCGACAGGTATTGCGCCGTGCCGATCACGGCGGCGGTCTGGGTCATCGTCGCGGAGGTGTCGGCGACGGCCCGGGCGATGCCGAAGTCCATCACCTTGACCTGGCCCGACGGGGTGATCATCACATTGGCGGGCTTGATGTCGCGATGGATGATGCCGTGCTTGTGCGAGAAACTCAGCGCGTCGAGCACGCCGGCGGTGTATTCGAGTGCCTTCGCGGGCACGATGGTGCGTCCCTCGTGCAGGATCTCGCGCAGCGTGTGGCCGCTCACGAGCTCCATGACGATGTAGGGGCGCATCACGCCGGTGGCGGAGTCCTCCTGGCTGCCGGTGTCGTAGACCGACACGATATTGGGATGGTTCAGGCCGGCGGCCGATTGGGCCTCACGCTGGAAGCGGGTCTGGAAGGTGGGATCGGTGGCCAGGTCGGCGCGCAGGCGCTTGACGGCCACCTCGCGGCCCAGGCGCAGGTCACGGGCCTGCCACACCTCGGCCATGCCGCCGCGTCCGATGACGCTGCGCAACTCATAGCGATCGCCGAGCACGATGGGTGAGTCGGTCATGCGGATGCTCCTTTCGGGGCAGTGGGTCGGGCAGTCGTCGGGTGCGGGGCGGGCCTTTGCCCTCGCAGCGCAGGCAATACCTGTGAATATCTCACGACTGCACCGCCTGGAAGACGCGCTTGGCGGCCACGGTGGCATTCCCGGTGGCCGATCCGGCCTGGTTCGGGTTGGCCAGGAACACCGACAGGGCGACGTGGTGCTCCTTGTCGAAGCCGGCGAACCACGAATAGTCCGAGGCCCCCGGCAGGTTCTCGGCGGTGCCGGTCTTGCCACCGATCGTCTGGCCGGCGATCTGGGTGGCGGTGCCGGTGCCGGACTGCACCACGTGCACCATCATGTTCTGCATCGACGCCGCGGTCTCCTTGCTCACCGCATTGCCGCGGGACTGCGGATCGTGCTTGGTGAGCACATTGAGGTTGCGGTCGCGCACCTCGCTGACCACATAGGGCTGCATGAGGTTGCCGTCGTTGGCCAGCGCGCCGGCCACCACCGCCATCTGCAGGGGAGTGGCCGAGACGTCGTACTGGCCGATCGAGCTCATCGCGAGCTGCGAGGCGTCGAGCTGGGCGGGGAAGGTGCTGGTGGCCGAGGTGAAGTCGCCGGTGAACGGCGACTCGAAGCCGAACTTGTCGGCCTGGGCGCGGATCTTGTCGGCGCCCAGCTCCATGCCGAGGTTGGCGAAGGCGGTGTTGCACGACACCGTCAGCGCATGGTCAATGGTTGACGTGGAGCCACCGCAGTTCACTGCATTGGGCAGCACGCGGTTGGTGTTGGGCAGCGGCAGCGTCACCGGCGACGACACGGTGGAGGCGGCGCTCTTGCCGTTCTCCAGTGCGGCCGAGGCCACCACGAGCTTGAAGGTCGATCCCGGCGGATAGATCTGCTGGGTGGCGCGGTCGCTCATCGGGTTCGACGGGTCGCCGACCAGGTTCTGCCATGCGGTCTGGGTGGCCGGCAGGTCGACGCTGGACAGCTGCGAGGGATCGTAGCTGGGGGAGGTGACCCAGCCCAGGATGGCGCCGGTGGTGTAGTCATAGGCCACCACGGCACCGGTGCGTCCACCCAGCGCGTCCGAGGCGGCCTGCTGCACGGCGGGGTTGATGGTGGTCTGCACGGTGGCACCCTGCGGATTCTTGCCGGTGGCCTCGTCGATCATGCGGCTGAAGAACTGGGAATCGTCCTGGCCCGACAGCTGCGAGTTGTAGCTCTGCTCCAGCCCGGTGCGTCCGTAGATATAGGAGTAGAAGCCGGTCACCGGGGCGTACAGCGCGCCATTGGAATAGGTGCGCTGGGTGCTGAAGCGGTTGCCGCTCACCGCCACGCTCTGGGCGATCGGCGTATTGCTCGCCAGGATCGAACCGCGGTCGGTGTTGAACTGCGAATCGGTGACGCGCCGGTTGCTCGGGTCGTCGTTGAGGCCCTTGGAGCGGAAGCCGTAGTTGAAGGTGGCATTCACCAGCAACGCCAGGAACATGATGGCGGCGATCAGGCTCACCCCACGCAGTGACTTGTTCATGGCTCCACCCTTCCGATCATGGCGGTGGGGGCCGATTCCATGTCGGGATCGGGGTTGCTCGCGGCCGCGGCCGGGCGCCTGCCGGCGTGGGAGATCTGCATCAGGGCGGCCACGATCACCCAGTTGGCCACCAGCGAGGTGCCGCCCTGCGACAGGAAGGGCGTGGTGAGTCCGGTCAGCGGCAGCAGGCGGGTGACGCCGCCGATGATGGCGAACACCTGCAGCGCGAAGGTGAAGCTGAGCCCGCCGGCGAGCAGCTTGCCGAAGACGTCCGACGAGGTCAGCGCCGCACGCAGGCCGCGCGCCACGATGAGCCCGTAGATGAGGATCAGCGCCATCAGCCCGGTGAGGCCCAGCTCCTCGCCGATCGCCGAGGCGATGAAGTCGCTCTGCGCCAGCGGCACCAGCGAGGGACGTCCCAGTCCCCAGCCGCGTCCGAACAGGCCACCCCATGCCATGCCGTACTGGGCCGAGATCACCTGGCCGTTCTGCTCGGGATCGCTGAACGGATGCAGCCAGGAATCGAAGCGCACCTGCACGTGGCCGACGAAGTTGAACGCGAACACGGCGGCGATCAGGAACAGCACGCCCCCGATCACCACCCAGCGGATCTGGCTGGTGGCCACGTAGAGCATCATCACGAACAGCCCGAAGAACAGCAGGGCCGTGCCGTAGTCGTTCTCGAAGACGATCACCGCCACCGCAGCGGCCCACATCACCATGATCGGCAGCAGGTCGCGCCCACGCGGGATGCGGACGCGTCCGATCGTCAAGCCGGCCAGCTGCAGCAGGTCACGATGATCGGCCAGATAGGACGCGAAGGCCAGGGTCAGCACGATCTTGGCGACCTCGGCGGGCTGGAAGCTCATGCCGGCCACGCTCACCCAGATCTGGGAACCGTTGAGCGCATTGGCCTTTGAGGCCAGGCCGGGCACCAGCGGCATCAGCAGCAGCACCAGGCCCAGCAGGAACAGCACATAGGGGTAGCGCTGCAGGTTGCGGTAGTCGCGAACGGCGAACAGCACGCCCACGAACAGCAGCACGCCCAGCGCGGTCCACATCAACTGGCCGTTCACCAGGGTGGACGCCGGGGGGTCCTGGTCGAGCCGGTAGATCATCGCCAGGCCCAGGCCGTTCAGCGCGATCACGCAGGGCAGGATCACCGGGTCGGCGTAGGGGGCGCGGATGCGCACCGCCAGGTGGGCGATCACGCACAGCGCCAGCCAACCCAGGGAGACGCCGATCAGGCCCGCCGGCAGGCCACCATGCATGTTGATGGTGGTGATCACGAACCCGCCGATGCCGAACAGGGAGGCAACGATGATCAGCGCCAGCTCGGTGCCGCGGCGCTTGCGGTAGACAACCACCGGGGTCTCGGTGCTCATGGGCAATCCCCGGTGTTGACCGGTGCCCCGATGGACCCGGCGCCGCCCGAGGCACTTGCCGACGCGCTCGCCGATACGGCGGCGGAGGGCTGCGGTGAGCCGGCGGCCGAGGCGGAACTGCGCGCCTGACGCGTCGCCACGCAGGTGGAGGCCACCTCATCGAGGTAGTTCGCCTGGTTGCGTGCCTGGTCGAGCGAGCCCGCATGGATGCTGCGGCCGCGCACCTGGTCGGCGTAGTAGCTGGGGAGGTCGGAGATCTGGGTGGAGTGCTGCTCGGCCAGGGTGCCGAGCCGCACGCCCACCACCGAGTCGGGAAGTCCCTTGTAGATCGCCACCTGGCCGCCGGCCGGGGCGATGTAGAACTGCGTGGTCACATAGTGGTAGGCCCCGAACAGGCCGCCGCCGATGAGCACCAGGGCCACCGCGATGGCGGTGATCCACGGCCACTTGCGGCGACGCCGGCGCGTCATCGGCGTGTAGCGGATGCGCTCATCGGTGTCGGTGCCTGCCATCGGGGCGCTGGTCCCCGAGGCACCTGTCACCGGAGCCGCAGCGTCCGGTGGGACGGCCTGGTCGCCGGGTTCCGGGACGCCGGCGGCGTCGACCGCCGGCACGATCGCGGTGGGGCCGTTGTCGCCGGGGACCCCGGCGGGGGCCACCTTGGGGATGTCCACGTGCTCTGCCGCGCCCAGGGTCTGCGGCGGGGCTGCCTGCAGCGTCGGGTCGAAGGGGACGACATCGGCCAGGATCAGGGTGATGTTGTCGTAGCCGCCGGCGCGGTGGGCGGCGTCGACCAGTGAGGTGACGGCCCGGTCGAGCGGATGGCCCAGCATCAGCTCGCGCATCCGCTGGTCATCGACCAGCCCACACAGCCCGTCGGAGCAGAACAGGAGCCGATCGCCGGCACGCAGCGCCAGCGTCGGGTAATCGGGATCGTGGGTCGGCTGGCCGTTGAGCACCTTGAGCAGCAGCGAGCGGTGCGGGTGCACGGCCGCCTCGGCCTCGGTGATCTTGCCGTCGTCCACCAGCGACTGCACCCACGAGTCGTCATGGGTCAGGCGCGCCAGGTCGCCGTCGCGCAGCAGGTAGGCGCGCGAATCGCCGATGTGCACCATCTGCAGCACACCCTGGCCGTACATGGCCCCGCACACCGTGGTGCCCATGCCGTCGAGCTGGTGGTCCCAGGCGATGAGATCGGCCAGCCGGTCGTTGGCGCGATTCATGGCGCCGGCCAGCACCTCGAGCATCTCGTCGGGCGGCCTGGGCGCGTCGGAGCGCTTCAGTTCCGCGATGGCCACCGAGCTGGCCAGGTCGCCGGCAGCGGCCCCGCCCATGCCGTCGGCGACCACCAGCATGGTCGGTGACACATAGGCCGAGTCCTGGTTGTTGCGTCGCACCGGGCCGGTCTCGGAGTGCGCCCGGTAGTCGAGGCTCAATCCACCGGATGCGGCACCGGGGTCCGGTGTCGCGGTGGAGTGGGCGGAATCCTGGGGATGCGCCGTCGCCGGGGGGCGATGAGCTGGATCAGTCACGCTCAGCGCTCCAGCTTCAGCTGGGTGCGCCCGATGCGGATGACGTCCTTGGCCCCGACCAGCGTGGGCTGCACGATGCGCACGCCGTTCACATAGGTGCCGTTGGTCGACTGCAGGTCCTCGATGACCCAACGGCCGTCGTCCTGGGGGTACAGGCGCGCATGGTGGCTCGACGCATAGTCGTCATCGAGGTCGAAGCCCGAGTCGGTGGCCCTGCCGAGCACCAGGGCCCCGGGCAGGTCGACGCGGGTGCCGGTCTGGTTGCCGGCCACCACCACGAGGTGTTGCAGCTCGCGGCGCTTGGGCTTCTCACGACGCTTGCGGGCAGCCTGCTTCAGGCCGGCGGCAACGATTCCGCCATTCGTGACGGTGCGGCCGATCAGGTCGCCGCGGATGGTGTTGGCCACGAACAGGATGAACAGCCACATCAGCACGAGATAGGCCACCTTGATGGTGGCCAGCAGGATGCCGGTCAAGGTCAGGTCCCCACAGGCGAGTGGACGAGCATCCGCGTGGAGCCCATTTCGATGCGGCTGCCGTCTTCCAGGGGACTGTGGGTGACGCGCTGTCCGTTGACGATGACACCGTTGGTGGAGCCCAGGTCGTCGATGCTGATGAGCAACTCGCCGTCGGCGTTCTCCGACACATTGATGCGCGCGTGCTTGCGTGACACGCCCGGATCGTTGATGCGCAGGTCGGCCTCGGTGCCGCGTCCGATGGTGAATCCCGGCGGCATCAGCGGATGGCGCACCCCGTTCACCTCGAGCACCAGCGGTGCCCGGCGGATCATCGTCGACGATGCCGCCCCGCCGTTCTCGGCGACGGTGGCCACCGAGGCACTGGTGACCTCGAAGCGGCCGGTGGGCAGCGAGTCATCGAGCACATATTCGATGTGGATGGGCCCGTCGAAGACATATCCCCGGTCGGAGGCGTGTTCACGCAGGTCGGGCACGATCTCGGCGTTCAGGGTGCGCGAATAGGGCGCCAGCCGGTCGTAGTCATGGGTGGACAGGTGCACCTGGAAGTCATTGGGCACCAGGCGCTTGTCGCGCGACAGCAGCTTTGCCTCGGAATCGAGCTCACGCTGCAGGCGGGAGGCGATCTCAACGGGTTGCACATCACCCTTGAAGGCGCGCGCAAAGACGCCGTTGACGGTGCTTTCGAGCTTCTTCTCAACCCTGTCAAACAGCCCCACGTGTGCCCCTCCCATCTGGCATCAGTGCACGATCCTAGTGCGCACGGCCTGTCACGACGCAGTCACCGGATCCCTATCGGGAGCCTGCCCGGCGTCTCAAAGCGCTGATCGGATCACACGCTCACTGGTTGATTCTGCCAGTGAACGCCGATCAATGCGCGCCCCCACCCCTACTCCCGCGTGGAGTTCGCCTCAATGTCTGGCTGAGGGTTGTCGTCGCCGGTGCTGTCCCCGGAGGCCTCGCGCTGGGCCCTTTCGGCCTCCAGCGCCGCCTTCACGTCGAGCTTCTCGATCTGCTCGATGAGTTCCTCGAGGGCGGCCCTGGGCAGCGCGCCGGCCTGACTGAAGACGATCGTCTGGTCCTTGAGCGCCATCAGCGTGGGGATTGACGTGATGTTCGCCGCCCCGGCCAGCGACTGCTGGTCCTCGGTGTCGATCTTGCCGAAGACGATGTCGGGATGGTCCTCGCTCACCTGGTCATAGATCGGCCCGAACTGCATGCAAGGGCCACACCACGACGCCCAGAAGTCGAGCAACACGATCTGGTTGCCCTCGATGGTCTCGGTGAAGTTCTGCTCGGTCACCGTCAGCGTTGCCAATGTGTCCTCCTATGAGCGCATGGTCCTCTGGTTGGCGCAGGTGTCCCCGGCGCACGGTGGCCCGCGAACCTGCCCTGGCGGGCTGACGGGGCCAACTCCAGTCATCGAGGCTAGCGCTGCGCGCGAAACGAGCCGTACTACCGCGGTCCGAAGATCGCGCGCAGCTGCTCAGGGTCGAGCTTGGGACGACGCTGTTCGTCGCACAGCCCGTTGACCTCCTGGGCGGTGTCGGTGAGCTGGGTCCAGCAGAACCCGCCCAGCGCATCGCTTGACCGGATGGCGGTCATGATCGCGGCGAGGCGACGACGGAAGCCCCGCGCGGTGCGCACCGACGAATAGCCCCAGCCGCCACCGCGGCGGGCCGCGCCGGGGGCGAAGCGCACGCCGCCACATTCGTCGAGCAGCATCGGTAGCTGGGTGCGTTGTTCGTCGCCCAGCACGATGAAACGAGCCGCCGGGCCCACCTGGTCGCGGGTGCGCAGTCGTTGGACGCCCTTGTGGCGATAGCGGCGACGCAGCACCACGGCGCGGGCCGTGTAGTCGTGGAGGGTGAGCAGGTCGGAGTCGACGTGCTGCCAGCCGTCGTTGGATAGGGCTGGCCGGGTCGGGTCGAGGTGGCGGGTGAGCGTGGCCATCGCCGTGGCGAAGGCGGCCTGTTCGGCGTCGTGGGCGATCCCCGGCACGCCCCACGACTCGTTGATCGGCACCCAGCACACGATGCTCGGGTGGCTGCGGGTGGCCAGCACCGTGTCGCTCCATTCGCGGCGCAACCGGCGGGCCGCGAGCGGGGTGTACTCCATTGCATTGCCGATCTCGGCGAAGACCAGCAGCCCGGCCCGGTCGGCGCGGTACAGCAGGCGGGGATCGGGGGTCTGCTGGTGGATGCGCAGGCCGTTGAAGCCGAGGCCGGCGATCAGGGCGAGCTCGTCGTCCAGGGCCTGCACGTCCGGCGGCGTGTAGAGGCTGTCGGGCCAGTAGCACTGCTCCAGTACCTGGCGCAGGTAGGTCGGTTGGCCGTTGATCTCCAATCGGCGCGTGCCGACGCTGACGTCGCGCATTCCCACGTAGCTCGTCACACGGTCGTCGCCGGCGCTGATGGTGGCGTCGAGCAGTTGGGGGTTGGCGGGCGACCATGCCCAGCGGCGGGCGTGGGGGATGCTCACCCGGATCCGTCCGGCGCGTTCGCGCAGGGTGGCACGGGTGGCGGCGATGGGCTTGCCGCCGAGCCCCAGGGTCACCGTCACGGGCACACCGCGGCGCGGCGCGTGGTTGAGCTCGATCAGTGCGATGGCGGTGCCCTCGCGCAGCGACACCCGCCAACTGAGCTGGCTGATGTGGGTGTCTGGCACCGATTCCAGCCAGACCGGGCGCCAGATGCCGGTGGAGCGTTCGTACCAGATGGCGTGCGGGCGGGGTTGCCAGTCCTGCTTGCCCCGCAGCTGGCTGCGGTCGGTGGGGTCGTCGTGGGCGCGCACCACGATGTGGTGGTCGGGTCCGGGGCCGAGGCAGTCGGTGATGTCCAGGGTGAAGGCGCTCTGGCCGCCCTGGTGGCTGCCGGCCTCCGTGCCGTCCACCCAGACGATGGCGTCATGGTCGACGGCGCCGAAGTGCACCAGCAGCCGCCGGCCGGGGCCATGGCCCAGCGATTCCAGCATGCCGGCGGGAATGGCGATGCGGTACCAGACCACCGGATGGAAGCCGGTGTCGCCGATGCCCGAGGCGCGCGACTCGGGTGGGAACGGCAGCCTGATCGTGCGGTCGAAGGCCTGTGCGTCGCGGCCCTCGCGGAACCATCCCTGGCGCAGGCCGACGTCCTGGTCGTCGTGGGCGAATCCGGCCCGGCCCTCCAGCAGTGCCCAGTGCGGACGCACCATCGTGGGGCGGGGGTGGTCGGCCGGTGGGCGGGAGCCCCGGATGGGGTCGGCTGGTGGGCGGGAGCCCCGGATGGGGTCGGCTGGTGGGCGGGAGCCCCGGATGGGGTCGGCTGGTGGGCGGGAGCCCCGGATTGAATCACCGGGTGGGCGTGAGCCCCGGGGGGTGGCCATGGGACTCCTTCGCGTCGGGTCGGCGGGAACTGGGCTGGCAGGGGTTCGATGGGGGTGCTGATGGGCCTTGCCACGACTGTAGCGAGCGCCCTGCGGGGCACCACCGGAAGTCACATCCCCGGGGAACGGGCCTCACAAGACACGCACAGGCTCCGCGCCAATTCTGGGGCCATGAACACGATGAATGGACCACAGGAAGTGTCGGTGAACAGGCATCCGTGGCGTCGCCGTTTCGTGGCGCTCGGCTCGGCCGCGGCGATCGCACTGGGCGGCATGACATTCGTCTCACCCGCCGAGGCGCAGGCGGCAGGGGTGCAGCGGCCCACCCTGGTGGTGGTGCAACCGAGCACGCCCACGGTCGTGGACGGCGACGCGTCATCGCCGAAGGGCAAGCAGTGACCTGCGGGGCCGGCCGGTGAGCTGACGGCCCGCCCCGGCCGGCCCGCCGGTAGGGGATGTCGATCGCCCGGCAGGCCGGCGCCTGACGTCGGGAATGGTTCGGACGCGAGCCCTCGTGCCCTATTGTCTTTCCCGCGGAGTTCCCCCTTGCGTTGCCGATTGGCGGGTCAGCGCGGCACGCAGCGATGAAGGGGAACTGGCTCTTCACGATTGAGGGTGTAGTTGGGGTCTGAATCCTCCGGCCTCGAGGAGACTGCGGGCAATGTAGTTCGTCAGGTTTCGGAAGCCCAAGGCTGAGCCGCGCAGGTGTTCCAGTCGGCCATTGAGGGCTTCTGTCGGGCCGTTGGAGGTGTGGGGGCGCTCGAAGTAGGCCAGGACGTCTGTGGCGCGCCGCTTGAGGGTGCGCCCCAGGGTGATGATCTCAGCGAGGGCGGCGGGAACGCCGCGGCTGATGACCTCGATGACGTGGGCCAGCTGGGCTCGCCCGGCCTTGGGGTCGGGATCGCGGTAGGCGGCCACGATCTTCTGGTAGATGCCCCAGGTGGCTTCCACCCCGACGTGAGCGTCCTGGGCGAAGACGCCCTCCAGGCGGGTGCGTTGCTTGTCTGTGAGGAGATCCATCCCGGTGTGCAGGGTCTTGCGCACCCCGTACAGGGGATCCCCGGACCGGCCTCGATGTCCGGTGGTGTCTTGCTGGACGCGCTGGCGGCAGTGGTCCAGGGCATCGCCGGCGAGCTGGACGACGTGGAAGGGATCCATGACCTCCACCGCGTCGGGGAGTTCTTCCTTCGCTGCGGTCTTGAACCCGGTGAAGCCGTCCATGGCGACCACCTCAATCCGGTCGCGCCACGCAGGGTCTTGCTGGCTGAGCCACTCCTTGAAGGCCTTCTTGGAGCGGCCCTCCACCATGTCCAACAACCTGGCAGGACCCCTTCCCTCGCGCAGCGGGGTGAGGTCGATGATCACGGTGACGAACTTGTCGCCCCTGCGCGTGTGCCGCCACACGTGCTCGTCCACCCCGATCGTGGTCACACCCTCGAAGCGATGCTCATCGTTGATGAGGACCCTGCGTCCCTCCTCCAGGACGGAGGTGTTGGCGCAGTCCCAGGACACGCCCAGACCCTCAGCGACCCGGGCGACGGTGAGGTGTTGGACGACGATGCCCGCCACGGGCCCAACGCAGTCCGCCCCGGGACAGTTTCGAGCGCGGCTGGGCCGCCCCAGTGGTGTCCTGCCTCCACACACGCCCACACCCCGAACAGCGGTAGCGACGCACTCGCACCACCAGTGTCACCGGTCTCCAGCCCGAGGGCTCGTGGGCGAGGCGACGGACCACGGTGTCGCGGGGGATCCCTTCGCACCCACACTCGCGACACCACCGGTCATCGTCCACCACCCGGCAGGCCACCTCGCAGCGATCCGGGAGGACTCTCTGGCCCACCACCACGAGGCCGAGGTCATCCAGGCGGGCGAACGTGGTCAGATCGGGGGCAGCAAAGGTAGCGTGGGACACGTCGGGGTCTTTCAGATGGGCAGCGTAGGAACTCCCATCATCGGAAGACCCCGACCCTCACACCCACCCCGACACGCCAGCCAGACTCAACCCCCCGCTACACCCCGGATCGCGAAGAGCCGGGGAACTGATCTGTGCTGAATGCTGGCGCCAGCCGCGACGGCCTTGTCGGGAGGATTCCGGCCGGGTGGCGCGAGGCCTCGGGATATGCCGTTGCGGCGGTGCTGGCGGGCCTGGTGGTGGCCCATCTGGCCGAGGCCCTTGAATTGATGCTCTTCGTCAATGCCGATTCCCTGGTGACGGTGCTGATGGCCAGGTCACTGGCCGCCGGCCAGCCCCAGGACTGGGCGATGTCGCCGGTGTTGTTCATTCCGGAGACCGCCGTGTATTTCCTGCTCGCATTGTTCGGGATGGGTGTGCGGGCCACCCTGATGGCTAATGCGGCAGTGAACTCCTGGCCCTGTACGCTGCAATTCGATTTGTCGCCGGAGCAAGGCGCCCCGGTGAATGGCCTGTGCGGCGCTCGTTGGCGGCATTTTCCGGCGTGTGCCTGCTGGCACTTCTGGACGGTGCGGAACGCCGGGGATATCTCCTGGCGTCGGACCTGGCAATGACCACCTATTACTCGGGCACCGTGATCGGCGCGGTGGTAACCCTGGGATTATTGCGCCGGGTGAATACCATGCGGTCGGGTGGCGCCGGTCGGCACGTGATGGGCGCCACCCTGGCCACGGCGGGCGTCGTCGCCTTCTGCACGATGACGAATCCCCTGTATGCCTTGTGGTTCGTCCTTCCGGCGGGCGCCGTGCTGCTCGTCCTGCGGGTGTGCAGTCAGTTGTCGTCACGGGCGTTGTGCCGGGCTGGCCTCGTGTTGTGTGTGGGAACGGCCCTGGGCATGGCATTGCGCATCCCCTTCGCCCACTCGATCGTGGCCACGACGGAGGACTACTGGCATCTGCGGGACATCGGTGCATCGTTGGCCTACCACGCGAGGCAGGTCTCGGACACCCTCGCCACTCGCGCCGGCATTGCGTCATTGTGCATAACCCTTGGAATGTGGATTGCCTCGATCGTCATTGCCCTCGCCGTGGTGCGTCGGGGGAAGGTCGTGCATTCCTTCATTGCCCTGAGTGCCTGCCTGGGCCCCTTCATCGTGGCGGTGGCGGTGATTGTGATGGGCAGTGAGGCCACTCGCTATCTACAACCCTGGGCGTTCCTGCCCTTTCTGGCACTCACTGTCCTGCCGGGGGTTGAATTCGCGGCACGAGGAATATCGCGCCGGATTCTTGCCTGGTTGCCGGCGCGGGAATCTATCGGGACTCTCCGGGCGGCGGGTGTTGTGGGTGCGGCCATATTCCTCGGCGTGGTGTGCGCACTCACCATGCCGAGGATCAATGCGACGGTTTCGGTCGTCGACGCCGATCTGCGCTGTGTCACGGATTGGGTTGATGCTTCCGGACGCACGGGTGCCGGACTGTTCTGGACGATGCGGGCCCCCAAGGCATATGCGGCCGATCCACGCCAGATCGTCCAGGTCGATGACCAGCTCCATGCGGGATCGTGGCTCGCGAATCGCCATGACGCCGTCAACGCACAGGTGACCTTCTTCATCACCGACGCCGATTCCTATCCCTTCTCGTTTCCGGACGCATCCCCTGCCGGAACGATGGATGTCATCTCCTGTGGCCGCTATGCCATTCACGACTTCTATCCGGTGGTGGCGCCGTTGAAACCAGCCGAGCGATGATGCCGTGCGGCGCCAGCCGGTCCATTGGCAGTGCGGCGCTAGCCGGTCCATTCATCGGCCAGCAGCGTCAGGGTGTTGATGGCGGCCGTGGCCGCCATCAACACGAGCGTCGCCCAGCGCAACCAGCGGCGTCGGGTGGACAGTGCGGCGGCCATGGCCAACATCACCGGGAAGCAGTCCAGGCCATTGCGCGGCAGCGACAGCAGCACCGGGCCGCGGCACAGGCTCACCAGCGTGATCGCCACGAACACCAGCCACTCATAGCGCCGCAGTCGCCAACACCACCACAGCGTGGCGAGGAAGATTGCCAGGAAGACGAACTCCAACACCTGCTGGTAGCCGATGAACCATTCGGCCGAGACGATGTGCCGGACGCTGTTGACCACCACGTCCCAGATCGGTGCCGAGCCACGTCCCCAACCCTCGGCCTGCACGTGCAGCCAGTAGAGGGGATCGCCGGTGCGGGCCCACAGATAGCCCAGGTAGCCCAGCGGGGCGCACAGCGGGATGGCCAGGGTGAGCACGCGCCACCATGACCGGTTCGGGTGCGGCCAGCCCTGTCGCAGCATCATCACCAGCAGCATCGGCAACAGGAACACGCCATTGACGCGCACCAGTCCCGCCGCCGTCGCCGCGACGAGCGACCAGTTCCACCGGCGGTGCATCGCCAGGTACCAGCAGGCCAGGGCGCAGGTGGTGAACAGGCCCTCGGTGTAGGGGGCCATCAGGAACACCGAATAGGGCCCCAGCAGGAAGACCCCGGCCGCTGCATGGGGACGCACCCGTCCGCCCGCGAACTCACCGGAGGTGAGGTACTCCCGGGTGATGCGCACGAGCAGCACCCCGGCCGCCAACGCTGCCAGCCAGGAGACGATCGTGCCCGCCACGACGGCCGCGGCGATCGACGGATGCGCCCCGCCCCACAACGACGCAAGCGCCCGGGTGAGCAGGGGAAAGCCGGGGAAGAAGGCCTCATCGTGGGCGGGATGGCCACTGTCGAAGGCGAAATAGCCCTCCGAGGCGATGCGCATCAGGTGCCCGGCGTCGAAGCGCTGATAGGCGTCGACGGGCCACGGCAATCCGGTCTGGCGGGGCGTGGCATGTCCGGTCCAGCCCAGGATGAGCGCCGCCAGCAGGTAGACGGCCCGGGAGGCCACCCACCAGGTGCCGGCGATGCGCAGGTCGCGACGCCATCCGCCCGTCGGATGTGCGGCGCCGGGGGCCGTGGTGGCCGGTGTGGGCGTCGACGCTGTCATGGCTGGAACTTCCGGTGGGCGACAAAGGGCCCGCCCATCATGTCACCGTGGGTGGCAGGGATGGGCGGGCCGATCGTCAGTTCAGTGGTCAACCGATCACCGCGGGCGCCGGGGTCATAACCGGGCCGGGGTCACAAGCGGACGGCGCGCAGGCGCAGCGAGTTGCCGATCACGCTCACCGAACTGAGCGCCATGGCAGCGGCCGAGAACATCGGCGAGAGCAGCCATCCGAACGCGGGGTACAGCACGCCGGCGGCCAGGGGAATGCCGGCGGTGTTGTAGACCAGCGCGAACAGCAGGTTCTGCCGGATGGTGCGCATCGTGGCATTCGAGATGTGGCAGGCGCGCACGATCCCGTCGAGGTCGCCGCCGATCAACGTGATGCCGGCGCTCTCGATGGCCACGTCAGTGCCGCCACCCATGGCGATGCCGACGTCTGCGGCAGCAAGCGCGGGGGCGTCATTGATGCCGTCGCCGGCCATCGCCACCACGCCACCGGCCGCCTTCAGCTGGTTGATCACCTGCACCTTGCCGTCGGGCATCACCCCGGCATGCACCTCATCGATGCCCAACTCATCGGCCACCGCACGGGCGGTTGCCTCGGCGTCACCGGTGACCATCACCGGATGCACCCCGGCATCCACGAGCGCTGCCAGCGCCTTGCGGCTGGTGGGCTTGAGCGGATCCTCGATGGCCAGCACGGCGGCCGGCTTGTCATCGACGCTCACGAACACCGCGGTCGCACCGCGCGTCCGCATGCTCGCGGCGGCGGCCGTGAGCTCCTCGTTGGGGCGGGCGTGCTCCTCGTTGCCGATGCACACATGGTGCCCCTCGACGGTGCCGTTGATGCCCGCGCCGCTCGTGGCGTGGAAGTCCGACACATCGGGGACGGTCAACGTGCGGGTGGCGGCGGCCTCCAACACGGCACGCGCCAGGGGATGCTCCGAACCCTTCTCGGCGCCGGCCGCCAGGCGCAGCACCTCGGACTGGTCGTGATCGGCGGTGGTCTCCACCTGCGTCACGGTGGGATGCCCCATCGTGAGCGTGCCGGTCTTGTCGACCACCAAGGTGTTCACCTTGGACAGTTCCTCGAGCGCCTCGGCGTCGCGGATGAGCACGCCGGCAGTGGCGGCGCGTCCCACGCCCACCATGACCGCCATCGGGGTGGCCAGCCCCAGGGCACAGGGGCAGGCGATGATGAGCACCGAGACCGCCACGACGATCGCATGGGGCAGGCGGGGTGCGGGCCCGACGAGCATCCACACGATGAAGGCGATCACGGCCAGGCCGAGCACGATCGGGACGAACCAGGCCGCCACCTTGTCCACCAGCCCCTGGATGGGGGCACGGGAACGCTGCGCGCTGGAGACCAGCGCGATGATGCCGGACAACACCGAATCATGGCCGAGCTTGTCGGCCTTCACCACCAGGCTGCCCTGGGTGTTCAGGGTTCCGCCGATCACCCGGTCGCCCACGTGGCGGGCCACGGGCATCGGCTCCCCGGTGACCATCGACTCATCGATGTGGGAGGCGCCGTCGGTGACCACGCCATCGACCGGAACCTTCTCGCCGGGATGCACACGCACCCGGTCACCGACCTGCAGCGTGTCGACGGCGACCTCATGCTCGGTGCCGTCGGGCATCACCAGCCGGGCCTTCTTGGGGGCCAGGTCGAGCAGGGCGCGGATCGATCCGGAGGTGCGGGCCCTGGCGCTGAGTTCGATCACCTGTCCCAGCAGCACCAGCACGGTGATCATCGCGGCCGCCTCGAAGTACGGCTCCACGGTGCCCTGGGCGGTGCGCATCGTCTGCGGGAACACGCCGGGCGCGATCGTGGCGATCAACGAGTAGACATAGGCCACGCCGGTGCCCATCGAGATGAGCGTGAACATGTTGAGCTTGCCGGTGCGCCATGAGATCGCGCCGCGCACGAAGAAGGGCCAGCCGGCCCACAACACCACGGGGGTGGCGAGCACCAGCTCGAGCCAGGCGGCAAGCTGGTCGCCCACGGCGTCCATGAAGCCACCGAACAGCGGGCGGACCATCGACAGCACCAGGATCGGCACGGTGATCACCACGCCCGCCCAGAAACGGCGGCGCATGTCGGTGAGTTCGGGGTTGGTGCCGGTCCTGGCGGTGGTCACCACGGGTTCCAGTGCCATGCCGCAGATGGGGCAGGCCCCGGGATGGTCGACACGCACCTCGGGGTGCATCGGGCAGGTGTACCAGGTGACGCCGGAGGCGTCGGCCTGATCCGACGGCGCGCCCGGCGCGGGTGTCCCGTGACCCTGCATGTCGTGGCCGTGCATGTCGTGGCCCTGCATGTCGTGACCAGGGGTGGTGTGGTCATGCTTCGGCGTCGTGCCGGATGCCATGGTTGCGGCAGGCGTCGCATGATCGGTGGTCATCGCCATCGGGTGGTTGCCCTGCGTGGACGACGAATCAGCGGGGTGCGACGGGCCAGCGGAGTGGTCCATCTGCATCGGGGCGTGACCATCTGATGCGCCAGCCACCTCGTCGGCGGGCACCAGGTTCATGCCGCAGATCGGGCAGCGTCCCGGCGTGGCCTCGCGGATCTGGGGGTGCATGGGGCAGGTGTAGACCGCGTGCGCCTGCGGGGCGGGCGAACCGCCCTGCTCGTCGGCGGGCACCAGGTTCATGCCACAGATCGGACAACGCCCCGGCGAGCCCTCACGCACCTCCGGGTGCATCGGGCAGGTGTAGACCACGCCGGAGCCCGTGCCCGGCGTGATCGTGGGATGTGACGCTTCACTCATAGAAACTCCTCACCTGATGTATACCCCCGGGGGGTATCAGGATCAAGGCGTTACCGTGCGTGGGGCGTTCCCGGGAGCGGTCGCGGCCGGCTTGGGCCGGCGACCGCGCAGGGTCACTCCTTGTCGAGGTCCGATGCGATGAGCGTCGCCAATTCGTCCACGGCGGTGGCGTCATCGGACTCGATGTTCACCGTGTCGCCCTTCTTGGCGCCCAGGGTCATGATCATCAGCGGGGAGGCCGCATCGACGGGTTCCTCGGTGCTGCCGACCTTCGACAGCAGGATGTCGTCGTCGTATTCGCCGGCCTTGTCGGCGATGATCGCGGCAGGACGCGCGTGCAGACCGATTGCGGAGCCGACGACTGCTTGCTTGCTGGCCATGTTCTTCTCCTCATATCCGCCACGGGGCGCTGGCTCCGGGCTGATCGACGACGGGGACGGGCGCGTCCCCGCAGGCCCCGTGATGGGCCCTCGTTCACCCTTAATACTCACACACTCGCGGGCCCTGCGAGGGGCTTCACAGCACTGTCGACGCGGATTTGGCAGACGCGGTTCGCCGGGGCGTCGCACGTGGAACACTGGGTAATCGACCATTCAGCGTTGAAGGGGGAGCGCCCCAATGTCTCCAGCAAATCCGGCTCCAGCAAGCCCGGCTTCAGCAAGCACTGTCCCATCGGCTGCGTCGTCGGGCGCCGCACTCGTGGTCACTGGCACCGGCGTGGTGGCCGGGGTGGCCTATGCGCCGGTGAACCGCGTGCAGCCGCGTCCACAGCTGCCCAGCGGCGGCACCATCGCCGAATCCGAGCAGGACCAGGCCGTCAATGCCTTCGCCGATGCGGTGGTCGCCGTGCAGAATGTGCTGCTTGACAAGGCCGAACACGTCACCGGGCATGCCCGGGAGGTGCTCAATGCCACCGCCCAGCTGGTTGCCGATCGTGGCCTCACCCGGGCGGTGAAGAAGCTCATCAAGCATGGCGATTCAGCCGAATGGGCCGTGGTGCAGGCCACGGACAACCTGGTGGCACAGTTCGATCGGCTGGGCGGGCTCTACGCCGAGCGCACCACCGACCTGCGTGATATCCGCGATCGCCTGGTGGCCGAGCTGCGCGGGGAACCGGAGCCGGGCGTGCCGCGTCCCAAGAGCCCGGTGGTGCTGTTCGCCGAGGACCTCGCCCCGGCCGACACCGCGGGGCTGGACCCCGAGCTGACCGTGGGCCTGGTCACCGAGGCCGGCGGCAAGACGAGCCACACCGCGATCATTGCCCGCCAGCTGGGCATCCCCTGCATCGTCGGTACCGGCGTGGCGCTGCGCGAGATCAAGAACGACACCACGGTGCTGGTCGACGGGGCCGCGGGCACCGTGGTCGCCAACCCCGACCCGGAGCAGGCCATGGCCGCGGTGGCCGAGTCGAACGCCTATTTCAACCGGGTTCGCGAATGGCGGGGCCCGGGGCGCACGAGCGACGACTACGCGGTGCAGCTGCTGGCCAATGTGGGTGACGGCAATGCCGCCGGCAAGGCGGCCGCGGGCGAGTCGGAGGGCATCGGGCTGTTCCGCACCGAGCTGGCCTTCCTCAGCGCCCCCGAGGAACCGTCGGTGGCCGAGCAGGCCGAGATCTACCGTTCGGTGCTCGAGCCCTATGCCGGGCGTGGCGGACGCACCCATGTGGTGATCCGCACGCTGGACGCCGGCTCCGACAAGCCGCTGGCCTTCGCCAATTTCGACGCCGAGGCGAATCCGGCGCTCGGGGTGCGCGGACTGCGGTTGGCCGCCGACAACCCCGGGCTGCTCATCCACCAATTGGATGCCATCGCCGAGGCACGCAAGGGCATTGACGTCGATGTGTGGGTGATGGCTCCGATGGTGGCCACCGTGGGCGAGGCCCGCAGCTTCGCGGCGAAGTGCCGCGATCGCGGGCTGTGGCCGGGCGTCATGGTGGAGGTGCCGGCGGTGGCCCTGAAGGCCGAGCAGGTGCTGGCCGAGGTGGAGTTCTTCAGTATCGGCACCAACGACCTGACGCAGTACGCGATGGCCTCGGATCGGTTGTCGTCCAAGCTGGTCGACCTGAACGATCCCTGGCAGCCGGCGGTGCTCTCACTGATCCAGATGGCCGGCCATGCCGGGATCAAGCGCCACAAGCCGGTGGGGGTGTGCGGCGAGGCCGCCGCCGATCCGTTGCTGGCCTGCGTGCTGGCCGGGTTGGGCATCACCTCGCTGTCGATGGCCGCCACCGCACTGCCCGCCGTGGGCGTGCAACTCGGCGATGTGACGATCGAACAATGCCGACAGGCCGCCGAGGCCGCCGTCCAGGCACCCGATGCCGTGGCTGCGAAGGCCAGGGCCACGGCCCTGCTGAAGAAGTAGGGCGCGACGGCCCTGCTCACGGGATGGGGCGCGACGGGGGCGTCCAAGCAAGAGGGCGCCACGGCCTGGTCAGGAAGCGGGGCGCCTGGACCGGGGCAACGGCTCAGTAGCCGCGCAACTTCTCGATCTCGCGGCGTTCCTTCTTGGTGGGCCGTCCGGTGCCGGGATCGCGTCGGGCGACCGGCGCGGACAGCCAGGCGGGCTTGGCCGGTGACAGGTCACGGTAGGCCGTCACGGCCACCTTGGCCCCGACGCGCTTGTTGAGCAGGGTCAACACCTCGAAGCGACGGTCCCAGCCGGGCCGGCGCACGGTGATGATGTCCCCGGGGCTCACCTGTTGGGACGGCTTGACGGGCGCGTCGTTGTAGCGGATGTGGCCGCCCTTGACGGCCTGGGTGGCCATGGAGCGCGTCTTGAACAGGCGCACGCTCCACAGCCAGACATCGATTCGGGTCATCGTTCGCCTCCCGGTGCCTTCCAGTATGGCCGATGCACTCAGGGCGCGTCCGGGTCGAACACCTCGGAGCGGAAGCGCTGGGGCACCGGCACGACGCGGTCGTGGTGCCAGGGCTTCTCCCACCCACCCAGGCGCAACAGGATGTCGGTGACCAGCCCGGTGAAGCCCCACAGGAAGAGGTCGTCGAACTGCCAGGCCGGCCCGATGATGCTGTCGGGGCGCAGTTGGGCGTTCACCCGATGGCTGGGGTCGGCCAGCTTGCTCACCGGCCAGCGCTGGATGCTGGCCACCTCGCTGGGGCTGGCCACCAGGCTGTTATCGGGACGCCACCAGCCGACCACCGGTGCCACCACGGAGTGGCTCACCGGGATCTCCGCCGACGGCAGGGTGCCCAGGATGTTGACCTCGGCCCGATCAAGGCCGACCTCCTCGCGCGCCTCGCGCAGGGCGGTGTCGATCAGGTTGTCGTCGTAGGCCTCCGCATGGCCGCCGGGGAAGGAGATCTGCCCCGAATGATGGCGCAGGTTGCGGGCGCGCACCGTGAACAGCACGGAGGGATCGGGTCCGTCGGACAGCAGGATCAGCACTGCCGAACTGCTGTCGTCGGGCTGGGGGTGCTGCAGGCGCGACAGGGCCGCGGGGTCGGGGCTGGTCAGCGCCGTCTGCAGCCCCCGCAACGACGAGGGAACGGCCAGGGGGGAAGGGATCGTGGGGGGATTGGTCTGGCCGGTGGTCATCGTTCTCTCTTCTCAGGGCGTGCCTGCGGCACGCATCGTGTCGGGCGCACAACGGTCCGTGCCCGGTGGAATGCCTCACCTGCGGTCACGGCGAGCGCACGAGCCTTTCGGCCTCGTCGGGATCGGTGGCTCCGATGCCGAAGCTGGGGCACAGTCCGGCCACCGGGCAGGCTCCGCAGGCCGCCTTCTTGGCGTGGCAGCGCGCCCGGCCGTGGAAGATCAGGGTGTCCGACAGCAGTGTCCACACCGATTCGTCGAACAGGGCACTCACATCGCGCTCCACGACGAGTGGCTTGGTCGAGTTGGTAAATCCCAGCCGTTTGCTCACCCGCAACACATGGGTATCGGTGGTGACACCGGGAATGCCGAAGGCATGGCCGCGCACCACCTGGGCGGTCTTGCGTCCCACGCCGGGCAGCGACGTGAGCTGATCGATCTCGCGGGGGACCACCCCGTGGAAGTTCTCGGTGAGCGCCTGCCCGATGCCCACGATGGCCGTTGCCTTGTTGTGGAAGAAGCCGGTGGGCCGGATGATCCGCTCCACCTCGGGCAGCGAGGCGGCACCCAGTGCGGCAGCGTCGGGGTAGCGGTCGAACAGGATCGGGGTCACCTTATTAACGCCCTTGTCGGTGGTCTGGGCCGACAACACCGTGGCCACCAGCAGCTCGAAGGGGTCGTGGAAGGTCAGCGCGCAGCGGGCGTCGGGATAGGTCTGGTGCAGGATCTGGAAGATCTCGTGGGCCGCGGCCACCTTACCGGTTTCGCGGTCAGACCCGGCGGCAGATTTCCCGGCGCCCGTCGATGCGTTGTGTTCGTTCATCGTGTTCCCACTGGCCATGGCCGTGTCACAGGCTCGCGACCAACTCCACCTCGACGCAGGCGTTCTTGGGCAGCACCGCCACACCGACCGCGCTGCGCACATGACGTCCCTGCTCGTCGAAGATCTCGGCCAGCAGGTCGGATGCCCCATTGGCCACCGCGGCCTGTTCGGTGAACCCGTCGGAGCTGGCCACGAACACCATCACGCGGACGATCCCGGTGATCGCATCGATGCCCCCGGCGATGTCGGCCACTGCCGCCAACGCATTGAGGCAGGCCACGCGCGCCGCGGCCGTGGCGGCCTTCTCGTCGATCGGACCACCCACCAGCCCGGTGGTCAGGCGACCATCGTGCAGGGGGAGCTGGCCCGAGGTGTACACCAGATCACCCACACGCAGCGCCGGCAGGTAGGAGCCCACCGGCGTGGCCACGTCGGGCAAGGAGATGCCCAGGGCCTTCAACTTGTCACTGGGCTTGCTCATGGCCTGGCCTCCCGCTTGAAATATCCGACCAACGAATCGGCGTTCGGTCCCGGAACCACCTGGACGAGCTCCCAGCCGTCAGCTCCGAAATTGTTGAGGATCTGTTGGCTCACGTGGCTGAGGATCGGTGCGGTGAGATATTCCCATCGCACCTGGTGCCCCTCGGGGCGTGCTCCGTCATTGCTCATGGGTAGCCTCTCCCGCGCCCTGGCGCGGATCGTGGATGGGCTCAAGCGGCAGTCCGAAGCGTCGTCGAGCCGGATGGGTTGCGGCGCGTAGTCGTGAGGACTGTGCGTCGGATTGCTGCGTGAGCACTGCTGCCCACGATTTCACCTCGGGACGCTGGCGCAACAGCTGGCGCCGCTCCCGCTCGGTCATGCCGCCCCACACGCCCCACTCAATGCGGTGGTCGAGTGCTTCGGCAAGGCACTGTGCGCGCACGGGACAACCCATGCACACGGTCTTCGCCCGCTTCTGGTCCCGACCCTCCGGGAACAGGGCATCGTTCATGCCTCGGCATCTTGCCTGCAGCGGCCAGTCCTCAACATCAGTAACAGCCATCGGGCGCCCCCCTTTTCGCGCGATACCTGAATCCGCCAAAAATACACCTGAGACCTACACTCAGTGAACCCCCTCGTTGCTCTCATCCGTTGAGATCCCCGGACTGCAACGGTGCTCGTCCGGAGCCAGCCATGGGCGACTCACAGCTGGTGCAACGCGTCCATTGTCCCGGTTGCCGGTTAGGCTGGCAAGCATGAGTTCTCGGCAGGGTGATTCTCGGCTGTATTCGTTCGTGATTCTGGCCGTGCTCAGCGTCACCTGCGGCGTGTTCATTGCCGGCATGGGCATCCCCTTTGCCGCGCTGGCGAGCGACGCCGCGGGGTCGGCGTCGAGCAGCCTGAACAACGTGACCACCCAGCTGACGATTCCGCACCAGGCAGAAAACTCGCAGATCCTGTTGGCCAATGGCGACGTGCTGGCGAGCTTCTTCGACCAGAACCGCGAGCCGGTGGGCCTAGACCAGATCTCCCCGCAGATGCAGAAGGCGCAGATGGCCATCGAGGACCATCGCTTCTACGACCACGGTGCGGTGGACGCCCAGGGCATCCTGCGCGCCGCCCTGGGCCAGGTGGTCGGCAACAGTGGTGGTGGTTCCACGCTCACCCAGCAGTATGTGAAGCAGGTGCGCATCCAGATCGCCCAGGACAATGGCGACACGAAGGCCGAGCAGGAGGCCCAGGCCCCCACGATGAGCCGCAAGATCCTGGAGATGCGCTACGCAGTGGCCCTGGAACAGGAGCTCACCAAGCAGAAGGGCAGCCTGAAGGCCGCCAAGGACGCCATCCTGGAGAACTACCTCAACATCGCCTACTACGGCGACGGTGCCTATGGCGTGCAGGCGGCCGCCAAGCACTACTTCGGGGTGGACGCCAAGGACCTCGACCTCGAGCAGTCCGCGATGCTCGCCGGCCTGGTGCAGAGCCCCAGCGACACCGACCCCGTGAACCATCCCGACGCGGCCATCGCCCGTCGCAATGTGGTGTTGGAGCAGATGCTCAAGTGGGACCAGGAGGGCACCTGGTTCACCGGATTACCCCAGCTGACCTCCGACCAGGTGCAGCAGGCCAAGGACACCGGATTCGACCAGTCGAAGGTCACCGAGAACTATTCGGGCTGCGCCTCGTCGAAGTATCCGTTCATCTGCCAGTACACCGAGAACGTGCTGCTGTCGGACCAGATGAGTTCGCTGGGTGCCGACCGTGATGCCCGCAAGCGCGCCCTGTACCGCGGCGGGCTCAAGATCCAGACCGTCGTCGAGCCGGACGCCCAGGACGCGGCCCAGTCGGCGATCACCGCCCTGGTCAAGCCGACCGACCCGGTGGTCTCCGTGGCGGTGATGACCGATCCCAAGACCGGCCTCATCAAGGCCATGGCCCAGAGCAAGCCGGTGATGGGCACCAACACCGATGCCGGCGAGACCTACTACAACTACGCGGTGGGCCAGGACATGGGTGGCGCCGAGGGCTACCAGGCAGGCTCCACCTTCAAGGCCTTCGTGGCCGCGGCGGCGATCAGTGAGGGCTTCATCCCCTCGCAGACCTACTACAACGCGCCGGCCACGAAGAACTGGGAGGGCACCACCTTCAAGAACTGCGACGGCAACTTCGTCTTCAAGTCGGGTGACGGCCAGGGCTGGACCGTGTCGAACTCGTGGAAGACCGGCAACATGAACATGCTCACCGGCATGGGGGCCTCGGTGAACAACTACTTCGTGGCCCTGGAGCGTGACGCGGGCATCTGCTCGTCGATCAAGATGGCCGAGACGGTGGGCATGCAGCTGGCCGACTCGAACACGCCCATGGAGAACTACCAGAACGTGCCCTCGTTCACGCTGGGCGCCCTGAACGTGACGCCGATCTCGATGGCCGAGGCCTATGCCACCTTCGCCAACCGGGGCATCCACTGCGACCCCGTGATCCTGGCGTCCGCCAAGACCGCTGACGGGAACAGCCTGCCGGTGCCCCCGGGCAACTGCAAGCAGGTGATCGACCCGACGGTGGCCGACGGCGTCAACCTGGTGATGCAACAGGTGCTGAAGACCGGTGGCACCGGCGTGGCCAGCAAGGTGCCCGGCAACTACGACCAGGCCGGCAAGACCGGTACCGCAGGTAGCACCGAGACCGAGTCGGCCGTGTGGTTCAACGCCTACACCCCCGAGCTCGAGGGCGTGGCGATGATCTCGGTTGATCCGGGCAACACCTACTGGACCGGTCGCCAGCAGACCCTCACCGGACTGCGCACCGGCAGCGGCGCCGTCCTGTCGGGCAACTCCACCACCGAGTCCGGTGGTATCTGGAAGGCGATGATGTCGGCGCAGCTGCCGAAGACGCCCGCCACCCAGTTCGCGCCCTACACCCCGACCACCACTTCGATGCCCGCCGCCTACACAGGACGCTCATGACGCAGAAACCATCACCCACCGGGTCGGCCGTGACCCACCACACATCGGCGCTGAAGTCCCTGATGGGTGCCGGGCTCGGGTTCGGGGCCTCGATGCTGGCAGGCGGCCTGGTGGAGGCACATGCCTTCCTCATCCGCCGCCATCGGATCCCGATCCTGGCGCCGGGCAGCGCGCCGATCCGCGTGCTGCACATCTCCGACCTGCACCTGCTGGCGCGCCAGGACGATGCCCTGCGCTTCCTGGCCGGCCTCGCGGCCCTGGAGCCCGATCTCGTGGTGAGCACCGGTGACCATGTGTCCGAAGCCAGCGCCATCGCCCCCATGATGGCCGCGCTCGGCCCGCTGCTGCGCCTGCCCGGGGTGTTCGTCTTCGGCTCGAATGACTTCGTCAAGCCGCACTTCCGCAATCCATTGGGCTATCTGTGGCGCGGTGCCACCGGCCGGCACCAACGCCACCACGCCGACGATCCCGCCCTGGCCCTGCCGACCGGCGAGTTGCGCGACCAGCTGGCCTCGCACGGCTGGACCTACCTCGACGACGTCGACACCACCCTGTCAGTTGCCGGTCGCCGCGTGCAGCTGCGTGGGACCGGGGACGCCCATGTGGGGCGTGACCACTACGACGCGGTGGCCGGGCCCCTGGACACCGGGGCCGACGTCTCGCTGGGCGTCACGCACGCCCCCTATCAGCGCGTGCTCAATGCGATGGTCGACGACGGCTTCCCGCTGATCCTGGCCGGGCACACGCACGGTGGCCAGGTGTGCCTGCCGACCGGCCAGCCGATCGTCACCAACTGCGACATCGATCCGGGCCATGCCAAGGGGCTGAGCCGCTGGGAACATGACGGGGCGGCCGCCTGGATGTACGTGTCGGCCGGCATGGGCACCTCGCCCTATGCGCCCTACCGGCTGTTCTGCCGCCCGGAGGCGGCCCTGCTCACCCTGGTGGCCAGCGACACCCGGGAATGACGCGCGTCGGCAGGCCCTGCGTGGGGCAGCTGCGGGCGACACGGGGAACCCGGGTCAGCGCGGGCAATTGGTGGCGCGGGGGGCCTTTGGGTTAGACTGATCGACGGCTTTGCAGCTGTGCTCCGACATGTCGGGCATGACTGTCAGCTTCGGGGTGTGGCGCAGCTTGGTAGCGCGCTTCGTTCGGGACGAAGAGGTCGCAGGTTCAAATCCTGTCACCCCGACAGATGGTGAAGGCCCGGTGGATATCCACCGGGCCTTCACTGTTCTGTGGGGAGCCTCGTGGCCTTCAGGCCACTGGCAACCCCGTGGCCTTCAGGCCACTGGTGACGCTGCGGCGCTCAGGCCGCCTGCAACACCTTGCCCCGCTGGCGCTCATGGAGCTCGGCGCGCGTCGGTTGGTGTCGCACCATCAGATAGGGCGCCACCATCGCCGGCAGCACGAGCAGGAACACCGGGAACACCGAGCGGGTGAACACCAGCGAGATCACCGCCAGCACGCCGGCGAAGATGAGCTCACTGCGGGTGGAACGCAACGCCTCGCGGAACGAGATCGCCGTGGAGTCCTTCGGCGTCACCAGGAACACCGAGTTGCCGAACATCGACTTCAGCGACGACCGCAGGCTGGTGAAGTACATCGACCCGTAGAGCATCATCGAGCCGCCCGAGTAGCTCAGCAGCTTCGTGTGGGCCATCCTCGCCCAGTGGAAGACCACGTCGTTGACCATGGGGGCCACCAGGAACGCCACCGTGGGGATCAGCATCCACAGCGGGAACTGGAAGGAGGCATGCATCATCGGCAGCACGACGACGTTGATCACCACGAACACCGAGAACACCGCGGTCAGCGGCAGGGCATAGGTGAACAGCACGATGTCGAGCTTCTCGTACCAGTGCAGCTGGCGTGAGGTCATGATCGGACGGGTGTTCTTGCGGATGAACTCCATGTTCCCCTGCGTCCACTTGCTGTGGCGCTTGCGGAACGCCAGGTAGTCCACCGGGAACTCCTCCTGGCAGGTCACGTCGGGTGCGAACACGGTGGTGTACCCGTGCTCGCGCACGGCCAGCGAGAAGCACAGGTCCTCGGCCACCATCAGCGGGAAGCCCCCGGCGGCGTCGAAGGCCTGCTTGCTCACCATGGCGCCATGGCCGAGCAGCGACAGGAACCCGTAGCGGTTCTTCACCGACTGGTAGACCGGCCAGTGCGAGTCCACCCCCAGCGAGAACTTCTGTTGGAAGCGGGTGACGTTGCGCGTGGCCACGTGGGTGGCCTGCACGATGCCGATCGACTGGTCGGACGCGAAGTAGTCGAGCATGCGGCGGATGAACCGCGGCGGGATGATCTCGTCGCTGTCGAGGATCACGAAATAGTCGTAGTCGGCTCCCGTAAGGTAGTTGTTGAGGTTTCCTGCCTTGAATCCGACATGGTTTTCACGGCGTACCACCTGCACATCATGGGTGGCCGCGAAGATATCTATCATTGTTAGGTATTCGGGCTTGTCGGAATCGTCGAGGATGACGGTGTGCACGTTTGTGTACCGCTGTTTCATGCTGGCGGCCAGCGAGTTCGCGTTGAAGTCATTGCGGGTGCAGTACACCATCACCACGCGCGGTGGGTGACGGTGCAGTTCGCGGCGTCGTACCGGGCGGATGCGTCCGCGCATCACTAGGTAGTACCAGGCGGTGTAGAGCACGTCCTTGATGCCGTTCAGCCAGAAGTATCCGATGAACAGCAGGGTGACCAGGGCGAGTACCCCGGCAACGGGCCGTTGCGTGATCTCACGGCTCAGGGAGCCGGCTGTGGTGAGCAGGGCCAGCCCGAAGAGGGCTGCCCAGACGAGCAGGATCACGCGGTAGAGAGCGGGAGACTTGGTCATGCCTGGTCGCCAGTGCCCTTGCGTGCGGCGCGGCGTCCCACCTGGATGCCGATGAACACCGCGATGGCGAGCAGGAGAGCCACGCCCACCGCGATGCCGATCCAGGTTCCGGTGCTCAACGCCACCGTTGAGATTGCCCCCGTGGCAACCGTGGGATTCGTTCCGTTTTCGTACATTGCTACCTCCGAAATGGGTGAAGCGCCCTGGGTCTGATGGAGACTCGCGCTATTTGATTCCGATCAGCAGATTGCTGTCGTTGGGGACAGCATAGAACGCGTTCTCGAACTCGGCGGGTGGGACGTCTCCGAGGTATCCGTGGAGGCGCTGCGTGTTGTGCCAGTGCACCCAGCCGAGCGTCGCGAGCTCGAGATCCTCGACCGTCTTCCACGGTCCCGAGCGGGTGGGCCCGCGAACCAACTCGGCCTTGTAGTAGCCGTTCACCGTCTCGGCCAGGGCGTTGTCATACGAATCGCCGACGGTCCCGATCGAGGGTGTCGCACCGATCTCTGCGAGGCGTTCGCCGTAGCGAATCGATGTGAATTGACAGCCCGCGTCGCTGTGACACCGCAGATCCTCATGGTGGGCGCCTCGGGACCAGCGCGCCATCTCGATCGCGTCGAGGACCATCTCGGTGCGCATATGTGACGCGACCCGCCACCCCACGATCATCCGGGAGAACGCGTCGATGATGAAGCAGACGTAGGCGACGCCAGCCCAGGTGGGCACGAATGTCAGATCGGTCACCCAGAGCCGGTTCGGTGCCGTCGCGGTGAACTCCCGCTTGACCAGGTCCGGGTGCCGCGACGACGCCGGGTCCGGCCGCGTGGTCTTCACCCGCTTCGACCGCCTCGCACCTTCGATCCCTGCGACGCGCATCAGCCTCGCAGTCTGGTCGCGGCCGATCATGATGCCCCCACGCCGGGCAGCCTTCCAGAGCTTGCGGACCCCGTAGACGCGGTAGTTGGCCTCCCAGATCTCGACCAGCTGCGGGATCAGTTCCTCGTCACGCAGCGCACGGGCAGAGGGCGCACGGGTCTTGGCGGCGTAGTAGCTGCTCGGAGCCACCTGCAACAGTCTGCAGATGAGCTCGACTCCGAGCCGGCGACCGTCCACGACGTCGTCCTTGTTCGCGTCGATGAACGCGACTACTTCCGGTAGTGGCGGTCGAGCTCCGCCCCGAAGAAAGACGCCGCCCGTTTCAGCACCTCGTTGGCCCGGCGCAGCTCCCGATTCTCTTGCTCGAGCTCTTTCACCCGCTGCTCCTCCGCCGAGCTCACACCGGGGACGACACCGTCGTCGACGTCGGCCTGCTTGACCCACATCCGCACGGACTCGACCCCGTAACCGAGCTGCGTCGCGACCCGCTGCACCGTCCCCTGCGTGACGCCCAGCTCCGCGCGCAGCGTCCTCACCATCCGCACCGCGGCGGCCTTCTCCTCGACCGAGTAGCGACGCGTCGTCGGCTTCCCATTCGCCAGTTCCTTCGGCATAACCCCATCCTCGTTTCCAAGGTCAGGAGTCTCCAACAAACTCAGGGCGCTTCAGGGGACCGGGCCTGTCGCAGGGCTGGAGGAGGGGGCGGAGATAAATCCCCCCACCCATGAGCAGAACCGGGTTCTGATAGAGCGCTGCGACGGGGCGTCACCGTGTTGGGACGCGCCTTCGGGGTGGTGGCAGTGTGATGCGGTGCCGACGGGGAGTCCCCATCAGCACAAACGGACTATCTTCACTTGTGGACCCGATGTTAGGTCACTGATCGGGCAAGGTAACAAAATTTCACAAATGGCTTAGAAAACCGGGTACCTGAATGATCGTGATCGACATTTGTCGGTGATCCCGGTGTCATTGGTGGCTCCGGCGCCGGGAAAATGCACGTGTGCACCATACGAGGGTGCACATCGGGCGCGGGGCCACCTCAGCGGTAATTCAGCGCAATCATCATGCCGGCCTCGGCATGGTAGATGTTGTGGCAGTGCATGGCCCAGGCGCCGGGATTGCTGGCCTGCAGTTGCAGGCTCGTCGACGTCATCGGCGGCACCACGACGGTGTCCTTGCGCACGCCATTGGGCAGCGCGAAGGTGTGGCCGTGCAGGTGCAGGGGATGGCTCATCATCGACGAGTTCGTCACGTCGAGCTGCACCCGCTGGCCCTCGCTGACCCCGATGGGCGTGTTCTTGCCGAAGACATCACCATTGATCGTCCACACATAGGGACTCATCGTGCCGGCCAGCTTCACGTCGGCATGGGCGTCCACGTCGTGCGCGGGCAGGCGTGCCGCGTCGGTGGGGGTCAGCTCGCCGGCCCGGGTGGCGTCGGCGTCCAGCTCGGTGGGGTGCACATCTGCGGACGGGGCGTCGCCGGCGCCGGTGCGCACCAGCGCCAGGGCCTGGCCCTGCTTGCCGAAGGGTTGGGCCACCAGCGGGAACACGCCGTCGGCCAGTGTCACGAGCACGTCGTAGCGCTCGCCCATGCCGATGTACAGCGCCCTGGTGTCGTGGGGCTGCACGGGATAGCCATCCGTGTGGGTGATGCTCATCGTGTGGCCACCCAGCGCCACCTTGAACAGGGTGTCGGAGGCGGCATTGATCAGCCGGATGCGCACCCGCTGGCCGGGCTTGGCGCTGAAGGTGCGCGGTGCGGCGGGGATTGCCCCGTTGATCAGGTAGTGCGGGTAGGCGACGTCGCCCACCGAGCCGAAGGGCGAGTCGCCCATCATGGAGCCGCTGGAACCGTTCATGCCGCCCATGCCGGAACCGTGCATGCCGCCCATGCCGCCCATGCCGCCCATGCCCTGGCTCGACGACGACGAGGAGTCGTCGCCACCGCTGGACTTCAGGTCGGCGAAGACCTGGTCGGGGGTGCGGCCGGTGCCGTCCACCCAGTCGTCCAGGGTGACCACCCATTCCTGGTCGTAGCCACCGGGCTCGGCGGGGTCATCGATGATGAGCGGCGCGTACAGGCCGCGGTCGAGCTGCACGCCCTGGTGGGAGTGGAAGAAATAGGTGCCCGGATCGGGGGCCACGAACTCGTACAGGAACTTGGTGCCCTGGGTGACGGCGTCCTGGGTGAGGCCCGGCACGCCGTCGGCGGCGTTGCGGATCTGGATGCCATGCCAGTGGATCGTGGTGGGGGCCGGCAACTGGTTGTCCAGGGTGATGCGCAGCAGGTCGCCGGCGCTGGCGCGCAGTTCGGGGCCGGGCAGGGTGTTGCCGTAGCCCCAGGTGTTGACATTGACCCCACCCAGGTCGGCGGTGAAGGCCGAGGCGGTGATGGTCCTGGTGACCACGTGCTGGCCGGGGCTCGGGGTGAGTGCGCTGGGGGTGGCGAAGGCCTGCGAGACCGAGTTGGACGGGCTGTTCGCCGAGCAGGCGGCCAGCAACCAGCTGCCCGCCACTGCCATGGATCCCGCCAGCACGCTGCGTCGAGTTGCCTTCATCGTCATTCCTCCCCGGACGGCCCCGCGCACCCGGCGGGGGGCTTGGCGCCCGCACCACCCATGATGGCGCCGGGCCATTGAGGCGGGGTCGCGATCACATCGCGATTGTATGAAGGTCGGCGTCGTGTCCCGGGTGTACGCGGGGGCAGCATGCGTGGGGGCTGGGGGCTGGGGGCTGGGCTCGTGGGGACCGGGAGCCCTGGAGGCTAGAACAGGCGCGTCCCGAGGGCGGACTGCTCCAGGCTGAGCAGGGCCTGCTTGCGTTCGACGCCGCCGGCATAGCCGGTGAGGCGGCCATCGGCCCCCAGCACGCGGTGGCAGGGCACCACGATGCTCACCGGATTGTGTCCCACGGCCTGGCCGACGCCCTGGGCCAGGTGTCGGTTGCCCAATTGCTCGGCCAACTGCCCATAGCTGGTGGTGGTGCCGAACCCGACCCGGCGCAACAGGGCCCAGACCCGCTGCTCGAAGTCGGTGCCCCGGGCGGCCACGGGAAGGTCGAACTCGCGGCGTGTGCCGGCGAAGTATTCGCCGAGCTGGTCGGCGGCCGCCTGCAGGAAGGGGTCGGTGCCGGCGTCACATTCGGTGCCCAGCTGGTCGGACGTCGGCTGGTGGCGCTGCCCGGTGAAATAGGCGCCACACAGGGCCTGGCCACCCGCGACGCCATCGCTGACCAGGATCATCTCGCCCAGTGGGGTGGCCACCCGGGTGAACCGGCGGGACGCGGCAACGCCCGCCCGGTGGGATGCGCCTGCTGCGGTGGATGCCCCGGGCTGGTCGTGTGCACCGAGCTGGTCGGGCGCGCCGGGTGCGGGGGAGACACTGGGGGATGAGGCGGTCATGGTGCCATTCTCGTCGCATCCGCCGAGCCCTGCGAGTCAAGGGCATGTGATTCAAGTTCAAGGAGTGCCCGGCGCCGTTCAATGCCCCGGGCGCTTCCCGACAGGCTCCCATCGCTGCGCACCACGCGGTGGCAGGGCACGATCACGCTGATCGGGCTGCGTGCGATGGCGGTGGCCACCCCGCGGGCGAGTCCCCGGTTGCCCAGCTGCTCGGCGATCTCGCCATAGCTGGCCGTGGTGCCGTAGGGCACCCGGGCGACCATCGTCCACACATGGCGCTCGAAGTCGCTGCCCGCCGGCGACAGCGGCACGGTGAACCCGCGGCGCTCCCCGGCGAAGTACTCGTCCAACTGCGTGGCCACCGAGGCCAGCAGCGGGTCGGAGCCGGGCGTGACCTGCTCGCCCAGTTGGCCAACTCCCAGTTCCTCCCCCGGGTCGACGCCGAACAGTGCGCTCAGGCCCTGCGTGCCGCCGGACGAGCGCGCCACGGCCACGAGCTGGCCGAAGCTGGTCCCGAGGCGGCAGTGGCGCAGATCGGGGGGTGTGATCATGTGTCCATTCTTCCCGGGTGCACCAGCGCCGGACGCGGCGGGGCGTCGCACGTGGTCCCAGAGGCGGCGGGGCGCCGCACGTCTGCCCGGACGCACCAGCGCAGCATGCGTCCCGGCGCCGCAGGGACGTGCCGACCCCCCGTTGGCCTGCCCTGTGCACGACCTCCGGGCATGGTCGGCGACGGCCCCCGCGCCGCCTAAACTTGGGGCCGTGAGTCCTTCCAGCGATCCCGCAGCGCCAGCAGGTCCCGCAGGGCGGCGTCCCGCCTACGCCCAGATGGGATCGTCGATCTTCCCCTTCATGCTGGCCATCATGTGCGTGGTGATCGTGCTGTCGGGCATCGGCGCATCGAAGGGCGTGCAGTTCGGCCCCATCATCACCGACGGCGCCTTCTTCATCTTCCCGTTCAGCTACATCCTGGGCGACGCCATCACCGAGATCTACGGCCCGGTGGCCGCGCGGCGGGCCATCATCATGGGCTTCATCGTCAATGCGGTGAGCGCCGGCATCTACTGGATCATCATCGTGCTGCCCGGGCTGGGAGACGACTACTCCAATGCCAAGCAATCGGCCCTCGAGCTGGCGCTGGGTCCGGTCTGGCAGGTGGTGCTGGCCGGCATGGTCGGCTTCGCCGGAGGGCAGAGCGTCAACTCCCTCATCATGTGGATCGGCAAGAAGCGCCACCAGGAGAAGGGCCTGTATGCCCGCCTGGCCAGCTCGACCGGGCTGGGTGAGCTGATCGACACCATCCTGTTCTGCACCATCGCCGCGCCGGTGATCGGCCTCACCACGCTGGGCCAGTGGGCGAACTACACGGTGGTCGGATTCGTGTACAAGGTGGCCCTGCAGTACCTGCTGATGCCCGTGACCGCCCGGGTGATCCGGGTGATCAAGGCCCACGAACCCACCTATCAGCAGGCGCTTGCCGCCCGCGCCGACGAGCGCCCGCACGCGTAGCCACGCGTCGGACTCGGGGGCACTTGCCTGACCCCTGGGCACCCGTTCGGGCGCCATGGGCGGCGCGGCAACCCGGCGACCCGGCGGCGCGGCAACGCGGCGATCCCGCGCTGCCCACCCGCCTCAGATCAGTCGCGCCACCGACGCCTTGAAGGCCTCCACGCTCGCGCGGGCGTCCACGGCGGTGACCACGCGGGCATTGGCCGGGCGGTGCAGCAACTGCCGGAAGTCGGCGACCGTGGTGCCCCGCGTCAGGGCGGATTCCTTCTCGACGCCCACCCACTGCGGGCTCATCGTCGGATCCACCTCACCCAGGGCGATCTGGGCGGCCAGCAGGTCGTGCACCTGCGCCAGGTACCCGTAGCCGTGGTCGGCATGGAACTCGAAGTAGAAGCGCAGCGCATCGGTCACCAGGTTCACCAGGGGCACGCCGGTGTCCGCCGGGCCGACGTCGCGTGCCGACCGGGCAGTCAGGTGTGGGGGCCGTGCGCCGGCCCCGATGGCCAGCTCGTCGAGGTCGGCGGGGGTCAGCTCCACCGTCTCGGTGACGTTCAGTCCGGCGACGATGGGGAGCCGGTCGGCCTCGAGCCCCGAGAAGGCGGCATAGACCTCGGCGGCCGCATGCGGGTCGCACCATGCGTTCCACTCGGCACTCGGGGTGGTGTTGCCCGGGTAGTTGAAGGCTCCGCCCATGATCACCACCCGACGGGCAAGCCGGGGTAGTTCCGGCTCGGCGCGCAGTGCGATGGCCAGGTTGGTCAGCGGCCCGGTGACCAGCAGGGTGGTCTGGCCTGGGTGTTCGCGCAACTCCGGCAGCCACAGCTCCTCGATGCCGTGCTCGCTGAACGGGCCCGTGATGGCCTCGGGGGCGGTCGAATATCCCAGGCCGAACTCACCGTGGGTCTCCGGGGTGGTGGCCACCGGCACCTCCAGCGGCTTCGAGCTGCCGACCAGCACCGGCACGTCATCGCGTCCCACCAGCGACAGCACCGCCGCCGAGTTCCGCGCCGCCAGGTGCGAGGTGGTGTTGCCCGTGGTGGTGGTCACCCCCACGAGCTCGGCGTCGACATGGGCGGCCACCGCCACCAGCGCCAAGGCGTCATCGATCCCCGTGTCCACATCGGCGATGATCCGCATCCGTTGCCTCCCGTGCTCACTGTGCGCGCCCCGTGGCCGGCGGTCCGGCGATCAGCCACCGGTCACCGCTTGGGCGGGCGCGCTACCGTTTCTCCAAACTCTATGGGACGCGTCGTACGCGCACCGTCTCACCCGCGCCCGCATTCCGGCGGGCATGGGCCGGGGCTCCCCGGGGCCCTGGTCAGGGACGATGGCCGGGCGCATCCACGTGCCGCCGCAGCGATGCGGCCGATTCACGGGGGCCGGCCATTGCGGGCCCGCGCCGAATCTGATGATCGCCCGCGCGATCCCCGGGCCCGGGTCCACCGGGTTCGGACCCCACGACGATGCCGTCAACCCGCCGGCCCCACGGTCGCCATCCCCGCCCGGATGGACCACCGGCAAGGGGCCGTCGGGACTCCAACGAGGGAGAACACCCATGGCAAGCAACTACCAGCTACCCGACACCTATGGCATGTACATCGGTGGCGAGTGGCGCCAGGCGTCGGACGGCGCCACCATCAATGCCTTCAACCCGGCCAACGGCAGCGCGCTGGCCACCATCCCCGACGCCACGCAGCGTGACGTGGATGACGCGGTACGCGCCGCCCGTGCGGCGTTCCTGGGCTGGGCCGAGACCCCGGTGCAGGCGCGCTCCCGGGCGATGCTCGACATCGCCGACCTCATCCAGGACAACCTGGACTTCCTGGCCACCGTGGAATCGATGGACAACGGCAAGCCCATCCGCGAGACGAGCAACGCCGACATCCCGCTGTCGGTTGACCACTTCCGCTATTTCGCCGGCGTGATGCGTGCCGACGAGGGCGCGGCCACCATGATCGACCAGAACACGCTGAACATCATCCTGCGCGAACCGCTGGGCGTCATCGGCCAGATCGTGCCGTGGAACTTCCCGTTCCTGATGGCCGCCTGGAAGCTCGCCCCCGCACTGGTGTCGGGCAACACGGTGGTGTTCAAGCCCTCCAGCGCCACCTCGCTGTCGGTGCTGGAACTGGCCCGCCTGGTTGACGAGGCCGGCATCCTGCCGACCGGCGTGTTCAATGTGATCACCGGTTCGGGTGGCAAGTCCGGCGAATACCTGCAGCACGCCGATGTCGACAAGCTCGCCTTCACCGGATCCACCGAGGTGGGACGCCGGATCGCGCTCGCCGCCGCCGAGAAGATCATCCCGGCCACCCTCGAACTCGGCGGCAAGTCCGCCTCGGTGTTCTTCGACGACGCCGACCCCGATGTGGCGCTGAACGGCGTCGAGATGGGCATCCTGTTCAACCAGGGCCAGGTCTGCTCGGCGGGTTCGCGCATCTTCGTGCAGCAATCGGTGATGGACGACTTCATGGCCAGGCTCACGAACTCGTTCGAGAACGTGAAGATCGGCGATCCGCTCGACCCGAGCACCCAGATGGGTGCCCAGATCGACGAGCGCCAGCTCGACAAGATCCTGGAATACGTCGACCTCGGCAAGCAGGAGGGAGCCAGCCTGGCGGTCGGTGGCCAGCGCGTCACCACCGGAGACCTGGGCAAGGGCGTGTTCATGGAGCCGACGCTGCTGGTGGGCGACAACGACATGCGCGTGGCTCGCGAGGAGATCTTCGGACCCGTCGGCGTGGTGATCCCCTTCAAGGACGAGGACGACGTGGTGCGCATGGCCAATGACTCGATCTACGGCCTGGGCGGTGGCGTGTTCTCGAAGAGCCTCGAGCGGGCCATCCGCGTGGCCACCCGGGTGCGCACCGGGCGCATCTGGGTGAACCAGTACAACGCGTTCCCGGCCGGCGCCCCCTTCGGTGGCTACAAGAATTCCGGTATCGGGCGCGAGACGCACAAGATGATCCTGGATGCCTACCAGCAGACGAAGAACATCCTGGTGAACCTGTCGGGCCAGCCGGTCGGCCTGCCCTACAACCTGGGCGACTGATCCCGGCCGCGGTGCCACCACCGGCCCCGCCATGACGCGGACCGGCCATCGTCACCCGACGGTGGCCGGTCCGCTGCGTGCGGCGGCCTTGTCGCCGGCGGCGCCACTCCCATAGCTTGGGCCACACAGATCAGGACCGGGGCATCACGACCGGGGCATCGCGCCCCGGATCATCACGACCGGATCATCACGACATGGGGGAGAGCTGGTTCATGGGACCCGTCAGGAACATGGCAGGCGTGCAGTGGGTGGTCGTGGTGGTGCTGCTCGCGGTGGGCGTCTACCAGCTGGTCGAGGCCCTGGGCACCGGGGTGGGCGGCCCACGCCCGGTGTCGGCGATCATCGTGATCGTGCTGGCCGGGCTGGCCGCACTCTCCCTGCTGCGCAGGCAGCGGGCCCAACGGCGCTGAGCCGATCACGGGCCCCGATCCCCGGCCGCGATCCCGGGCCCCGTCGTCCGGGTGGATGTCCGGGAGGGCGACCATCGCCGTGCCCGGGGCAGGTGAACAGTTAGACTCAGGTCGTAAGAGCCCGCTTGCCATTCGCAACGGGCTTGTTCTCTGCCCCCGCGAACAGTCGGGGCAGCGACCCGAAATGAGGGGATTCATGCCAGGCATCGTCGTGGTCGGCGCCCAGTGGGGCGACGAGGGCAAGGGCAAGGCGACGGACCAGATCGGCGAGCAGGTTGACTACTGCGTGCGTTACTCCGGCGGCAACAACGCCGGACACACCGTGGTGGCCAATGGCGACAAGTTCGTGCTGCACCTGCTCCCATCCGGAATCCTCAACAAGAACTGCACCTGTGTCATCGGCAACGGCGTGGTGGTCGACCTCGACGTGCTCGCCGAGGAGCTCGACGAGCTGGCCAAGCGCAATGTGCACGTGGCACACCCGCTGCTGAGCGCCAATGCGCACATCATCACCTCCTACCACCGCACCCTCGACCGCGTGATCGAGCGGTTCGCCGGTTCGCGCAAGATCGGCACCACCGGGCGTGGCATCGGCCCGGCCTATTCCGACAAGGTGAACCGCATCGGCCTGCGCCTGCAGGACCTGCTCTCGCCCGACTCGCTGCGCGAGAAGGTGGTGGCCAGCCTCGACCAGAAGAACCAGCTGCTGGTCAAGATCTACAACCGTCGCCCCATCGAGCCCGACGAGGTCGTCGATGAGCTGCTCGCCCATGCCGAGGCGCTGCGTCCCTACATCATCGACACCGGCCGCAAGCTGAACGACGAGCTGGACGCCGGCAAGGTCGTGTTGTTCGAGGGCGCGCAGGCGCACCACCTCGACATCGACCACGGCACCTACCCCTATGTCACCAGCTCCAACCCCACCGTCGGCGGCGCATTGACCGGCACCGGCGTGGGACCCACGAAGATCGACCGGGTGATCGGCATCGCCAAGGCCTACACCACCCGTGTGGGCGAGGGGCCCTTCCCGACCGAGCTGTTCGACGCCGACGGCGACAAGCTGCGTGCCGACGGCGGCGAATTCGGTGCCACCACCGGGCGTCCGCGCCGCTGTGGCTGGTTTGACACCCTCGTGGTGGAGGAGGCCGCCAAGATCAACGGCTTCACCGACATCTTCCTCACCAAGCTCGACGTTCTCACCGGCTGGGAGAAGATCCCCGTGTGCACCGGCTACGAGGTGGACGGCGAACGCACCGACGTGTGGCCGATGACCGAGGTGGCGCTGGCCAAGGCCACGCCGGTCTACGAATACCTGCCCGGTTGGACCCAGGACATCTCCGATGTGCGCAGCTTCGACGAGCTGCCCGCCACCTGCAAGGACTATGTGCACTTCCTCGAGCAGCGGGTGCACTGCCGTATCAGTGGCATCGGCGTCGGCCCGAGCCGCGAGCAGACGATCATCATCAACGAACTGGTCTGAGTCGCCGGCGCCGGCAGGCCCGGCGCCTGCAAGCCCAACACCGCCAGGCCCAACACCAGACGGCCCACCGCAGGTGGGCCCAACGCCATCCGGATCTGCCCGGTGCACCCTCCCCGAGGGCGCACCGGGCAGATCTGTCATGTCGTGGACCGCCCGATTGTCCGCATTCCGGGACGGCACAGCACCCGATAACGCCAATTCCCGCGGCCCCGCCACACCCGGGGTCCACCATCTGACCCCCGGGTGGGCGTTATCGACCGTGCGCCGTGGGCGAACACCCGGGCCCCGCTGAGCGTGATCGCACCGCTATCGGGCGATAACGCCCCATCGCAGTGTGCTGGACACCTGTTCGCGGCGCCCCGGCACGGCTACTGTTTCCTCACTTCCCAGCCCCCTGGTGGGAACTGTCGCAAAGACGTGACTGGGCTGAAACAGCCCTGAAACAACTGATTCCTACCGTCATAGCCATCGAGTTGATCGATACGAAACATCGGCTGGCCATCCGTCAGCCCTGGCTCCGCACAGGAGGTCGATATGAGCGTGAACGCCGTTGCCGAGTCCGGAACCGCGAAACAGAAAGGGCTGCGCTCCGGCGCGCTGGGGCTGTTGGGCTCGGTCGTGGTGGGCACCGCCTCGGTGGCTCCGGCCTATTCGCTGGCCGCCAGCCTCGGCCTGGTCGTGGCCGCCGGTGCCGGCCTCAAGGCCCCGGCCATCATCCTGCTGGCCTTCCTGCCGATGTTCTGTATCGCCATGGCCTACAAGGAACTGAACTCCGCCGAGCCCGACTGCGGCACCACCTTCACCTGGAGCTCGCGGGCCTTCGGCCCCCGCTCGGGCTGGATGGGCGGCTGGATGATCATCGCCTCCGATGTGATCGTGATGGCGAACCTGGCCGCGATTGCCGGCTCCTATTCCTTCGAGCTCGCCAACCAGGTGGGCCTGCACAACACCCTGTCGTCCAGCACGCTCGCCTCGACGATCGCCGGCGTCGCCTGGATCGCGATCATGGCCTGGATCTGCTACCGCGGCATCGAGTTCTCCGCAAAGATCCAATACGTGCTGCTCGGCATCGAGCTGCTGACGCTGCTCGTCTTCGCCGGCACCGCGCTGTTCCGCGTCTTCGCCCACCATGCGGTGTCCACCGCGGTACGGCCCTCGCTCAGCTGGCTGCTGCCCACCGGCATGTCGGCCGGCACGCTCGCCTCGGCGCTGCTCATCGCGGTGTTCATCTACTGGGGCTGGGATTCGGCAGTGGCCTCCAATGAGGAGACCGACGACCCGGGCCGCACGCCCGGCCGCGCCGCCCTGCTGTCCACCGTGCTGCTGCTGATCACCTACCTGGTGGTCACCTACGCCGCCGTCGCCTTCGCCGGGGTCGGCACCGATGGCATCGGGCTGGGCAATCCCACCAACGCCGCGGATGTCTTCGCCGCCATCGGACCCGCCCTGTACGGCGACTCGTTCATCGGCCACCTGGGCATGGGCCTGCTGTCGATCTCGATCCTCACCTCGTCGGCCCTGTCCACCCAGACCACGATCCTGCCGACGGCCCGCACCGCCCTGTCGATGGCCACCCACGGCGCGATGCCGAAGAAGTTCGCCACCATCGCCCCGAAGTTCCTCACCCCCACCTGGTCGACGCTGGGCATGGGCGTGCTGTCCATCGCCTTCTTCCTGGGCATGACCGCCATCAGCCCCTCGATCCTGCTGGCCCTGATCGGTGCCATCGGCCTGCTCATCGCGCTCTACTACGGCATGACCGGCTTCGCCTGCGTGTGGCTGTACCGCCGCACCCTGACCAGCTCGCCGCGCAACCTCATGATGCGCGGGGTGCTGCCGATGTTCGGCGGCCTGTCCCTCATGGCCATGTTCGGCTTCGCCCTGGTGCAGTACGCCAAGCCCGACTACCTGGTGGACGACGCCGGCAACAATGTCACCCTGTTCGGCATCGGCGCAGTGGCCGTGGTGGGCATGGGGACGCTCGCCGTCGGCGCCGTGCTGATGGTGATCCAGCAACTGGTCAACCCCGCATTCTTCCGCGGTGAGACGCTGCCCAAGCAGGTCTGGGGCGGCACCACCAGCTCCTTCGTCGAGGGTCCGCTGGCCGTGCCTGCCGGGCTCGCCGCTGGGGTAGCCTCAGTCGAACTGGGGCCCGATTCCGGCGTGCCGGACAGGGTCGCGGTGGTCTGAGTCGCGGCGCCCGCCACGCCAGCCGGCATGACACCCGGCGAGCGGGCGGGCCGACGATCCCATGCATATCCGACGCCAGGCCGGTCGGATCCTTCGTTCACACCAACCCCAGCGCCAGGCCGGCGGGGATGAAGGAGAAACATGCCTATCAACAGGCAGCGCGTCGCCGAGCTCACCGAGGCCGAGGGCGCCCAACTCAATGCGAACACCACGGCGTCCAAGGCCATGTACGCCAGCGCCAGCCAGCACCTCGCCGGCGGCGTCTCGTCGAGCTACCAGCTGCGCGATCCGTGGCCGATCTACATCGACCGCGGCCACCAGCAGACGATCATCGACGTCGACGGCAATGAGTACATCGACTTCCACAACGGCTACGGCTCGATGGTGCAGGGGCACGCCAATCCCGCGATCGGCGAGGCCGTCGCCGCCCGCTTCCCGCTGGGCACCCACTTCGGCATGGCCACCGAGGACTCCTCGATCGTCGCCTCCGAGCTCGCCGAGCGGTGGGGGCTGGCCAAGTGGCGGTTCACCAACTCGGGCTCCGAGTCCACGATGGACGCCATCCGCATCGCCCGCGCCTACACCGGCCGCGACACCATCATGAAGATCTTCGGGTCGTACCACGGCCACCACGACGCGGTAATGGTGAGCATCGGCGTCGAATACGACAAGATCGGCCCCCGCGAGCACCCGGCGTCGTTGGCCTACGGCGGCGGCATCCCGCAGGCCATCGTCGACCTGACCATCCCGGTGCACTTCAATGACGCCGAGACGATGGAGAAGCGCATCGTCGAGCTGGAGGCCGAGGGACGCAAGCCGGCCTGCGTGATCATGGAAGCCGTCATGATGAACCTGGGCGTGGTGCTGCCCGAGCCGGGTTACCTCGAGGCGGTGCGCGAGATCACCCGCAAGCACGGCATCGTACTCATCTTCGACGAGGTGAAGACCGGCCTGACGATCGCTGCCGGCGGTGCCACCGAGCGCTTCGGGGTCAAGCCCGACCTGGTGACGCTGGCCAAGGCGCTGGGCGGCGGCCTGCCGGCCGGTGCCGTGGGTGGCACCGAGGAGGTCATGCGCGTGGTCGAGGACCACACCGTCTACCAGGTGGGCACCTACTCGGGTAACCCGCTGTCGATGGCGGCGGCGCGCGCCTCGCTCGAGAAGGTGCTGGTGCCCTCGGCCTATGAGCACCTCAACCACCTCAACGAGCGCCTGCTCGCCGGCTGCCAGAACGTGATCGACAAGTACGGCCTGCCCGGCTACTCGGTGGGCATCGGCGCCAAGGGTTGCGTCACCTTCTCGCCCACCAAGATCATCGACTACCCCTCGTTCAAGGAGAACCAGGACGTCGAGCTGTCGGAGCTGGCGTGGCTGTGGAACATGAACCGCGGCATCTACATGACGCCCGGCCGCGAGGAGGAGTGGACGCTGTCGGTGACCCATCAGGACGCCGATGTCGACCGCTACATCGAGGTCTTCGACGAGATGGCCGCCGCCATCACCAAGTAGTCGCCCACCGGCCTGCGGGCACCCGATCCACGGGTGGTTGCCGGCCGGTCCCCGGCGCACAGGATGTGGGTCGGTCCCCGCAGTGAGCGGCCCGCACAGATGCCCCGCACGAGTTCGCTCGCGCGGGGCATCCTGCTGTTTGCAGGTGTCGGGGGGTGCCTCGTCCGCCCGCAGGAGCGTCCTTGAGCCATCGGGACTCAACCGCAACCCGCCCAAATCGGGGGTTCGGCTTCGGAATAACCGCAAACGCGTTAAAGTTGAGTCAGGTGGACTCAATGAGGGCTCTGGCCCGTGGAACGAGGTCCGGGTCGCTGAGGCCCGGGGGCCGCGGAGCCGGGGAATTGCGAAGAAGGACTTATGGACACAGAAAAACTGACAACGATGAGCCGCGACGCCGTCACGGCTGCGGTCAGGCTGGCCCTCACCAAGGGCAATCCGACCGCCGAGCCCGTGCACCTGCTGCACGCGATGCTCATGGTGCCCGAGAGCTCTGTGGCGCCGCTGCTGAAGGCAGTGGGTGCCGATGCCGCACGCGTCGACGGCGCCGCCTCGGCAGCCATCGACAAGCTGCCGAGCAGCTCGGGCTCCTCGGTGGCACAACCACAACTGTCCGGCGCGCTGGCCAGGGTGCTGGCCGATGCCGAGACGCGTGCCGACAAGCTGGGTGACCAGTTCGTCAGCACCGAACACCTGCTCATCGCCCTGGCCGAGGTCGATTCGGACGCGAAGAACATCCTCGCGTCGAACGGCGTCACCACGGCGGCCCTGGAGAAGGCATTCAACGACTCGCGTGGTGACAAGCGCATCACCAGCGCCGAATCGGAGGGCGGGGAATCCGCACTCGACAAGTACTCGATCGACCTCACCCAGCGTGCCAAGGACGGCAAGCTCGATCCGGTGATCGGCCGCGACTCCGAGATCCGTCGCGTGGCGCAGGTGCTGAGCCGTCGCACCAAGAACAACCCGGTGCTCATCGGCGAGGCTGGCGTCGGCAAGACCGCCGTCGTCGAGGGCCTGGCCCAGCGCATCGTCAAGGGCGATGTGCCCGATTCGCTGAAGGGACGCCGACTGGTGTCGCTCGACCTGGCGTCGATGGTCGCCGGGGCAAAGTACCGCGGCGAGTTCGAGGAACGCCTCAAGGCCGTGCTCAACGAGATCAAGAGCGCCGAGGGCCAGATCATCACCTTCATCGACGAGCTGCACACCGTGGTGGGTGCCGGCGCGTCCGAGGGTTCGATGGACGCCTCGAACATGTTGAAGCCGCTGCTGGCGCGCGGTGAGTTGCGCCTGATCGGCGCGACCACGCTGGACGAATACCGCGAGCACATCGAGAAGGACCCGGCCCTGGAGCGTCGTTTCCAGCAGGTCTATGTCGGTGAGCCGTCCGTGGAGGACACGGTGGCCATCCTGCGTGGGCTGCGCGAGCGCTATGAGGCCCACCACAAGGTGCGCATCACCGACTCCGCGCTGGTTGCCGCCGCACAGCTGTCACATCGCTACATCACCGGTCGACAGCTGCCTGACAAGGCCATTGACCTGGTGGACGAGGCCGCCAGCCGCCTGCGCATGGAGATCGACTCGAGCCCCGAGGAGATCGACACGCTGCGCCGTCAGGTGGATCGCCTGACCATGGAGCAGTTCGCCGTCGAGAAGGAGGAGGACCCCGGTTCCAAGGCACGCCTGGCCCGGATCAACTCCGACCTCGCCGACGCCAAGGAGCAGCTGCGGGGCCTCGAGGCCCGGTGGGCCGCCGAGAAGGAGGGCCTCAACAAGGTCGGCGAGCTGAAGACCCGCATCGACGCGCTGCGCACCGAGGCCGACAAGCACACCCGTGACGGCGACCTGGCCAAGGCCAGCGAGATCCTCTACGGCGAGATCCCCGAGCTCAACAAGCAGCTCGACGAGGCAGCTGCGGCCGAGGAGGATTCGCAGGGCAAGTCGATGGTCTCCGAGGAGGTCACCAGCGACGACATCGCCGAGGTCGTGTCGGCATGGACCGGCGTGCCCGTGGGCAAGATGCTCGAGGGCGAGAGCGAGAAGCTGCTCGACATGGAGAACCGCATCGGCAAGCGGTTGGTGGGCCAGCAGGCCGCCGTCAAGGCGGTCTCTGATGCGGTGCGTCGTTCGCGCGCCGGCATCTCCGACCCGAATCGTCCGACCGGTTCGTTCATGTTCCTGGGCCCCACCGGCGTCGGCAAGACCGAGCTGGCCAAGGCCCTGGCCGACTTCCTGTTCGACGACGAGACCGCGATGGTGCGCATCGACATGAGCGAGTACATGGAGAAGCACTCCGTCTCGCGCCTGGTCGGTGCCCCTCCGGGCTATGTCGGCTACGAGGAGGGTGGCCAGCTGACCGAGGCCGTGCGGCGTCGTCCGTACTCGGTGGTGCTGCTCGACGAGATCGAGAAGGCCCACCCCGATGTGTTCAACATCCTGTTGCAGGTGCTTGACGATGGTCGCCTGACCGACGGCCAGGGACGCACGGTGGATTTCCGCAATGTGATCCTCATCATGACCAGCAACCTCGGCTCGCAGTTCATGGCCGATCCGAGCATGTCGCCCGAGGAGCGTCGCAACCAGGTGATGGCCGTGGTCAAGGACCACTTCCGTCCCGAGTTCCTCAACCGGCTCGATGAGATCGTGCTGTTCGACGAGCTGAGTCGCGAGGACCTCGACAAGATCGTCGACATCAGCCTGGACAAGCTCAATCGTCGCCTGGCGGAGCGTCGCATCAGCATTGACGTGTCGGCTGCCGCGCGCGAATGGCTCGCCCGCACCGGCTATGACCCGGTGTACGGCGCCCGTCCGTTGCGTCGGTTGATCCAGACCACGGTGGAGGACCAGCTGGCCCGCGCCATGCTGGCCGGCACCATCAGTGACGACCAGAAGGTGAGCGTTGACATGAACCAGGCCGGTGACGGCGTGGACGTGAAGGGCGAGGCCCCTGTGTCTGCGTGAGCACTGGGTCCGCGTGATCACTGGGTCTGCCTGACCACTTGACGACTGACAGCATGAGGCCGCCCATCCCGGGATTCCGGGGTGGGCGGCCTCATATGTGCTTGCTGGACGCGGTGCCCGCTATGACGTTGTGACGGCGTCGGTGTCGGCCGCGTCGCGTGCGGCATGGTGGGCGGTGGACCAGTAGCTGTACGCCGAGAAGGCGACGAACACGATGATCCCCAGCACGGTCGCCCAGGTGGCGAAGCCGTCGCCGACGATGGCCAGTGGCTCGTCCTTGCCGGTGGCGCCCACGATCGCCGCGAAGACCACGCCGAACAGGCTCTCGCCGACGATCAGCCCGGTGGCCAGCAGGATGCCGGAACGCTTGATGTGGGCGGCGTGGGCTCCCCGTCGCTCTGCCCAGCGGTCGAAGAAGCGGCCGATGATGGCGCCGACCGGGATCATCACGGTGAGCGTGATCGGAAGGTACATGCCCATGCCGACGGCCAGTGGCGGAAGGTGCAGCTTGTGGGTGGTGCGTCCGAGGATCTCGTCGACGATGATCACCCCGACGCCGATGAGCGCGCCCATGCCGATGAGTCCCCAATTGAGCGAGTCGCCGAAGACGCCCTGCACCAGCGAGGAGATGAGGGCTGCCTGCGGCGCGGCCAGCGCATTGTCACCGGCACCGGGGGTGCCCAGGAATCCGAACGCCGACTGCATGAGCTCGAGCACCGGGGGAATGACCAGCGAGCCGAAGACCACGCCGATGATGAGGGCCACCTGCTGCTTCCACGGTGTGGCGCCCACCAGCTGGCCGGTCTTCAGGTCCTGCAGGTTGTCATTGGCGATGGTGCCCACGGAGAACACGACGGCTGCGGTGAAAAGGGTGTATGCCACCAGTGCGGTGCCGTGCGTGCCATCATGCTGGCCGTAGGTGGCGCTCAGCAGCACTGCCGCGGCGATGGCGACGAGGATGCCGACGCCGGAGATGGGGCTGTTGGACGCGCCGATGAGGCCGGCCATGTATCCGCAGACGGAGGCCACGATCAGCCCGACGAGCAGCACGAAGACCAGGCTCACCGCGATGAGGCTCCCCGCGCTGCCATCGAGCACCGTGCCGCGGGTGAACCCCCACAGCAGCATGCCGATCGGCACCATGGACGCCACCACCACGATGGCGACGATGTTGATCGGGATGTCGTGCTCGGTGATGTCCACCTTCTCCCCGGAGTGGCGGCGGCGCGTGGAGCGGATCGCCTCGCGGATGCCGGAGGTGATCGGGGCGATGATCTTCAGCAGGGTCCAGACGGCGGCCACGGCAATGGTGCCGGCGCCGATGAAGCGCACATCGGTGGCGAAGATGTCGGGAACCGAGGCCGCCAGGGGCGCCGGGGCGCCGCGGCTCAGCATCGGCAGCAACACGCCGTACGAGATGGCCACGCCGACGAGCATGGCGATGCCGACCGTGATTCCCACCAGGTGTCCCACGCCCAGCAGGGCCAGCGAGAGGCTCGTGCCCAGGATCGTGCCGCCGCTTCCGATGTGGAGCACGGTGGAGACCTTGGTGGCCACCACCTTGAGGGCGCCGAGCAGCGAGAAGCCGCCGGCCCCGATCGCCCCGGTGAAGATGGCGCGCAGGCCGCTGCGCTGCGAGGCGGCACTCTGCGAGGAATCCCCGACCTTGAGCACCTCGGCCCCGGCGACGCCCTCGGGGTAGGGCAGGTCGGAGCCGGTCACCAGGGCGCGACGCAGCGGGATGGAGTACATGACGCCGAGCGTTCCGCCGATGGCGCAGACTGCGGCCGTCGTCCAGTAGGGGAAGCCCGTCCACCAGCCGATCATCACCAGGCCGGGCAGCACGAAGATGATGGCCGACAGCGTGCCGGCGGCGGACGCGATGGTCTGCACGATGTTGTTCTCGACCACGGTGTGGTTCTGGAAGCGCCGCAGGATGGCCATCGAGATCACGGCCGCCGGGATGGAGGTGGCGAAGGTCAGGCCGACCTTGAGGCCCAGGTAGACGTTGGCGGCGGTGAAGATCAGGGTGATGATGCCGCCCAGGACGACGGCCCGGACCGTCAACTCCCGGATTCCTCCGGATGCGTGCGTGGTGGTGTTGCCAGCCATTCGTTCTCCTGCGGCTCTTGGGACCGGTCGCGCCCCTCCCGCCGTCGGCGGCAGCGCTGCTGGGCGACGGCGCCTGTGTTGTCGTCCCATGACCCTATTCCTGTTCGGGGGTCGACGTTCGCTGCGGGGCCGATGATCTGCGCCGGGGCATGTGTCCTGCGCCGGGCCACGTGTTCGGTGCGGGGGCCGGAGCCCGGCAGGCCACAATGGGGTCATGGCACACAAGCACCAGGGCCGGGCATCGGCTGCTCATGGGGAAGTCGTCAGCGGCGCGTCCGGGCCGGACGGGGCCGTCGGGGGCGGTGACGCCACCCCGTCGGACCACGACGTGCTGCATGTGCAGCCCGACAAGTTCGTGCCGGGCGCATTCGTGGTCAGCGGCGGGGGAGTGGAGCATTCCTTCGTCGACCCGAATGATCCGACGCACCTCGAGTTCCCCTATATGCAGCGCATCAGTGAGGCCATCGACGTGTGGGTGCCCGCCGGTGAGCGGCCGCGGGTGATCCATGTGGGTGGTGCGGGCATGTCGTTGGCCCGCTATGTGGCCTTCACCCGTCCGACGTCGCCGCAGATCGTGCTCGAGCCCGATGAGCGCCTCACCGAGGAGGTGCGCCGTGAACTCCCGCTGCCGCAGCGCTCGGGCATCAAGGTGCGTCCCCAGGACGGACGCACCGGGCTGGCCGTGATGCCGGCGGACTATGCCGACATGATCATCGTGGACGCGTTCGCCCACCTGTCGGTGCCCGGCGAGCTGGTGACCGGCCAGGCGTTCGGCGAATACGACCGCGTGTTGCGCGACGGCGGCCTGCTGGCGATCAATGTCACCGACACGGCCCCGTTCACGTGGACGCACCGGGTGCTGGTCGGGGCGAACCGCTCTTTCAGTGAACTGTCGGTGTGTGCAGAGCCGGGCGTGTTCAAGGGGCGACGCATGGGCAATGTGGTGATCCTGTGCTCGCACCTGGAGCTGCCGATGTCGGCCCTGATGAGCCGCGGGCGCGGGGACGCCTTCCCCTACCGCTGGATCTTCGGCGAGGAGCTTGACCGTTGGCGTGGCGCGCCCGAGCCCTTCGACGACGCCGCGCCCCAGGGCAGCCCCGTGAGTTGGGACGCCCGGACGCACTTCGAATGAAGTTCGAACATGGGCCCAGCGAATGAAGTTCGAACATGGGCACAGCGAGTGAAACTCGAACATGGGCACAGCGAATGAAGTTCGAACATGGGCACAGCGAGTGAAACTCGAACATGGGCACAGCGAATGGGATCACACCCTGCCCGCAGCGCGTGACGGGCGGATAACCGCGTCCCACCGGCGGGGACCTCTAGGCTGAATCCATGTCGTCAGCCCGCCGCGCTCGCCGCCCTTCCGTGTTCACCCTGGTGGTGGTGGGCGTCGTGGCGCTCGTGCTGGTGCTCGGCGCGGCTGCCGCATGGCAGGTCTGGGGCTCCACCCGCTCGGCGCACAACAGGGCGGCCCGGGCGCTGGCATCGTTCCCGGCGTCCTGCGACAGCCAGGCCACCGATGCCGTGATCGGGGTGCTCACCATCGACGCCATCGGCGTGCATGAGCCCATCGCGCGCGGCACGGACAACAAGGCGCTCGGCTCCGGGGTCGGGTGGTACGCCACCACGGGCCAGCCGGGGCAGGCCGGCAACTTTGCGCTGGCGGGCTACCGCATCACCCATGGCGCGCCGCTGGAGCGGCTGCTGGAACTCAACAAGGGCGATGTGATCACGGTGGACAGCTGCTCGGGTTCCTTCCGCTACGCGGTGGAGGTGGCGCCGCGCGATCTCACCGTGCATGCCGACGACAGCTGGGTGCTCGACGCGGTGCCGGGCCATGCCGGCCAGGTCCCCACCGATTCGTTGTTGACGATCACCGCCGACCAGGACCTCGTGCCGACCGCGGATCGTTCGGTGTTGTTCGCCACGTTGGTGCACTAGGCGCCACCGTTGCCGGGGTGCCCGGGCCAACCGGGCGTGCGGGTGCCGTGCCCGCGGCCGGCCCGATATTCTCAGCACCATGACCGATCAAGCCAGCAGCGACCGCGAAGCCCTGCGCCAGCACATCATCAACGAAGCCGTGGTGCCCGGGCACGTCGTGCTCTCCAGCGGCAAGGAGGCCGAGTACTACATCGACATGCGTCGCGTGACGCTGTCGGGAGTGGACGCCCCGCTGGTTGGTCGGGTGATGCTCGACCTGGTGAAGGACTGGGACTTCGACGCCGTCGGCGGGCTCACGATGGGTGCCGATCCGGTGGGTGCGGCGATGTTGCACGCAGCGGCCGCTGCCGGTTCGCCGGTGGATGCCTTCGTCGTGCGCAAGGAGGCCAAGACCCACGGCCTGAACAAGCGCATCGAGGGCCCTGACATCACCGGGCGTCGCGTCGTGGTGGTCGAGGACACCAGCACGACCGGCGGGTCCGCCCTGACCGCGGTGGAGGCCATCAAGGAGGCCGGCGCCATCGTGGTGGGCGTCATCGACATCGTCGACCGCTCCGGGGGCGTGGTGGCCCGGGCCATGGCGGACGCCGGCCTGGACTACCGCCACGCCTATGACGCCGAGGACCTGGGGCTGTAGGGAGTCGGACCGCACGAAGTCACACCGTGGGGAGCGGCGCCGTCAGGGCCCGCGGGACCCACGGGCGCGTCCATCGGGCGTCCCCGGCGCGGCAGGTGCGCCCCGGCCGGGCAGCGGTTGGCCGTATTGCTGCCGGCCGGACTGTCTTCGTGGCCCGGTGGCTCCATTAGTGTGGACATGAAGCGCATCGGCTCATCCGAGTCGGGGCCCGCTACGTCACGGGGCGAGGGCTCCTCACGGGGCCTGACCCCAAGGAAAGGCGCGAAGCTGTGATTGCCATCATCGTGATCATCGTCGTCCTGCTGGCGATCGTGGGGGGCATGTTCATCGCCCCGTACAACTCGCTGGTGGGGCTGCGCAACAAGCTGCAGGAGGCCTGGCGCCAGGTCGACGTGGAACTCAACCGTCGCTATGACCTGATTCCCAACCTGGTCGAATCGGTCAAGGGCTACGCCACCCACGAGCACAACACGTTGTCCGACATCATTTCGCTGCGCAACCAGGCGCGCCAGATGGATACCAACGGTGCGGCGAGCGCCCAGCGTGGCCAGGTGGAGGCCCAGCTCACCCAGGCCCTGGGCAGCATCAATGCGCTGGCCGAGGCCTATCCCGACCTGAAGGCCGACGCCGGCTTCCGCCAGCTGTCGGAGCAGTTGGCCGCCACCGAGGACCGCATCGCCAACTCGCGGCGCTACTACAACGCGGTGGTCGGCGACTACAACACGAAGGTGGAGAGCTTCCCGTCGAACATCAGCGCCTCGATGTTCCACTTCACCAAGGCTGCCTACTTCCAGGTGGACGACCCCTCGATGCGCGAGGCGCCCCAGGTGGACTTCTCACAGATGGGCTATGGCTCGGGTGTGCAGCGCGATGGCCAGCAGGCCGGCACGCCGGCTCCCGGGAACCAGCAGTCGGCCCCGCAGCCGGCGCTGGGCCAGGACGCGCCCGGCCAGCCGTTGGTCACGCCGCCGGCGCAGCCCGGCAGCGGACAGCCCCAGGCGGTTCCCACCGAGCAGAACCAGGGATATGTGCCGCCGCAGCCGCCGCGTCAGCAGCCGACAACGGGCCAGCAGCCGACGCTCCCGGACGATGACTCGCAGGGTGGTTCGGGCTCCGGAGCATCCGGCCAGAACGGCTAGCCGCCGGTCGCCGGGCACCCACCCGGTCTGCGGAGCTGTGCCTGTCAGTAGTGACCGTGTCCGGGGACAGCGATAGGGGCGGATGAAGCACCATCCACGGTGCTTCATCCGCCCCTATCCGTTGCCTTGCGATCTGTTGCGCCGCGATCCCTCACTCCGTGGTGGCACGCGCCCGACGGGCCCCATGGCGCGGGGGATGACCCCCGATCAGGCGTCGGCGCCGGCCGCCGCTTCCATGCGTCCGCGACGCTTCTCCAACAGGTATTCGACCACCATCGGGATCACCGAGATGAGCACGATGGCCACCAGCACCAGGTCGATGTTGTCGCCGATGAAGGCCACATTGCCCAGGAAATAGCCCAGTGCGGTGACGCCCCACACCCACAGCACGCCGCCCACCGCCGTCCACAGGATGAAGTGGCGGAAGGTCATCCCGGCCGCGCCGGCGACCATCGTCACGAAGGTGCGGACGAAGGGTACGAAGCGTCCCAGCACGAGGGCCTTGGAGCCGTAACGGGCGAAGAACTTGTGGGTGTCGTCCAGGTGCTTCTGGCTGAAGATCTTGCCCACCCAGCCGTCGCGGGGTTTGAACAACCAGCCCGAGACGAACTTGCCGATGTAATAGCCGGCCATGTTCCCGCCCACCGCGAAGACGGTCATGATGAGGCAGGCCACCACGTAGACCATCGGCTTGCCCATGTCGCCGAAGGTGATCGACGGGGGCACCATGGCGATGAACATGCCCACCGTGAACAGCAGGGAGTCACCGGGCAGGATCGGGAAGATCGCGCACTCGATGAACAGGATGGCGCACACCCCCCACAGGGCCCCGTTCCCCAGTGCGTGGATGATGGTCGCCGGGTCCATCCAGCTCGGCAGCATGGGCACCAGCGCGGGCAACAAAGACAGTGGGAGCACCCGGCAAGGGTAGCGTTGGGCGGCGTGGATCACCCAGCTGACAGCCCTGCACCGCAGTCTGACGCAACCCTGTCCGAGGCCCGGGACGGTGGCACTGCCAAGCCGCCGGTGGACCCCACCGCCCCGACGGTGGGCGTCGGCCCGGCTCCCCAACCCTGGCCCGACGATCCGCGCTTCGACCCCGAGCTGCTGGCCGACGGCGACCACCGCAATGTGCTCGACCGCTACCGCTACTGGACGGTGGAGGCGATCGTGGCCGACCTCGACACCCGACGCCACAGCCTGCAGATCGCCATCCAGAACTGGGAGCACGACTTCAACATCGGCTCGATCGTGCGCACCGGCAATGCGTTCAACGTGTCGGGGGTGCACATCCTGGGACGCCATCGCTGGAACCGACGCGGCGCCATGGTGACCGACCGCTACCTGCACGTGCACCACCAGCCCGATGTCGCCTCGCTGGTGTCCTACTGCGCCGAGCACGAGCTGACCATGGTGGGCGTCGACAACCTGCCCGGGGCGGTGCGCCTGGAGACCACCGAGCTCCCGCTGCGTTGCTGCCTGGTCTTCGGCAGCGAGGGGCAGGGCCTCACCGACGAGCTCGCCGCCGCCTGCGAACGCCTGGTGGCGATCACCCAGTACGGATCCACCCGGTCGATGAACGCCGGTGCCGCCGCCGCCATCGCGATGTACCACTGGGCGCTCGCCCATGCGGGTGGGCCGCGTGACGAGGGGGTCACCACGGCGGTGTCCGATGCGTCGTCGTTGCCAGCCCACGCAAAGCCCGGCTCTATAGGATGAGCGCCATGCAGCCCACGGCCACCCAGCGTCCGGCGAATCCACGCCCGGTCAGCGACCGGGGCTTCGCGCTGTTGCTCAGCCCCGACCGACTGCAGCTGCGCCACGCCGCGTTCAAGAAGTCCACCAGGCGTGCCGTCATCTTCGCGGTGATCGGCTCGATCTTCGGGGTCGGCTGGCTGCTGGTGGCGCTCACCATGTTCAAGTGGCAGCTGCATCCGGCCGGGATCCTGGCGCTCAGGCCGTCGGCCCTGGCGATGGCGTTGTTGCTGCTGTGGCCGCTGGTGTCGGGTTGGGTGCAGGTGGCACGCATCGCGATGACGCGCCACGACCTCACCCGCGCACTGGGGCGCATGCAGGTGGGGGCGGCGGTGACGATGCGTCGCGACGGCCTGCTGCTCACCCACGCCGATCGCGTCGAGTTCCTGGCCTGGTCCGATGTCTCGGCCGTGCGCGGCGCAAGCAGACGGGCGGTGCCCGGACCCGAACTGCAGGTGGTGCGCGCCGACGGCAGCTACTGGACGGTGCCCTTCGCCCTGCTCACGTTGATGCCCGGCACGATCGACTCGGGCCTGTGGGCATATTCGGGACGCCGGCTGCACCTCGACATGAGCCGCTGCGAGCAGGTCTGGTGATCCCGGACGCACCTGCGCCCGCCGTACCCGAATTTGTTGGAATGTTCTTACAATTTGATTGAGCTCAGGGCTTTCGGAACTGCTCCGATCCTGAGAGAATTGCGCTGGTGCCCGCCGCGTCGGCAGGCATCCCAGCTGTTGGAAGAACACAACGAGGGTCCCCCCGATCGCGCGTTCCACCACCCGGATGCGCAGACTGAACCGGCGTCGAGCCAGAAAGAAGCACACATGCCTATCGCAAGTCCCGAGGTCTACGCGGACATGATCGACCGTGCCAAGAAGGGCGGCTTCGCCTACCCGGCGATCAACATCACCTCGTCGCAGACCCTCAACGCTGCCATCCAGGGCTTCGCGGAAGCGCAGTCCGACGGCATCATCCAGGTGTCCACCGGCGGCGCGGAGTATGCGTCGGGCCAGAAGGTGAAGAACATGGTCACCGGTGCCGTGGCGCTCGCGGAGTACGCGCGCGTGGTGGCCAAGCACTATTCGGTGAACATCGCCCTGCACACCGACCACTGCCAGAAGGAGAAGCTCGACACCTACGTCAACCCGCTCATCGCGATCAGCCAGGAGCGCGTCGACCGCGGCGAGGATCCGCTGTTCAACTCCCACATGTGGGACGGCTCGGCCATCGACCTGGGTGAGAACCTCGAGATCGCCAAGGAGCTCCTCACGCGCACCTCGAAGGCCCACATCATCCTCGAGATCGAGGTGGGCGCCGTGGGTGGCGAGGAGGACGGCGTCACCGGTGAGATCAACGACAAGCTCTACACCACCGTCGAGGACGGCATGCGCACGCTGGAGGCCCTGGGCACCGGCGAGCAGGGTCGCTACATCACCGCACTCACCTTCGGCAATGTGCACGGCGCCTACAAGCCCGGCCACGTGAAGCTGCGCCCCGAGATCCTCAAGGAGATCCAGGACGCCTGTGGCAAGAAGTACGGCATCGACAAGCCCTTCGACCTGGTCTTCCACGGTGGCTCGGGCTCGAGCCCCCAGGAGATCGCCGATGCGGTGTCCTACGGCGTCATCAAGATGAACGTTGACACCGACACGCAGTACGCCTTCACCCGCCCCGTGGTCGATCACATGTTCACCCAGTACGAGGGTGTGCTGAAGATCGACGGCGAGGTCGGCAACAAGAAGATGTACGACCCGCGCTCGTGGGGCAAGAAGGCCGAGAACGGCATGGCCGACCGCGTGGTGGAGGCCTGCAAGGAGCTCGGTTCGCTGGGCACCCACAAGGACTGATCACCCGCTGATCGCACGGAGGCCCCCAGGGGCCGTCGGACGACCGTGAACCCGGGGCCGCGTCGGATACACCATCCGGCGCGGCCCCGGTCCGTCCTGCGGGGAGGACGCCATTTGGGTTCCTGACGTTTCTCCCGTACACTGGACTTTGTCCGGTCATTAAACACGACCTGACAAAGTCCCGAAACACACATTGGCGTGCGTGACGCTGCTGATGTGGCGTTCGCGCGCCTGCTTACAGAAAGGCGTCGACATGAACGACACACTTCAGAACAACCAGCTCAGGACCACCACCCCCACCACCACGAGCAGCTCGGCCGCGATCCGTTCCGCCGAGGCTGCCGACGTCAACGCCATCACGTTGTCGGTTGCGCTGGGTGCCGTGGCCATTGCCGTGATCGCCCTCATGGTGATCGGCGTGCTCACCACCAACACCCTGCTGCTTGCCGGCGGCGGTGTGCTGATGGTTGCCGCATCCATGGTCGGCGTCTACGCCGGCGTGAACATCGCGGCTGCAAGGACTCTCTGAGTCAGCGGGACAGCAGCGGGCCACGGCCCGCAGTTCTCCCAGGGGGAGCGTGTCAACGACGCCCACGTGAACCCATAGAAGAAGCGCCGGTCATCGGGGACCGGCGCTTCTTTCTGTCCGGGGGCCATGGTGCCAGGCCTCCGGTGCGTCCGGGCGATCAGCTCGGATGCCCAGTTGTTGGATGCCCAGCGTGTTGGACGCACGGGGTATCGGATACACAGCGTGTTGGATGCCCGGCGTGCGTGCCCACGGCATGGTCGACCAACCGGTGGCCGACCACGCCGCTCAGAGCGGGCACATCACAGTGACATGTCCACCACGCCACGGCCCTGGATGCCGCCATGGGCCAGCAGCTCGTAGCCCTCGTTGGCCTGCTCCAGGGTGAACCGGCGGCTCACCACGTCCTTGTAGTCGATGATGCCGCGCGAGGCCATGTCGATCACCGCAGGCAGGTCCTGGCGGGTGCGGGCGCCGTAGGAGCCCAGGATCGACTGGCTGCGACGCACCGTGCGGTTGATCTCCACGCCGGCGGTCTGCACGCCGCCGCCCAGTCCGATCGGCACCATGCGGCCACCGTCGGCGATCACGTCGAGCGCGGTCTGCCAGGTTGCGGGGATGCCGAGCGCCTCGAAGGCGACGTCCACGCCACGGCCACCGGTGAGCTTGAGCACCTCTTCGCGGGGATCGTGGGTGGTGGAGTTGATGGTGGCGGTGGCGCCATAACCGGCCATCGGGGCCAGCTTCTCGTCGGAGACGTCGATGGCGATCACCTGGCGGGCGCCCATGGCGTGGGCGACCTGCACGATGTTGGTACCCACCCCGCCGACGGCCACCACGGCGACGGTCTCGCCGTAGCGCAGGTCGGCACCACGACGCACCGCGCCGTAGCCGGTCAGTGCCGCGCAGCCGAGGATGGCCGAGGGCACCGTGTCGATGTTGGCCGGCACCGGCGCCACGGCGGTGGAGGGGATCACCGCGTACTCGGCCAGCCCACCCATCGAATACATCGCCAGGGGCTCGCCGTCGGTGGTGAACAGGCGCGTCTCGCCGTCGTACAGCTCGCCCTTGAGGCGGTTCATGTTGAAGAAGTTGAGGCACAGCTCGTCATGGCCGCGCGCACACTCGGCGCACTTGCCGCACGGCATGAGGAAGGCGCCGGCGGCCTGCTGGCCCACCTGCAGGCCGGTGAACTCATTGCCCGGGCCGAGCTCGACGATGGTGCCGGCCACCTCATGGCCGAGCACCGCCGGGGTGGGGAAGGCGATGGCGCCGCTGATCACGTGCAGGTCGGAGTGGCACAGTCCGCAGGCCGCGACCTTCAGCAGGATCTCGCCCTCCTTCGGGTGCGGCGTACGGATGGTCTCGACCTTCAGGCCCGCACCGGGCTCGCGAAGCACCGCTGCGCGCATTGTGGCCGGGATCTCGAAGGTGGTGAGGGACTGGGTCATGTCCACGGCTTTCTGTCTCAAGGGAATCAGGGGCACTCAGCATTGATTGCCCGCGTGCCCCCACGCTATCAAGACGGACGCCAATTGTCAGGACATAAACACAATTGCGGGACGCATCCCCGGGCCTAGGCCGTGCGGTGCAGGGCCTGCGGCAGGGCGGCCGTGAGCACGATGAGCACGACGATCTCCACCAACGTGGCCACCATGGCCGTCGTGGCGGGACCCCTGGTCGCCAGCAGGGCGGCCGGCGCGGTGAGGCAGATCACCCGGGCCGCCGCGGCCAGCACATGGGTCGAGGTGGTGTGGGCCCGCACGAGCCATGGGGGCACCAGTGGCTCCACCGATCCCCGCGCCGCCGGGGTCACCAACACGAACTGCGCCACCGCCAACGCCAGGGTGGCGACCAGCACCAGCACGAGCGCCCCGCCGTCGTGGACATGGGTGGCCAGGGTCATCAGGGACAGTCCCACCAGTGCCAGCGCCAGGCCGGCGATCAGGCGGGCAAAGCCGAATCCGCGGAAGCGGTGCAGCGCGGTGGTCACCCCGACGCCCGTCGCCGTGAGGCCCAGCACCAACAGTGCGACGGTGGCGGCCCGGGGCGAGGCGAGTTCGCCCGCCACCGCGGGCACCAGCACCAGTGCCGCCAGGCCGAGGGGCGCCTCGCGCACCAGGGCGAGCACGGCGCCGGCCGTCACGGTGCGCTTCATGCCGGGCAGCCTGAGGTCGCGCCACCGCAGGCGGCGTTCCTCGGCGGCCATGTCGCGGGCCATCAGCACCCAGTCGAGTTCGATGCTGGCCTCCAGGGTGCCGAACAGTCGCACCATGGCCGCATAGCTGCGCTCCATCGTGCGATGCGTCGCCAGCCACACCGGTGACTCGGGCAGGGTGGCCAGCAGGATGCCCACCAGCAGTGCCAGGGCCCCGATGGTGGGCCACACCAGTCGCTCGACCGGCAGTTCGACGGCCACCGCGGCCACCGCCACGAGCTGGGTGGTGCCCAGCCCCAGGGGCAGCCCGAAGCCGGTGCTGCCCGCCACCTGGTGCCGCGAGTTGGCGGCCAGCTCCCGGGCCAGCAGGGGAGCGACGATCGTGAGTACGCCGGCACCCAGCCCGGCCAGGGCCGGGCCGAGCAGGCCGGGCCAGTGGATGGGGGCGGCGAGCGGCGTCAGCACGCCACCGGCCACCACGAGCAGCGCCGCGGCCACTCCCTGGAGCCGTCGGCCGACCAGGCGGGCACTCAGATAGGCCACGAAGACGCCGAGCAGCGCTGCGCCCGAGACCGTGGCCACCCGCAGCACGGCGCCCCGGGGAGCCGCCACCAGGGTGGCGCACAGGCCACCGTAGACGGCACCGGTCAGTGCGCCGGCGAGCGCGATCGTCACGCGAATGCGTGCCACGCGCACCTGGCCTGAGCCCATCAGATGCCTCCTCGGGAAGATGCCGACCTCGACTGTGCCAACCCTGCAACCGTGTCAGGGCTGCGACCGTGCGAACCCTGCGACCGCGTCAGGGCTGCGACTGTGCCAAGACTGTCATGAAAGCAGGGAGCCGGCCGCGGGATCCTGACAGATCACACGACCGGCTCCGCGCGGGGCAACACTCAGCTGTAGTCCTTCTGGAACTTCAGCTCGAGTTCCTCGAGGCTGTGGTACTTCGTCTCGGGGACGATCTTCAGGTAGAAGAACAGCGTGCACACATTGAATGCCGCGAAGATGATGTAGGTCAGCGCACCGCCGAAGCCCTTCATCATCATCGGGAACACCCAGGCGACGATCGCGTTGACGATCCACAGCGTGCCCACGGCGATGCCCAGCGCGGTGCCGCGGATCTTCATCGGGAAGATCTCCGAGAACAACACCCAGTTCACCGTGCCGGACTGCTTGGCGAAGACGAACAGGCAGACCAGGATCAGCACGAGCATGGGGGCGAAGCTCGGGGCGCCGACGATGGCGCCGTCGGCCTGCTGGTGCGGCTGGATGAAGAAGAAGAACACCGCGGCCAGCGAGGTGAGGAAGAACACGATCATCGCCGACTGGTAGATGCCCACATGGCGGCGGGCGAACTTGGCGATCAACCAGAACCCGACGCCGGAGCCGATCAGTGACACGGCACCGGAGACCACGTTGAGGCTGATCGAGTCGGTCATCGAGAAGCCGGCCGCGTGCAGCACCTTCGGCATGTAGTACATGGCCGTGTTGATGCCGGTCAGCTGGTCGGCGATGCCCAGGCCCATGCCGATGAGCAACAGGCGTCGCGTCCACTTGGTCGACCAGATCTGGGAGAAGTTCCAGCGTTCCTGCTTGGCCTCGGCGCGGTGCACCTCGACCATCTCGTCGATCTCATGGGCCACATCGTCCTTGCCGTCCTCACGGACGCGCTTGAGGGCACCGATGGCCTCGGGGATGCGCATGTGCGAGGCGTACCAACGGGCTGACTCGGGCATGGCACGGATGCCGAAGAACAGGGCAATGGCCGGGATGGATGCCAGCACGAGCATGTAGCGCCAGGTCATGCCGTTGCCGCCGGAGACCGTCAGGCCGACGATGTTCTGCAGCACGTCCCACACCTGGGTGCTGCCCGAGGCGTAGGTGCCCGACGGGTCATTCGAGACGATGGCCTCGGGGCCACCGTGGTACTGCGCCAGCACCGCGTTCATCGAGTACGCGAGCAGCTGGCCACCGACGATCATGAACTGGTCGACGGCCACCAGGATGCCGCGGATGCGCTTTGGTGCGGTCTCCGACAGGAAGACCGGCACGGTGGCGGACGCGCCGCCCACGGCGAAGCCGAGCACCAGGCGGAAGGCGAACAGCATCCACACATTCAGTGACAGGGTGCAGCCGATGGCGCCGATGAAGAAGACGATCGCCAGCATGATGATGTTGTGGCGGCGTCCGTACTTGTCGGAGAGGCGTCCGCCCACGCTCGCGCCGACGGCTGCGCCGATGCACAACAGGGCGCCGACCAGGCCCTCCTCCCAGGTCTTCAGGGCGAGGCCGCCGGCCTCGGAGGGAAGGTACATATAGGGCAGTGCACCGGCGATCACACCGGTGTCATAGCCGAAGAGTAGTGAACCAAGTGTTGCTACTGCCGCGATCGCCCCCAGCGACCGCTTCTTGCCGGAGGCCGGTATCTCGGCCACCAGCTCCTTGATCTTCGTCGGTGTGTACGTCCCCACCGACGCCGTGTTCTCGCTCATCGAGACTCCTTGCGCCTGCGGCCCGCCCTCGTTGGCAGAGCCGTTCGATCGGGCATCAGCACTGGTGCCCGACCACAGCAAGCACTTTATAGTCCTGAAGCCCGAATTGTCATTACATCCGGACAAAAATTGATCCAGAGGTCTTCTCTCTCCCAGGTTGGCCGGAGGCGGACTCGGGGACGCGTTCGGCGCCCCGGGTTGAGTGTGGTGTCATCGCACAGCGACGTCAAGCCTGCCGGAGACACGTCAGGCCCCCACCGAACGAACTCAGTGGGGGCCTGACGTGGTGTTGCGGTGATGCTGGTGTTGCCTTCTTGCTGGTGTTGCGTGGTGCTGGTTATGCGTTGGTCGGGAAGTTCATTCCCACATGGCCGACGTGGTCACCCTGGCTGGGCCAGCGGCTGGTGATCACCTTGCCCTTGGTGTAGAACTTCACGCCCTCCGGGCCGTGGATGTGGGTGTCGCCCAGCAGCGACTCCTTCCAACCGCCGAAGGAGTAGTAGGCAACCGGCACCGGGATCGGCACGTTGATGCCGATCATGCCGGCCTGTGCGTCCAGCGAGAACTCGCGGGCCGCCTCACCCGACGAGGTGAAGATGGCCGAGCCATTGCCGAACGGAGCGGAGTTGACCAGCTCGATGGCCTCCTCGTAGGTGTCGGCATGCACGATCGCCAGCACGGGCCCGAAGGTCTCCTCGCAGTAGATCGGCAGGTTGGTCGGCACATCGTCGAGGATGGTCGGGGCAAGCCAGAAGCCGTCCTTCTCCGCGGGGTTGTCCGGGGTGTAGCCACGCCCGTCGAGCACCACCTTGGCGCCCGCCTTCTCGGCCTCGTCGATCCAGGAGGTGATCCGCTCCTGCGCGGCGCGGGTGATCACCGGACCCATCTCGGCATCCGGGTTGGTGCCCGCATCGGTGACGATCTTGGTGGCGCGTGCCTTGAGGGCGGGGATCAGCTTGTCCTCCACGCCACCGACGGTCACGATCACCGGCAGTGCCATGCAGCGCTCGCCGGCGGCACCGAAGGCGCCCGACGAGATGTGCTGCGCGGCGAACTCCACGTCGGCGTCAGGCATGACGATGGCGTGGTTGTTGGCCCCGCCCAGTGCCTGCACGCGCTTGCCGTGCTCCACGCCGGTGTTCTGCACGATGTGGGCCACCGGGCTGGAACCGACGAACGAGATGGCGTCGACGCCGGGATGCTCGCAGATCGCCGAGACGATCTGGCGGTTGCCCGGCACCACGTTGAACAGGCCGTCGGGAAGGCCGGCCTCCTTGTACAGCTCCGCGATGAACAGCGAGGCCGTCGGCACCGGGCTGGCCGGCTTGAGGATGAAGGCATTGCCGGTCGCCAGGGCGATCGGGTGCATCCACATCGGCACCATCACCGGGAAGTTGAACGGCGCGATGCCGGCCACGATGCCCACGGGCTGGCGCACCGTGTGCACGTCGACGCCGCGCGAGGCGTTGTAGGTGAACTCGCCCTTGAGCGCGGCATTGATGCCACAGGCGAAGTCGATGGTCTCGCGGCCACGGGCGATCTCGCCCAGTGCGTCGCCGTGGGTCTTGCCACCCTCGGCCACGATGATGTCGGCCAGCTCGTCCTGGCGATCCAGGATGAGCTGACGCATCTTGAACATCACCGAGACGCGCGTGGCCAGTGAGGCATTGGCCCACTCGGCCTGGGCCTTCTTGGCCGACGCGATCGCGGTGTCGAGGTCATCGGAGTTCGCCAGACGCAGCTGGCCGATGGCCTTGCCGGTGGCGGGATCGTCGATATCGATGAGGTCGCCGTGCCCCTGCACGGACTTGCCGTCAATCCACAGACTGGTGGCTTCACTCATGGCTGTTCCTTTCATTCTTCTTCTGCATTCTGCTTCCCGGAGCCCCGGGACGGGGTCCTGCGGAAAAGGGCGCGCGGGGGTCTCCATTGCCCCGGGTTGCGCGCCCGGTGTTGCTTCCTCCCGCAGGCTGCGACGGTTGGGTCCCAGCCTGCAGTTCGCGACGACCTTGCGATCGTCGCCATGAGCCGGTGGCAGCCGTCATGGCCACCACGATCAGCCGATGAGGGCTGACGTGCTCACAATCCGGCCGCGGGGGCCGGTGGTCCTACAGGTAGTGGCGCTGGGGGCGCCGATCCTGTTCGTACTGCGCGCGGGCCTGCTGCGTGGACTCCAGGCGCGAGGTCTCCGAGACCACCACGTCCCACCAGCTCGAGCCGGGCGGGTTGGGGCCGTACAGGTCGGTCTCGATGTGGATCATCGTCGCGCGATCGGAGGCGTGGGCCTGCTCATAGGCAGCCCGGAACTCCTCGATCGTGTGCACCTCGAGCACCTCGATGCCCCACGAGCGGGCATTCGCCGCGATGTCCACGCCGACCACGTGCTCGGTGTCGTCCAGGTGGCTTCCCTCGCCGCGCTCGCGGTACTTCGTGCCGAAGCGCTGGGAGCCGTGCGACTCCGACAGCGAGCCGATCGAGCTGTAGCCGTAGTTGTCCAGCAGCACGTAGATCACCTTGATGTGCTCCTGGGTCACCGTCGCCAGCTCGGCGGGCAGCATCTGGTAGGTGCCGTCACCGACGATCGAGACCACCTCGGACTCCGGGCGGGCGAGCTTGACGCCCATGGCCGCCGGAATCTCATAGCCCATGGTCGAGAACGCGTACTCCACGTGGTACTGCGTGGGCGTCTTGGCCTGCCACAGTGCCTGGAGGTCGCCGGGCATCGAGCCGGCCGCGTTGATCACGATGTCCTCGGGGCCCATCAGCTCGTTGAGCGCGCCGAAGACCTCCGTCTGGGCGGGCAGCGGCTGGTGGTCCAGGTGGTAGCAACGCTGCGTGACCTCGAACCAGGCCTTGCGCTCGGCATGGATCTCGTCGGTGTAGGCATCATCCACGTGGTAGTCGGCCAGCCGGTCGATCAGCGCCAGCAGCGTCTCGCGGGCATCGGCCACCACCATCTCGGCCGATTCCTTGGCGGCGTCGAAGGAGCGCACGTTCACGTTGACGAACTTCACGTCGGGGTTCTTGAACTGGGTCTTCGAGGCCGTGGTGAAATCGGAATAGCGGGTGCCGATGCCGATGATGAGGTCGGCCTTGTCGGCCAGGTGGTTGGCGGCGTCGCAGCCGGTCGATCCCACACCGCCCACCGAGGCGGGGTTCTCGAAGCTGATGGCGCCCTTGCCGGCCTGGGTGTCGGCCACCGGGATGCCGGTATTGGTCGCCAGCTCGCGCAGCTCCTGGGGGGCCTCGGAGTAGATGGTGCCGCCGCCGCTGATCACCAACGGACGCTTGGCGGCCCGGATCAGCGCCACGGCGCGGTCGAGCGCGGCGGGCTCGGGCACCGGACGGCGCACATGCCACACGCGCTTGCGGAAAAACTCCACCGGCCAGTCGAAGGCCTCGGCCTGCACGTCCTGGGGCATGGCAACGGTCACCGCGCCGGTCTCGGCCGGGTCGGTGAGCACCCGCATCGCATTGAGCAGCGAGGGGATCAGCTGCTCGGGACGGTTGATGCGGTCGAAGAAGCGCGACACCGGACGGAAGCAGTCATTGACCGTCACGTCCAGGGTGGTGGGGTCCTCCAGCTGCTGCAGCACCGGGTCGGGGATGCGGTTGGCGAACTGGTCGGAGGGGAAGAGCAGCACGGGGATGCGATTGGTGGTGGCCAGCGCGGCGCCGGTCACCATGTTGAGCGAGCCCGGTCCGATCGAGGCGGTGCACATCATCGTCTGCAGGCGGTTCTTGGTGCGGGCGTAGGCCACGGCGGCATGCACCTGGCCCTGCTCGTTGCGGGGCATGATGTAGGGCATCGCGCCCTCGCCCTCGTCACGGTCGATCTCGTTCTGCAACAGCGCCTGGCCGATGCCGGCGACATTGCCGTGGCCGAAGATGCCGAATGCGCCCGCGATGAGCCGCTGTTCGACGCCATCACGCTCCGAGTACTGGTTGGTCAGGAAACGGATCGTCGCCTGAGCCGTGGTGAGCCGGATCGTCGCGGAGTATGCCTCGTTGCTCACGTCGTGCCTTCTTTCAGTGTCAGTGACCTGGGGCGGGAGCCCAGTGCTTTCAGTAACGGGGAGGGCCCCGGTGTTCTTGGAGACGGGGGAATGCGGTGGTCAGTGCGCCATCGGAAGCCGGGGATCGATCGCCTCGTGTTCCCAGGTGTCACGAATCCAGTGGTAGTGCGGATCATCGGTGGACATCCACACCAGGTCCTCGGCAGGTCCGGCCATCACATTGAGGTAGTGGAGGTCGTAACCGGGAGCGGCCACGGTGGGCCCATGATATCCGTGCGGGATGAGCACGACATCGCCGGAGTGCACCTCCTTGGTCAGCTCGATCGGACGATCGGGGGTGCCATAGGTGCGGTGGAAGGCAAAGCCCTCGCCGGTGGGGCCCTGGGCGATCTCGAAGTAGTAGATCTCCTCGAGCTCACGCTCGTCGGCAGTGGTCTCGTCGTGCTTGTGCGCCGGATATGACGACCAGTTGCCGCCGGGGGTCAGCACCTCGCAGCACAGCAGGTGGGAGGTCTCCACGCCATTGGCCAGCGCATAGTTGTTCACCTGGCGCGAGCAGTCACCGGCACCGCGCAGGTCGACGCGCACCTTGTCACGGCCGTAGTACTGCGTCGGCAGGGCCCGTGAGGCCCGCGCGCTGGGCAGCGCGAAACGGCCACCGTCCTTCGAGGTGATGGTCGGCGCCTCGTTGCGGCCCACATAGAGGAAGTCAGTGATCTCGGCGAAGACGCCGCTGCGTCCGTCGAGGTGGTAGTCCTTGCCGTCCACCGTGACATCGCAGGAACCCGACAGCGGCAGCACCAGGATCTCGTCGGGTCCGGTGGCCAGTTCCTGCTTCTCGCCGGGGGCGAGGTTGAGCACCTTGAGGCCCGAGAATCCCCAACCGGCGCGCTCGGGGGAGATGTCCACCGAGAAGTCGCCGTGGCCGGAGGAGTTGGCCGCTACGTAGATGTCTTCGTTGTTGTCACTCATGCAAGCAGACCTACCGTTTCGTCGACAGCCGCCGCAACATCGTCGCCGGGCGGGAAGAGGAGGGACCGTCCGATCACCAGTCCCTTGACAGTGGGCAGGGCCAACGCCCTGCGCCAGGACTCGCGGGCCTTCGCCGGATCGGAGTTCACCGCGCCACCGAGGATGAGCGCCGGCAGGCTCGAGGCCTCCATCACCTGTTCCATGTTGTCCACCGCGGGCAGCTTCAGCCAGGTGTACGCCGACGTGCGGCCCAGGCCCGAGGCGATCGTCATGGAGGTCATCACGGCCTCGGGTGACAGCTCGTTGACCACGCGCCCGTCGTCCCAGCGGGACACGAACGGCTCCACCATGGCCATCACCCTGGCCTCGGCGAGCTCGTCGACGGCCTTGGCGCACCAGGCCAGCGTGGCGGCGGTGGCGTCGTCGGAATAGTTGATGCGCAGCAGCATCTTGCCGCCGTCGAGGTGCGAGGCCACCACGCCGCGGGCGTCGTAGCCGGTGCGTCGGTCGTCCATCTCGAAGGAGGCGCCGGCCAGGCCGCCGCGGTTCATCGACCCGAAGACGAGCTTGCCGTCCAGGGCGCCCAGCAGGGCCAGGTCCTCGATGATGTCGGCCGTGCCGAGGAAGCCATTGACGCCGGGACGCGACAGCGCGGTGACGCAGCGCTGCAGTATCTCCTCGCGCGAGGCCATCGCCGTGGGGCTGCCACCAGCCGACAGCGCGCCGCGGGCGGGGTGGTCGCAGGCGATGATCATCAGCTTCTCGTCGCCGGCGGGCATCGTGCCGCGGGGACGATCAGTCAGGCGCTCGGCGATGCGCTCGGGATGGTGCATGCGCACGTCGACGATCCGGGACAGCAAGGACATCCTCAGACCTCTTCCAGTTCGGGCGCCACGGAGTCATGGTTGTCGCGCATCACGGCCAGCAGCTCGGGCTCGGTGGGCATCGCGGTGGAGCATTCGATGCGCGAGCTCACGATGGCTCCGGCGGTGGATGCGGCGAAGATGATCTTCTCCAGGGGCCAGCCCTCAAGCAGTCCGTGGCACACGGCGCCGCCGAAGGCATCGCCGGCGCCCAGGCCGTTCTTCGTCTCCACCGGGGTGATGGGCATCTCGACGCGCTCGTTGCGGGTCTTCGCCAGCGTGCCCTGCAGGCCCTGCTTGACGATCGCCAGCTCGACGCCGGCGTCCAGCAGGGCGTCCGCGGCACGCTCGGGATCGGTCTCACCGACCGCGACCTCGCACTCCTCGCGGTTGCCGATGGCCACGCTCACCTTGGGCAGGATGCGGGCCACCTGTTCGTGGGCGGCCTGCGGGCTGCTCCAGAACTGCGAGCGGTAGTCGAGGTCGGCAATCGTGATGCCGCGGCGATCGCGGGCGTCCAGCGCCACGTGGTGGGTGCTGCGCGAGGGCTCCTCGCTCAGGCCGGTGACCGAGATCCAGAAGATCGCCGAGTCCTTGACCGCCTCCAGGGGCAGGTCGTCGGGGCGCAGCTGCAGGTCGGGGGCCGAAGGCTGGCGGTAGAAGTACAGCGGGAAGTTGTCGGGCGGGAAGATCTCACAGAAGGTGACCGGGGTCTTGAGGCTCTCCGAGGTCACCACGAAGTCGTCGTAGACGCCCAGGCGGCGCATCTCCTGGCGCAGGAAGCGACCGAAGCCGTCGTCGCCGACGCCGGTGATCACTGCGGAGGAGTGCTTGTAGCGGGCGGCGGCCACGGCCACGTTCGTGGGGCTGCCGCCCAGGAACTTGCCGAAGGTTTCCACGTCCTCCAGGCCACGACCGATCTCGAGCGGATAGATGTCCACTCCGATGCGTCCGATCGTGAGGACTTCCACGGAGGGGGTTCTGGAGGTGGCCACGGCGTTGATCCTTCCCGTCTTTGGGTGACAACTTGAGCGATGTTCCGGCCGCGGGATCGGTGGTCGATCGGGGCCCGGATGCGTCGTGGAACAACTGTCGCACGAAGGTCTGGCGAGGTCAACTATTTGTCATGACAAAGTATCAACTGACGCTCATGGCGTATTGTTGGCGTGTCATCACGGTCATGGACGACCGTCGTGGCACCCACGTGCAACCACCCGATGTCGCGCTCCCGGCGCGACACATGTATTGGATCGAGGGGAGCCCCACCCATGGCCGCTCGCACAGACGTCTATGTGCCCAAGGTCAGCCTTGACCGTTCCAGCCCCGTGCCATTGTATTTCCAGATCTCCGAGCCCATCAGCAAGCTCATCCTCGATGGCGCGCTCGAGCCGGGCACCAGGCTTGAGGACGAGCTGTCGATGGCCAAGCGGCTGGCGGTCTCGCGTCCCACTGCCCGCAAGGCGTTGCAGCGCCTCGTGGACGGGGGATTGGTGGTGCGCCGTCGGGGCGTGGGCACTGCGGTGGCACCCACCCAGGTGCATCGTCCGGTGGAACTGACCAGCCTCAATGCCGACCTCGCCCAGGCGGGACACCACCCCACCACGCGCGTGCTGGACTATGTCACCCGCGGCGCCACGGAGGACGAGGCCGAATGGCTGTCGGTGCCGACCGGCACCGAGATCGTGTCGATCCGGCGGCTGCGCAATGCCGACGGTGAGCCGATCGCGCTGCTGACGAACCTGGTGCCGGCCCGCATCGCCCCCACCAGTGAGGAACTGGAGACCGGCGGCCTCTACGACCTGCTACGCAAGCGCGAGATCCACCTGTCGACGGCCCATCAGTCCATCGGTGCGCGCAATGCCACCAAGGCCGACGCCGAGGTGCTGCTGGAACCCCGTGGCGCAGCGCTGCTGACCATGACGCGCACCACCTACGACGACAAGGGCGAGGTGGTGGAGGTGGGTCGCCATGCCTACCGCGCCTCGCGCTACAGCTTCGATTCGACGCTGTTCACCCGCTGACCGCATCCGGTGCGCAGGGCCCGGGGAGGGCCCGTCTGCGTGGCTGGTTCCTTGCATCAGGTGAGCTTCCTCATGTTGTCCTGACAAATAGTTGACATGACATGCGGGTCGAAGGTTCAATGGACCTCGTTGGTTCGCCCCACCGTCGAAGACGACGCGGATGGCACCGGCGACCACACTGAGGAAGGAAACCATGAGCATCGAATACACGCCCGGGCCCCTGCTCGAGGCTGCCCGCAATACCCCCACCGCGCTGTGGAACGACTCGGCCGATCCCGATGAGCTGCGCCAGTCGATCTCCTTCGGCGGCGTGGGCGCCACCTGCAACCCGTCGATCGCCTACACCTGCATCACCAAGCGCAAGGACAAGTGGCTGCCGCGCATCGCCGAGATCGCCGAGGAGATGCCGCAGGCCTCCGAGTCCGAGATCGGCTGGCAGGCCGTCAAGGAGCTCTCGCTGGAGGCTGCCGCACTGCTCGAGCCCATCTTCGAGCGTGAGAACGGACGCGACGGCCGACTGTCGATCCAGACCGATCCCCGCCTCGCCCGCAGCGCCAAGGCTCTGGCCGACCAGGCCGAGGAATTCAGCAAGCTCACCAAGAACATCATCGTGAAGATCCCGGCCACCGAGGTCGGCATCGCAGCGATCGAGGACGCCACCTATCGCGGCGTCTCGGTCAATGTCACCGTCTCGTTCACCGTGCCGCAGGCAATCACCGCCGGCGAGGCCATCGAGCGCGGCCTGAAGCGCCGCGAGGCCGAGGGCAAGGACACCTCCACGATGGGCCCCGTGGTCACCCTCATGGGTGGACGCCTGGACGACTGGATCAAGATCGTCGCCAAGCGCGACGGCCTGTTCCTCGATCCCGGCCACCTCGAATGGGGCGGCGTTGCAGCCCTGAAGCGGGCCTACCACGAGTTCCAGGCCCGCGGACTGCGCGCCCGGGTGCTGTCGGCCGCCTTCCGCAATGTCATGCACTGGTCGGAGCTGGTGGGTGGCGACCTGGTCGTCTCACCGCCGTTCGCCTGGCAGGAGATCATCAACAAGTCGGACTACAAGCCGGTCAACCGCATCGACGAGCCGGTGGCCCCCGAGATCATGAAGACGCTGCAGTCGATCCCCGAGTTCGTGCGCGCCTACGAGCCCGACGGCCTCACGCCGGCCGAGTTCGACGCCTTCGGCGCCACCCGCCGCACGCTGCGTGGCTTCCTGCAGGCCGACGCCGACCTCGACGAGCTCGTGCGCAATGTGATCATGCCCCAGCCGTGATCCGGCGCCTGTCGGGGCACCCGGCACACAACTCCATGACGCACAACAGCACAGCTTGACCAAGAACACCGCTTGATCGAGAACACAGCTTGACCCACAACTTCACAGCAGGAACCGCAGGGGCGGAGCCGTGGTGCCGGCTCCGCCCATCGGCCCCGGCCATCCTGCGGACCGCACCGGCAGTCATCCACCCGGATGGCTGCCCGCACGACGGGGCACGCCGTCCCGTCGTCCGCCAAGGTCTCCCCTCCACAGAGGTCTACCCGTTCGATTTCATCCACTTCATTCCGCTTGTGCGGGAAAGGCAGCAACGATGCTGAGAATCGCCGTCATCGGCGCTGGCCGAATCGGCCACGTCCACGCCAAGACCATTGCCTCCCATCCGGACGCCACATTGGAACTCGTCTGTGACCCGGTCGGCGATGCCGCCGAGAAGCTGGCCGCGCTCTACGGCGCCCGTGCCGCCAAGCAGACCGACGACATCTTCACCGACCCGAACATCGACGCGGTGATCATCGGTTCACCCACCCCGCTGCACATTCCGCACCTGCTCGCCGCCGCGAAGGCCGGCAAGGCCGTGCTCTGCGAGAAGCCGATCGCCCTCGACATGGCTGACGTCACCGCCGTCGAGTCCGAGCTGGACGCCATCACCACGCCGGTGATGTTCGGCTTCAACCGTCGCTTCGACCCCTCGTTCGCCGCGATCCACAAGGCCGTCGGTGACGGCAAGGTCGGGCGCCTGGAGCAGCTGACCATCATCAGTCGCGATCCGGCGGCCCCGCCGATCGAGTACATCAAGGTCTCCGGCGGCATCTTCCGCGATATGACCATCCATGACTTCGACATGGCGCGCTTCTTCCTGGGCGACATCACCGAGGTCTTCGCGGCCGGCCAGGTGCTGGATCCCGCCATCGGCGCGGCCGGCGACTTCGACGCCGCCGTGGTCACCCTGAAGGCTGCCTCCGGTGCGGTGGCCACCATCATCAACAACCGGCACTGCGCCTCGGGCTACGACCAGCGACTGGAGGCTGCCGGCGACGAGGGTGCCCTGTTTGCCGACAACATCCGTCCCACCACGGTGCGCTTCTCGTCGGCCACCCAGACCGACGCCCAGGATCCCTACCTGGACTTCTTCCTGGAGCGCTACGCCGACGCCTACCGCCTCGAGCTGTCGGCCTTCATCGAGGCCGTCGAGAACGGCACGAAGCCGCCGACGGGCATCGACGATGCCATCAAGGCGCTGCGCCTGGCCGAGGCTGCCACCGACTCGGCGCGCAGCGGCAAGCCGGTCACCCTGGCCTGACCGGGCCATGCCGGCACCATTGGCCTGATCGGGCCAGGCCGGCAACACTGGTCATCAGCGACCAATACGGCCATTGGCGTCGGAACCCTGCTGTTCCGGCGCCAATGGCGTCCCAACGGCGTCCCGGCATCTCTGGAGGATCCATGAACGAACCCGACCGGCCACAACGGCCCTCACTGGCCTTCTTCACCAGGCTGTTCGGGCAGTCGTTCATCGTGGTCTGGGGCGCCTTCTGGCTGTTCGCCCTGTTCAGCCTCATCAGCTGGAGCCCGGCCCTGGAGCACTACTGCTCCGGCGTGGCGGGCTGTCGCAGCGGCCTCACCGAGGTCGCCCTGGTGGGCGTGATCAGCTCGCTGGTGGGCATGGCGGTCTGCTTCTTCACCCGTCACCGCACGGCGTACTCGCCGGCCCGGCACGCCTCCCTGCCCTGGCTGGTGCTGGCCGTGGTGGCGGCCGTCACCGTGGGCTCGGTGCCCATCCTGATGCCCTGAAACCCAGGAGGGGTCCTTTCAACCTGACATAGCTTTGTCAGGACAAATTAGGTTATGATCGGTACGAGTCCTGACGGCGGGCCCCTCGCCGCCGCCAGCGAGACAACGAACGTCCCACGACCGAAACAAGCCGCGGATCCACCATCGCGTGATCCGCCCACTCAGGAGGAACCGATGGCAAAGAAGCTGTCCCCAGACACCGCGATCAAGGACCCCAACGGCCTCACCTGGGGCATGCACCCGATCAGCTGGCGCAACGATGACATCCCCGAGGTGGGGGAGTGGAACACGCTCGAGATCCTGCTCGACGACCTCGTGACGCTCGGCTTCGCCGGCACCGAGTGCGCCGGCTTCTTCCCCAGCCCCGAGGTGCTGAAGAAGGAGATCGACGCCCGCGACGAGAAGATCGCCGCCCAGTGGTTCTCGTCGTTCATCGTGCGCGACGGCGTGGATGCCGTGGCGAAGGACTTCGAGCAGACCTGCGCCAACCTCGAATATGTCAACGCCCCGCGCGTGGTGGTCTCCGAGCAGACCGGTTCGGTGCAGGGCATCCGCGATGTATCGATCTTCTCCAACAAGCCGGTGATGAGCGAGGCCGAGTGGACCCAGCTCGCCAGGGGCCTGGAAGTGCTCGGCGACATCGCCCACAGGCACAACATGGAGCTCGTCTACCACCACCACCTGGGCACCGTGGTGATGACAGCCGACGAGACCAAGCGACTCATGGACATGACCGATCCGAGCAAGGTCTCGTTGCTGTTCGACACCGGCCACGCCTACGTCGGCGACGGCTCGGTGATGGCGATCCTCGAGCAGAACATCGACCGCATCAAGCACGTGCACTTCAAGGACGTGCGTCCGCGCAAGCTGGCCGAGTCCAAGGCCGCCGAGCGCTCCTTCCTCGACTCCTTCCTGGCCGGCATGTTCACCGTGCCCGGTGACGGCATCATCGACTTCCCGACGGTCTACCGCTACCTGATCGACCACGGCTACCAGGGCTGGATCCTGGTGGAGGCCGAGCAGGACCCCGAGATCGCCAAGCCGCTGATGTACGGCAGGATGGCCCGCGACTACATCGAGAAGGAACTGTTCGCCTGACCCGGTTGCCCGACCCCGCTCGCTGGGGCCCCACAGCCCGGGCGCCGGGCGACGACCCCCGTACCGAGCTGTCACAGCGGCTTCCCCGACCGACCGGGGGAGCCGCTGTGGCGCGTTCGGGGACGGCGTGCGCCCGTGGTCCGCGGTTGCGCTCCCGGAGAGGTGCTGGCGGGAGGACGGCCCCGGCGACGACCACCAGACGGGACCCGCCCGCCCCGCACCGCCGCGGGGCCCTAGATTCACCGTGTGCTCACCCTTGCCACGGGCCTGGCGACATCGCTCGGGCTGATCGCCGCCATCGGCGCCCAGAACGCGTGGGTGTTGCGCCAGGGCATCCGCCGCCAGCACATCGGGGTGATCGTGGCGCTGTGCATTGCCAGCGACATGGCGTTGATCAGCGTCGGCACGCTCGGCATGGGTACCCTGGTGACGTCGGCGCCCTGGGTGATCACCGCATTCACCTGGGCCGGTGCCGCCTACCTGTGCTGGTTCGCCTGGCGCAGCTTCCGCTCCGCCCTGCGTCCCCAGTCCGACGACGCGCTCACCGGTCAGGGCCCGGACGCCGGGGCCCTGCGTCCGATCGTGGGCACCACGCTGGCACTCACCTGGCTCAACCCGCACGTCTACCTGGACACGATGGTGATGCTCGGCGGCTTGGCCAACCAACATCCCGGGCTCACCCGCTGGGCCTTCGCCGGCGGGGCCATGCTCGGCTCGGCGCTGTGGTTCGCCGCCCTCGGCCTCGGTGCCCGCGCCCTGTCCCGCCCGCTGTCGAAGCCCTCGGTGTGGCGCGTGATCGACGCCGCCATCGGCGTGATGATGCTCGCCATCGCCGCCAGGCTCCTCCTCGGCTGATTCGACAAGAGGGTAGGGGCCTGCGGGGCGGCGTATGTGGCCCGCGGGAAGTGTTTCTGCCGCAAAAGGGGAGGGGTCTGCGAGGCGGCGCAGTCCGTAAGCTTCTCAGGACAAGCGTCTCGCAGACCCCTCCCCGGAGCCGGTCGGGTGTCTCGCAGACCCCTCCCCGGGCCGATCAGGTATCCCCGCAGGGATCTGTTCCGTCACACGAAAAGGGTGCGGGCCGTCGAGGCGGCGCAGTCCGTAAGATTTTCAGGACAAGCGTCTCGACGGCCCACACCCGTGCCGAGCCATTGTGCGGACACAAGGTCCGTCACGTGGAGAGCATCACAACTGCCGACGTGCAGCACCCTTGTCAGCACTCTGCGCCAGCAGCGCGAACACCTTCAGCGCATTGCTCACCGGACGCACGCGGTTCTCGGGCACCCAACCCTTGGCCTCACGCACTGCACGGCGCCTGGCGAGTTCATCGTCACTCACCTCGACGTTGATCGTGCGGTTCGGGATGTCGATCGAGATGATGTCGCCGTTCTCGACCAGGCCGATGTTGCCACCCGAGGCCGCCTCGGGGCTCATGTGCCCGATCGACAGGCCCGAGGAGCCGCCGGAGAAGCGACCATCGGTGATCAACGCGCACTTGGGGCCGAGCCCTACGCCCTTCAGGTAGCTGGTGGGGTAGAGCATCTCCTGCATGCCCGGGCCGCCCTTGGGGCCCTCGTAGCGCACGACCACCACGTCGCCGGCCTTGATCCGCTTGCTCAGGATGGCCTCGACGGCCTCCTCCTGGCTCTCGGTGATCGCGGCCGGACCACGGAAGACGTACTGGTTCTCGGGCACGCCGGCGGTCTTGACGACGCAGCCGTCCACGGCGATGTTGCCGTGCAGCACGGCCAGGCCACCGTCGGTGGTGTAGGCATGCTCCACCGAGCGGATGCAGCCGTTCACCTCATCGGTGTCGAGCTCGTCATAGGTCTTGGTGGAGGTGAACATCTCGGTGGTGCGCACACCACCGGGGGCCGCCTTGTACAGCTCGAAGGCCTCGGGCTTCGCCTTGCCGCCGCGCACGTCCCAATCGTCCAGGAAGCCCTGCAGCGACGCATGGTGCACCGAATGCACCTCGTCGTGGAGCAGCCCGGCGCGGTTGAGCTCGCCCAGGATCGCCGGGATGCCACCGGCACGGTGCACATCCTCCAGGAAGTACTGCGAGCTGTTCGGGGCCACCTTGCAGATGCAGGGCACCCGGCGGGACAGCTCGTCGATGTCCTCCTGGGTGAAGTCGACCTCGCCCTCCTGGGCGGCGGCCAGCAGGTGGAGGATCGTATTGGTCGATCCGCCCATTGCGATGTCCATCGTCATCGCATTCGCGAAGGCATCGCGCGTGGCGATCGCGCGCGGCAGCACCGACTCGTCGTCGCCGTCGTAGTAGCGCTTGGCCAGCTCCACCACCAGCGCGCCGGCCTGCTCGAACAGCGGCTTGCGGGCGGCATAGGTGGCCAGCGTCGTGCCATTTCCGGGCAGTGACAGGCCGATCGCCTCGGTGAGGCAGTTCATCGAATTGGCGGTGAACATGCCTGAACACGAGCCACACGTGGGGCAGGCCGACATCTCGATGCGCTTCAGTTCGTCGTCGGACACCGACGGGTCGGCCGAGGCGGTCATCGCGTCGATCAGGTCGAGGCGGGTGGTGTCGGTGCCGTCGTCGCGCTTGACGGGACGACCCGACTCCATGCCGCCGCCGGAGACGAACACGGTGGGGATGTTGAGCCGCAGCGCGGCCAGCATCATGCCGGGGGTGATCTTGTCGCAGTTCGAGATGCACACCAGCGCGTCGGCCTGGTGGGCATTGCACATGTATTCCACCGAGTCGGCGATCACCTCGCGGCTGGGCAGGGAATAGAGCATGCCGCCATGGCCCATCGCGATGCCGTCGTCGACGGCGATGGTGTTGAACTCCTTGGCCACGCCACCGGCGGCCTCAATGGCCTTCTTGACGATGGATCCGACGTTCTTGAGGCCCACATGGCCGGGCACGAAGTCGGTATAGCTGTTCGCAATCGCCACGATCGGCTTGCCGAAGTCGTTCTCGGTCATACCCGTGGCAAGCCACAGGGCACGGGCGCCCGCCATGGGGCGTCCCTCGTAGGTGGTTTTTGAGCGCAGTTTCGGCATGGGAGTCCTTTCGCGTAATGCAGGCCCCAATGTATTGCGGCCCGCAAGGCGCCACGGACGGTCCCACGGCTCGACCCCTCGGCGGCAGGCCGAGCGGGTCGGGCCCGCCCGGCCGGCGCTGCCGGTGCGCGGCTAGAGGCGCACGGGGTATTGCGGGTGCGGAACCTCGGGCGTGACCGTGCCGGCCACGAAGATGTCGAACCACAGCATGAACACCAGCACGGTCCAGATCTGGCGCGAGTGGTCGGCCACGCCGTCGCGGTGCTCGTCGAGCAGCTTCATGACGGCCTGCGGGTTGATGTACTCGTCGGTGGGCGAGTTGAGGATGATGTCGCGCGCCCAGGCGTACGAATCGCCGCGCAGGTACACACGGGTGGGCACCGGGAAGCCGAGCTTGCGGCGGTGCAGCACATGGGGCGGAACGACCCGCTCGAGGGCCTTGCGCAGGGCGTACTTGGTGGTGCCGTCCGCCAGCTTCTCGCTGAGGGGAATGTGGCGGGCCACCTCGAACACCTCCTTGTCGAGGAAGGGCACGCGCAGTTCGAGCGAATTGGCCATCGTCATCTTGTCGGCCTTCACCAGGATGTCGCCGCGCAGCCAGGTGAACAGGTCGATGTCCTGCATCCGCTGCACCGGATCCCAGCCCTTCGACTGGGCGTAGATCGGGTCGGTGACATCGTGGAACGAGATATTGGGGTCGTAGGTGCGCAGCAGGCCGGGCAGCTGCTCCTCGCGGAAGATGCGCGCATTGCCGTAGTAGCGGTCCTCCATGTCGAGGGTGCCGCGGCGCAGCATGTCCTTGCCGCGCATCCCGTCGGGCAGGGCGCGTCCCACCGCGGCCAGGCCGCGGCGCAGCAGGTGGGGGAGTCGTTCCAGCGGACGCAGGCTCAGGGGCTCGTGGTAGATCGTGTAGCCACCGAACAGCTCGTCGGCACCCTCGCCCGACAGCACCACCTTCACCCGCTTGCGGGCCTCATTGGCCACGAAGTAGAGCGGCACCAGGGCCGGATCGGCCACCGGATCGTCCAGGTACCAGACGATCAACGGCAGGGTCTTGGTCATCTCCTCCTCGGTGACCCAGCGGGTGATGTGCTCCACGCCGATCGCCCGGGCCGATTCGTCGGCCACGTCGACCTCCGAATAGCCGTCCACCTTGAAGCCGGTGGTGAAGGTGAGCAGGTCGGGGTTGTAGCGCTTGGCCAGCGCGGCGATCGCGGTGGAGTCGATGCCGCCCGACAGGAAGGCGCCCACCGTGACGTCGGCACGCATGTGCTTGGCCACCGAGTCGTCGAGCACCTCGAGGATGCGGTCGTAGAGGTCGCGCTGCTCGCGGGTGTTGTTCACCGGGATCGACTGGAAGTCAGGATGGAAATAGCGGGTCTGGGTGAGCTCGCCGTTCGTCAGGGTGAACGAGCAGCCCGACTCGATCTTGGACAGGTCCTGGTCCATGCTGGCCGGCTCGGGCACGTACTGCAGCACCAGGTAGTGCTGCAGCTCGGGCACGTTCACCTGTGCGGTGCCGGTGAGTGCGCGCAGCGACTTGGCCTCCGAGCCGAAGACATAGCCGTCGTCGACCTTCGCCATGTACATGGGCTTGATGCCGAACGGGTCGCGGGCACCGAAGGCGACGTCCTCCTGGGAGTCCCAGATTACGAACGAGAACATGCCGCGCAGCTCGTTGACCCACTCGGCCCCGTGGTAGTGGTAGCCGGCCACGATCGACTCGCCGTCACCCTCGGTGTGGAACACGGCGCCATCCTCGGCGGCCAGGCGTTCGCGCAGCTCGAGGTAGTTGTAGACCTCGCCGTTGAACACCATCCAGTAGCGGTCGGGGGTCTCGGGCGGGCCCCACTTCAGCGGCTGCCCCGAGTTGTCGATGTCGATGATCGACAACCGGTTGAAGCCGAAGCAGGTGTGCTCGTCGTGCCAGATGTTGGTGTCATCGGGGCCCCGGTGCCGGCACTGCTTCATCCCCTCGCGCACCTGGTCAACGCGCTCGTCGCGCAGGCTTTCGGTGGAGATGAAGCTCATGTAACCGCACATGGGGGCCCAACTTCCTGAAGATTGTTCATCAACGGCGTACCCGTTCAGTATTGCCGATCGGGTGAAACGTCCGACGCACGTCGCACGCCTGAAATCGGCGGTGCAACGCGTCCCGGCGCTCGTGGCTGCCCGCCCGCGGGAGCATAGCCAACCGACGAGCGTGTTTGGAGACAGCCGTTCTCGGCGAATTGCGGGTTAGCATGCGGGGGTGCGTATCCATCTCGTCGGCGTCGACTATCTTACGGCGCCACTGACAGCCCTTGCCTCGCTGGCGCCGGCTGACGAGCTGGCCCTCACGGTCATGGGACGCGAACCCGGCATCGCCGGGGCCGCCCTGCTGTCCACGTGCAACCGCTATGAGCTGATCGTCGATGCCACCGATGCCGTGGACCCCGACCGTCTGCTCGGGCTGGCCAAGGCCGGAATCCGCGAGCTCGCCCCCGATGTCGATCCCCGTGCGCTGGCCGGACTGGAGGTGCGCAGCGACGACACCGCCATCTGCCACCTGTTCGAGGTGGGCGCCGGACTGTGTTCCGCCGTGGTCGGCGACAAGCAGGTGGCCGGCCAGTTGCGCCGTGCCTATGAGCTGGCCTCCGACCGGGGCCAGTGCACCGCGCGCCTGCACCGGCTCTTCCACGACTGCCTGCGCGTCTCGCGCACGGTCGCCTCGTCCACCTCGCTGGGTGCGGTGGGACGCTCCGCCGCCGGCGTCGGACTCGACCTGGCCATGGGGCGTGGCGGCCTGCGGGGCGCGCGCGTGCTGCTGATGGGCACCGGATCATTCGCCCGTGTGGTGGTCGCCGAGCTCACCGACCGACGGGTCGGCGAGATCGAGTGCTGGTCGGCATCGGGACGCGCCGAGGAATTCGCCGCACACCATCCGGTGACGCCGGTGTCGTCCGATGGCCTGGACCGGGCACTGCAATCGGCCGACCTGGTGATCACCTGCTCGGGCAACGGGGTGGTGCTCAGTGGCACCACGCTGTCGGCCGCACGCCCGGAACTGGCGCGCAACGCCGACCGGCAACTGTCGGTGATCGACCTCTCGCTGGGCGGCGATGTCGACGAGGCCGCCGCCGAACTGCCCGGCGTGCACCTGGTGCGACTCGACGATGTCAGCTCGCGCACCGCACAGCTGCAGTCCGCCGTGATCGAGGAGGCACAACGCGTGGTCACCCAGGGTGTCGCCGCCCATCTGTCCAAGGAACGCGCCAGGGTCGCCGATCCGCTCGTCACGGCGCTGCGCCAGCATGCGAAGGTGCTCGTCGACGATGAACTGGCACGCGTGCGCGAGAACGAGTCACCCGAGGTGGTGCAGGCCGTCGAACGGTCGCTGCGCCACGCCATCGGCGTCATGATGCACACCCCCACGGTGCGCTTCTCGCAGCTTGCCGAGGAGGGCAAGCTCGAGGACTGCAGGACCGCCCTGGACGTGCTGTTCGGTGTCGAGGTGGAAGCGTGAGCCAGACCCCGCAGGGCGCCTCGGGTGATCGCCGCGTGCTGAAGATCGGCACTCGGGGTTCGCGGCTGGCGCGCTCGCAGAGCGCCATGACAGCCGCCCTCATTGAACAGGTCACCGGGCTGCCCACCGAACTGGTGATCGTGCGCACCGACGGCGACGACCTGTCGATCCCGCTGTCGGCGCCGCCGCGCCCGGGGGCCTTCGTCGCCCGCCTGCGTGATGTGCTGCTCGACGGCGAAGTCGACATCGCCGTGCATTCCTTCAAGGACCTGCCCTTCGCGCCCATGCCCGGGCTGTCGGTGGTGGCCGTGCCGCAGCGCGCCGCCGCCTTCGACGCCCTGGTGAGCCGCGACGCACTGGGCCTCGACGAGCTGCCGGCCGGATCGAAGGTCGGCACGTCCAGCCCGCGGCGCGCCAGCGCGCTGCTGCGCTACCGCGACGACCTGGAGATCGTGCCCATCAGGGGCAATGTCGATACCCGCATCCGCAAGGTGCGCGAGGGACGCGTCGACGCCGCCGTGCTCGCCGCCGCCGGCCTGGAGCGGCTCGGCCTGCACGACGAGATCACCGAGCTGATCGACCCGAAGGTGATCGTGCCCGCCCCGGCGCAGGGCGCCCTCGCCGTCGAGATGCGCACCGATGATCCGTTGGCCGCCACCGTCGCGCAGATCAACGACCACGACACGCGCATCCAGGTGGCCGCCGAGCGCCAGGTGCTCACCGGCGTGCAGGCCACCTGCACCACCGCCATCGGAGCCCACAGCGTGCTGCAGGGCTATTCCCTGACGCTGATGGCCGACCTCACCGATCACATGGGCGTCGCCCATGCCCATGTCGCCCGCACCATCGGCCTGCGCCGGGGTGACCCGACCGACGACGCCCGGGCGCTTGGGGAAAGTGTCGCCGAACAGCTTCTGGAGCGCCCATGACAGTCCGCCCCCTCCTGCTCATCCGTCCCGACGGCAATGAGCGGGACGCCATCGCGCTCGATCGCTTCGGCCTTGCCTCGACGATCGATCCCTGGCTCGAGGTGCGTGCCGCCGACGATTCCGCGCCGGCCCACCGGATGACGGGCTTCCTGCAATCGAGCGGGGCCCAGGTGATCCTGCTGATCACCTCGCCGCGCACCTGGCAGCACTGGGCGCAGCAGGTGGGCGTCGCGGCGCTGGAGAATGCGGCCGTCGGCGCGGTCGACCGCGGCATGCGCGTGTTCTGCACCGGGCCCGCAACCCGCGATTCGCTGCCTGCCAAGCTCGCCGGGGTCGCACAGATGGCACCCAATGCCGCCGAGCTGGCCCGGCTGGTCAACGGCCGGGAACTGCCCCGCATCACCGGGGACCCCGACAACGCCGGCCTGCCGCCGGTGGCACTGATCCCGGGCAGCACCATCGCCCGCAAGGAGCTCCCCGAGGCGCTGGAACGTGCCGGCTGGCACGTGCTGCGCTCGGCCATCTACCAGACCCATCCGGTGGCCCGGCGCCCCGAGAGCGCCGAGCTGTTGGCGTCCGGTGCGTTCAGCGCCGTCGTGCTGCGTTCACCCAGTGCCGTGCAGGCCCTGGCCGAGTTCACCGGGGGCACGCCGATTCCGGCGTCCACTGCGGTGATCACCGCCGGACCCACCACCAGCGCCGCCGCCCGCGAGGCCGGATTCACCGTGCAGGCCTGTCCCTCGGCCCATCCGCAGGAGGTGGCCGCCCTGGCCGCCCGCCTGCTCGGCGGCCGGGCACTGTCGCAGGAGATCTACCCCGAAGCGCTGCCCGCCGACCATCCCAGCCACTCCGGCGCCATCGCCGACAGTGCGCTGCTGAGCGCCTGCCGTGGCGACCGTCCGGCCCGCACCCCGGTGTGGTTCATGCGCCAGGCCGGGCGATCGCTGCCCGAGTACCGGGCCGCCCGCGAGGGCACCACGATGCTGGAATCGTGCCTGGACCCGGCCCTGGCCGCCGAGCTCACCCTGCAGCCGGTGCGTCGCTACGGCGTGGATGCGGCGATCTTCTATTCCGACATCATGGTGCCGCTCAAGCTGGCCGGCGTCGACGTCGAGATCGAACCGGGCGTGGGTCCCGTGCTGGCCCATCCGGTGCGCAGCCGTGACGACATCGCCGCGCTGCCGACGCTCACCGACGAGGCCCTGGCCCCGATCCGCGAGGCGATCGGACGGGTGACCGCCCAGCTGCCCGATGTGCCACTGATCGGCTTCGCCGGCGCCCCGTTCACGGTGGCGTCCTATCTGGTGGAGGGCCGCCCCAATCGCACCCATCCGCGCACCCATGCGCTCATGCATGACGATCCGCAGGCGTGGGAGGCGCTGCTCGAATGGGTGGCCGAGGTCGACATCGCCTTCCTGCGCGCCCAGGTGCTGGCCGGCGCCAGTGCCGTGCAGCTGTTCGACTCCTGGGTCGGCGAGTTGTCGCTGGCCGACTACCTGGTGCACGTGCAGCCCGCATCCGGACGCGTTCTGCGTGCCCTGGGCGAGCTCGGCGTGCCCCGCATCCACTTCGGCACCGGCACCGGCCACCTGCTGGTGGCGATGCGCGACGCCGGAGCCGACGTCATGGGCGTGGGTGCCGACCTGACGCTGGACGCCGCCAACGAGCTGCTCGGCGGACGCACCCCGCTGCAGGGCAACATCGACCCGGCCGTGCTGGCCGGCCCGCCCGAGGCGGTTGACGCCGCGGTGGCAGCAGTGCTGGCCGCCGGACGCGCCGCGCCCGCCCACATCGTCAATCTGGCACATGGCGTGCCCAAGGACACCAACCCCGATGTGCTGGCGCACATCGTCGACCTGGTCCATGAGGCGCCCGCAGCTGCGAAAGGACACTGATATGTCACATCCCGCCGGAATCGGTTCCGTCAAGCCCGTCAACTGGGCCTACGACCGCGCACCGATGATCATCTACTGGGAGCTGACCACTGCCTGTGGCCTGGCGTGCCGGCATTGTCGCGCGACGGCCCAGCCCGATCCGGCACCCGGCGAGCTGACCACCGACGAGGCACTCGGCGTGCTCGACGAGTTCGCCGGCTTCGGCTCCCCGGCACCCCATGTGATCTTCACCGGCGGCGACCCGATGCGTCGCGGCGACCTCGACCAGCTCATCGCCGCCGCGAACCAGCGCGGGCTCGGCGTCTCGCTGGCCCCGGCCGTCACCCCGCTGCTGTCGGCCCAGCGACTCAAGGACCTCAAGGCGCTGGACGTGCAGGCCATCTCGTTGAGCCTCGACGGCTCCACGGCCGCCCACCACGACGGCATCCGCCAGGTGCCGGGCACCTTCGACGCCACCATGACCGCGCTGGCCGACGCGAACGCGGCCGGTGTGCCCGTGCAGATCAACACCCTGGTCACCGACGAGACCGCCAAGGACCTCGACGATGTCTACGAACTGCTCAAGAACTACGACGTCATGCAGTGGAGCCTGTTCTTCCTCATCTCGGTGGGACGCGGTGCCCAGCTGCGCGAGCTCACCCCCGGTGACGCCGAGCGCACCCTCATCAAGTGGGGCAGGATCGGACGCACCTCGCCGTTCCGCATCAAGACCACCGAGGCCATGCAGTACCGCCGCATCAATGCGCAGGCCATGATGCATGCCGGCAAGACCCGCGAGGACGTGGAGAACAGCCCGGCGGCCCGTGGCTTCGGCATCCGCGACGGGAACGGCATCGTGTTCATCTCGCACCTGGGCGAGGTCATGCCCTCGGGCTTCCTGCCGCTGTCGGTGGGCAATGTCAAGGACCGCAGCATCGTGGAGCTCTACCGCGACACCGAGCTGATGCGCCAGCTGCGCCGTCCCGAGGAGTTCAAGGGACGCTGCGGTGTCTGCGAATTCGACCGTTGGTGCGGCGGCTCGCGGGCCCGTGCCTATGCCTGGACCGGCGACCCGCTCGCCTCCGACCCGCTGTGCCCCTATGTGCCTGAGAAGATGCGCGAACACGATCTGAGTGTTGCCTGACCAATGAGCACCACCGATCGTGTGACCACCCCCACCCCGACCGTTTCCGGCACCGACGCGCCCGGCCCTGATGCCTCGCACTGCCACCTGGTGGTGGTCGGCGGCGGCATCACCGGCCTGGCCGCTGCCTGGCAGGGCATGGCCCGCGGCGCGCGGGTCAGCGTTGTGGAGTCCGATGACCACTTCGGCGGCAAGGTCGTCACCGACCGGCGCGACGGCTTCCTGGTGGAGCAGGGGCCCGACTCGTTCGTCGCCTACCGGCCCGCCGCACTGAAGTTGATCGAGGAGCTGGGCCTGTCCGACCAGGTGATCGCACCGGGTGGGGGACGCCGTGTGAGCCTGCTGTCGCGCGGCAAGCTGCGTCCGATGCCGGCCGGCATGGGCATGGTGCTGCCGACCCGCATGTGGCCCTTCGTCACCACCACCGTGCTGTCATGGCCCGACAAGATCCGCGCCGGGCTCGACCTGGTGATCCCGCGCCGCCTGCCCGACCATGACGTGGCGATCGGCGCCTTCCTGCGCCAACGCCTGGGTGATGGCATCGTGCGTCGCTTCGCCGATCCGATGGTCGGCGGCATCTACGGTGCCGGTATCGACGAGCTGAGCCTCGACGCCGTGCTGCCGAGCCTGCGTGACAACGAGCGCGACCACCGCTCCCTGATGGTCGCCTCCCTTGCCGGCGGACGCGCCAGCCGGCGCGCGGCCCGGCAGCGGGCGGCCCAGAACAACGCGCAGCAGAACAGCTCGCACCAGAACAGCACAGGCCAGAACAACTCAGCGGGGACACGCGGCCCGGCCGCATCCCCCTTCCGCACGTTGCGCGGGGGCCTCGGCCAGCTGATCGATGCCCTGGTCGACCAGCTGCGTGCCGGTGGCGTCGAGCTGCTGGTGAACACCAGCGTCGACCTGCTGGGCCGCGACGGGGTGCACCTGTCCGATGGGCGGGTGCTGCCCGCCGATGCGGTGGTACTTGCCGGGGGAGTGGCCAGCTCGGCGCGGTTGCTGCGACCCCAGCTGCCGGCCGCCGCCCGTGCCCTGGCGCAGATCCCCCTGGCCTCCACGACGATCGTCTCGCTGGCCTGGCCGGTCAGCGCCTTCGACGTCGCCCCTGATTCGCAGGGTTGGCTCGAGGCCGACGCCGGCCCGGTCAGTGGCCTGACCGCCAGCTCCATCAAGTTCGCCGGCCGCGCCCCCGACGGTTCGGTGCTGATGCGCGTCTTCGTCCCCGACAAGCGCGGCCCGCTCACCGACGCCCCCGACGACGAGCTGCTCAGCGCGGTGATCGACCATGTGCGCCCCCTGCTGGGCGTGCACGGCGAGCCCGGCCTCACCCAGATCACCCGCTGGCACAAGGTGATGCCCAAGTACACCGTGGGACACCTGGAGCGCGCTGCGGTGGTCGATTCCACGCTGGCCGAGCAGCGTCCCACCTGGGCGGTTGCCGGGAGTGCCCTGCACGGCGTCGGGCTGCCCGACTGCATCAGCGACGCCCGGCACAGCGCCGACGAGGTGATCGACGCCGCACTGGCCGCTACCCCGAGCGCACCCACCGGCAACGCCGCCACCGACCGGACGGAGACCCGATGACGAGCTTCGACGCCCTACTGGTCGCTGGTTTCGGCGGTCCCGAATCGATGGCGGAGGTGCCCGATTTCCTGCAACGGGTCAGCGGCGGGCACATCCCGCCCGACCGGCTGGCCGAGGTGGAGCACCACTACGCGCGCTTCGGCGGCGTCAGTCCGGTGAACGCCCAGCACCGCGCCCTGGCCGCGGCCCTCGGGGAGGCGCTGGTGGCACGGGGCATCGACGTGCCGATCGCCAACGCCAACCGCCACTCGATGCCCTACATGGACCAGGCCCTGGCCGACCTGCAGTCCCGTGGCATCCGTCGGGTGCTGACGCTGGTGCCCACGCCCTACGCGTCCTACTCCGGATGCCGTGCCTATCGCGAGGAGCTGCTTGCCGGCACCCGGATCGACGACGAGGGACGCCCCGCCCTGCAGGTGGTCAAGCTCGACCCCTATGCCGACCTGCCGGCGTTGGTCACCGCCCAGGTACAGCTGTTGCGCGCGGCCTTGGCCGATCATCCCGACGCCCACCTGGTGTTCACCACCCACTCCATCCCCACCGCCATGGCCGAGACCTCGGGTCCGCACGGCAACGCCTACATCCCGCAACACTTGGCGCTGATCGACGCGGTGATGGCCGAGCTGGCCGCCCTTGGCCTGCGTCCCTCCTGGGAGCTGGCCTACCAATCGCGGTCCGGGAGCCCACGCACGCCGTGGCTGGAGCCTGACATCAATGACGTGATCACCCGCCTGGCCGGCGAGGGGGTCCGCGACGTGATCTGTTCACCGATCGGATTCCTCACCGATCACATGGAGGTGGTCTGGGACCTCGACACCGAGGCCGCCGCGACGGCCGCCGAGCACTCCATGGCCTTCACCCGGGTGGCCACCGTCGGCACCCTGCCGGTCTTCATCGAGGGGCTGGCCGACCTGATCGTCGCTGCCTTGTCCACCAAGCCGGGCACCGGCCCCGACGCCCCTGCCGCGCGCCATTGGTGCACGCCGGATTGCTGTCCCAATGCCCGGATCGCCGGCAGGCCGACGATCCCCGGTTTCGCCGCGGGTCCACGGTGACGCGTCCCGCGGGCAGTCCCGCCCACGCCATCTTCCCAAGCACCCTTCCCTTCAAGCGCCCTTCCCCTCAAGCACCCGGGCTCGCCCAGTCGGGCACATTCACCCTCTGACAAGGACAGATAATGGCTGATATCTCCATCGATCCGATCGTCCAGCGGCCCCGCCGCCTGCGCCGCACGCCCGCCATCCGCCGCATGGTCGCCGAGACGCGGCTCGACCCGGCCGACCTCGTGCTGCCGATGTTCGCCGTGGAGGGGCTCACTGAGCCCCGCGAGATCGCCACCATGCCCGGCGTGTGGCAGCACACCAAGGAATCGCTGCAGAAGGCCGTGCACGACGCGGCCGATGCCGGCGTTGGTGCGGTGATGCTGTTCGGCACCCCGCTGGAGCGCGATCCGATCGGCTCCCAGGCATGGAACCCGCACGGCATCCTCGCCAACGCGGTGCGCTGGGCCGTCGAGGCCGAGCCGGAACTGCCGGTGATCGCCGATGTCTGCCTCGACGAGTTCACCGACCACGGACACTGCGGCGTGCTCGCACCCGACGGCACCGTCGACAACGACGCCACCCTGCCCCTGTACGCGAAGATGAGTGTCGTGCTGGCCGACGCCGGCGCGGCCATGCTGGGTCCCTCGGGCATGATGGACGGCCAGATCGCTGTGATCCGCAAGGCCCTGGACGATGCCGGCCATACCGACACCGTGTTGATGGCCTATTCGGCCAAGTACGCCTCGGGCTTTTTCGGGCCCTTCCGCGAGGCCGTCGACAGCCAGCTGAAGGGCGACCGACGCGCCTACCAGCAAGATCCGGCCAACGCCATCGAGTCCCTGCGCGAGATCGAGCTCGATCTCGAGCAGGGTGCTGACTTCGTGATGGTGAAGCCGGCCATGGCCTATCTCGACGTGTTGGCGGCGGCCCGGGCCATCTCCAATGTGCCGGTGGCCGCCTATGTGGTGTCGGGGGAGTACTCGATGATCGAGTTCGCCGCCAAGGCGGGCGCCCTGGACCGCAAGCGCTGCATCATGGAAGCACTCACCAGCGTCAAGCGCGCCGGCGCCTCCACGATCGTCACCTACTGGGCCACCGAGGTCGCCATCTGGCTCAACGAGGTGCGTTCCTGATTCGACGCCGCCGGCGCGTGGCGGCGGTCTAGTCGCCGGCAGCCACGATGGCCGGTTGTCGGCTCGCCGGGGTGGCGTCCGTGCGCTCGGCCGTGGGTCGTTCGTCCGGCGCGAGGAACAGCGCGGCGACGGCAGCCGCCAGGGTCATGGCGATCGTCCACCAGAAGGCCGCATCGAACCCGTCCCGGGGACGCGCGGTGCTCGCTCGTGAGGTGAGCGCCACCGCCACCAGGGCCGTGCCGAAGGCGCCACCCAGCTGTTGCACGATGCGGGTGATCGCCGAGGCATGTGGCATGTGCTCACGGGCGATGTCCACATAGGCCCCGGTCATGATCGGGATGAGCACCACGCCCATGCCGAAGCCCCGCACGAACAGCACCGTGCCGAGCAGCCACAGCCCGGTGTCGGTGCCTGCCAGGGCGAAGGGGACGGTCGCGGCGGCGCTGATCAGCAGGCCTGCCACCGCGGTGAGGCGCGGGCCGAAGCGGGCGACCAGGGAGCTCACGATGAACCGCGACAGCAGGGAACCGATGCCCTGCGGGATCAACAGCAGCGCGGCGTTGAGGGCGTCGTAGCCGCGCAACGACTGGAAGTACAGCGGCAACAGGAAGTTGGCCGAGAACAGGGTGGCGCCCACCAGCGTCAGGGTGACCGAGGAGACGCGCACCGAGCGCACCGCCAACAGGCGCACGTCGATCAGGGCCCGGCTGCCGCGTCGGCGCGCCCAGGCGACGAATCCGGCCAGCAGCGCCAGGCCCACCAATGCCGGAACCAGCACGTCGGCGCGATGGAAGCCGCCCACGTCGTAGGCATTGGACAGGCCGTAGAGCATGCCGGCCAGGGCCAGCGACAACAGCACCGCGCCGACCAGGTCGAGTCGTGGGTGGCCTGCTGCCGGGCGCGGACGGTCATCGGTGATGAACGCCATGGCGAGTACCCACCCCACAACGCCGATCGGCACATTGATCAGGAACAGCCAGTGCCAGGACAGCCAGTTGAGCACGACGCCGCCGAGTACGGGCCCGATGATCGGCCCCAGGGCGATCGGCAGGCTCACATTGGCCATGGCCCGGGTCATCCCACGTCGGTCGACGTGTTGCATCACCAGGGTCTGCATGAGCGGGAACATGATGCCGCCCCCGAAGCCCTGCAGCACCCGGAAGGCGATGAGCGAGGCGGCGCTCCAGCTCAGCGCGCACAGGGCGGAGCTCACCGTGAACAGTCCGAGCGCGAACAGCCACAGCCGCTTGCCCCCGAACCGGGTCTGGGCCCAACTGACGAAGGGGATCGCCACCGCGAGCGCCAGCAGGTAGCCGGTGCTCACCCATTGCAGCGTCGAGACCGGTGCGTGCAGCGCCTCGGTGAGGGTGTGCATGCCGATGGCGACGATCGTCGTGTCCATGATCGCCGTGATCCCGCCGACCACCAGCGCGACCAGCAACCTGCCAGTCGACTGCGTCGTGGCCGCACCATCGTGTGGATTCACCACCATGACCTCCAATAGAGAACGAATGCGTACACAACATAGGCGCGTAAGATAGTGGACGCAAGCGATCACAATGAGTACTTTTCGGGGTTGGTTTTCGGGATGGGGGGAGTCGTGGCGGACGCGGACGGGCAGGGGACGATCCCCCGGGAGACCAGGCGGCGCGGCCCGGCGCTGGAGAAGGCGATCCTGGACGCCGGATGGCGCGAACTCGCCGGTGCCGGCTACGCCGGACTCACCTTCGAGGCAGTGGCCGAGCGCGCCCACACCGGCAAGGCCGCCCTCTACCGGCGCTGGCCCAACAAGGAGTCGCTGGTGCTGGCCGTGCTGTCGCAGCGCTACTTCAATGACCCGGCAACGGTTCCCGACACCGGATCGCTGCGTGGCGATGTGCTGGCCGTGCTGCGCGGCGCGAATCGCCTCGGCGACGATGCGCCGGCCCTGATCAGCGTGTTGCTGGGGGCCTACTTCGATGAGACGAACACCACGCCCCAGGAGTTGCGTGCCCATTTGCTGGGCGATCGGGTGGACACGATGGCGCTGCTCGTGGAGCGTGCCATCGCTCGCGGTGAGGTCGCCGCGCCGCTGCCCCGACGCGTGCTGGCGCTGCCGATGGACCTGGTGCGCCTGCAGTTCTTCATGACCTTCCAGAGCGTGCCGGACGAGGACATCGTGGACATCGTGGACACGGTCTTCCTGCCGCTGGCCACGGGGACGACGCGCGCCGGGGACGCTGGGGGAGCCGGGGGCCCGGATCACACCGGAGGCGCCCCGGATCCGGCCCGCGCCTGGGCGACCGGTCGTCGGGCCGGCCCCGCTGCGGGCAGACCCTAGAATCGAGGGGCAAGGCCATCCCGCTGCCGGAATGCCCGGCCCGACAAGGAAGAACCCATGAGTGTCAGTGACGAATTGTTCGCAGAAGCCCTCAAGGTCATGCCCGGGGGCGTCTCCTCGCCGGTGCGCGCCTACCGCAGTGTCGGGGGCACGCCACGCTTCGTGAAGCGGGCGCTGGGTTCCCACATCGTCGACGTCGACGACAAGCGCTATGTCGACCTGGTGTGCAGCTGGGGGCCGATGATCGCCGGCCACGCCCACCCCGAGGTGGTGGCCGCCGTGCTGCAGGCCGTTGCCGATTCCACCTCGTTCGGCGCGCCCAGTGAGGTGGAGCTGCGGCTCGCCCAGGCCGTCGTCGCCCGCATGGGCGGCGCCATCGACAAGGTGCGCTTCACCTGTTCGGGCACCGAGGCCGTGATGACCGCGGCCCGACTGGCGCGCGGCATCACGAAGCGACCGCTGCTGGTCAAGTTCGTCGGCTGCTACCACGGCCATTCCGATTCCTTCCTGGTGTCGGCCGGCTCCGGGGTGGCAAGCCTGGGCCTGCCCGATTCGCCCGGCGTGCCCAAGGAGGTCGCCGGCGACACGGTCGCCCTGCCCTATGGGCGCATCGACATGGTCGAGGAGCTGTTCGCCGAGCGTGGCGACCAGGTGGCGGCCATCGTCACCGAGGGCGTCCCGGCGAACATGGGCGTCATCGTGCCGCCCGAGGGCTTCAACCGTCGCCTGCATGACATCGCCCACGCCCACGGCGCCCTTCTCATCCAGGACGAGGTGCTCACCGGTTTCCGGCTGAGCCCCACCGGCGCCTGGGGACTGCAGGGGGCGAAGGAGGGGTGGACTCCCGACCTGTTCACCTTCGGCAAGGTGATCGGTGGCGGCATGCCACTGGCGGCCGTGGGTGGTTCGGCGCAGCTGATGGACTACCTGGCCCCCGAGGGGCCCGTCTACCAGGCGGGCACCCTGTCGGGTAACCCGGCTGCCTGCGCGGCGGGGCTGGCCACGCTTGCCCTCATGGACGACGCCGCCTACTCCCGACTGGACGCCACCGCCGACCGGGTCTCGGCGATGGCCGATGCGGCGCTGGAGTCCGCCGGGGTGCCCCACCGGATCAACAAGGTCTCCAACCTGTTCAGCGTCTTCCTCACCGACGCCCCGGTGACTGACTTCGCCTCGGCGTCCAAGCAGGACACCAAGGCGTTCTCGCGCTTCTTCCACGCGGCACTCGATGCCGGCCTGTGGCTGGCCCCCAGCGGCTTCGAGGCCTGGTTCTGCTCCACCGCCCTGGATGACGACGACCTTGAGGTCATCGACGCCGGCCTGCACAAGGCTGCACAGGCGGCCGCCCAGGGCCTTTCCTCGTTGGAGGATGTGCGCCGCTGATCGGTGTCTCGCCAGGCGGTGGCAATTGCGGAGTGGGCGCGTTTCCGGCTTGTTCGCCGGACGCGCCCACTGCCATGTCCGAAACTGTTCAAATGGTGATCACGGCGTGTTCGTAATGCGAGATTGCCTGTCATTTTCCGGCGGCGCCGAAGGTTTTTTGGTAGGTCGTCTGGGGTGCCTCGGATGAACGCTGTTAGATTCCTGTGATCTGCGTTTAGTGCCCCCACCCCCTTGCCCGAATCGCCGCAGAACGTGGGAGGATGGCGCCATGAGTCCGCGAGAAATTGAGGTTTCCGAGCCGCGCGAGGTTGGTATCACCGAGCTCGTGCTGCGCGATGCCCATCAGAGCCTGATGGCCACACGAATGGCAATGGAAGACATGGTCGGCGCCTGTGCAGACATTGATGCTGCCGGGTACTGGTCAGTGGAGTGTTGGGGTGGTGCCACGTATGACTCGTGTATCCGCTTCCTCAACGAGGATCCTTGGGAGCGTCTGCGCACGTTCCGCAAGCTGATGCCCAACAGCCGTCTCCAGATGCTGCTGCGTGGCCAGAACCTGCTGGGTTACCGCCACTACAACGACGAGGTCGTCGATCGCTTCGTCGACAAGTCCGCTGAGAACGGCATGGACGTGTTCCGTGTCTTCGACGCCATGAATGATCCCCGCAACATGGCGCACGCCATGGCTGCCGTCAAGAAGGCCGGCAAGCACGCGCAGGGCACCATTTGCTACACGATCAGCCCGGTCCACACCGTTGAGGGCTATGTCAAGCTTGCTGGTCAGCTGCTTGACATGGGTGCTGATTCCATCGCCCTGAAGGACATGGCCGCCCTGCTCAAGCCGCAGCCGGCCTACGACATCATCAAGGCCATCAAGGACACCTACGGCCAGAAGACGCAGATCAACCTGCACTGCCACTCCACCACGGGTGTCACCGAGGTCTCCCTCATGAAGGCCATCGAGGCCGGCGTCGACGTCGTCGACACCGCCATCTCGTCCATGTCGCTCGGCCCGGGCCACAACCCCACCGAGTCGGTCGCCGAGATGCTCGAGGGCACCGGGTACACCACCAACCTTGACTACGATCGCCTGCACAAGATCCGCGATCACTTCAAGGCCATCCGCCCGAAGTACAAGAAGTTCGAGTCGAAGACGCTTGTCGACACCTCGATCTTCAAGTCGCAGATCCCCGGCGGCATGCTCTCCAACATGGAGTCGCAGCTGCGCGCCCAGGGCGCCGAGGACAAGATGGACGAGGTCATGGCCGAGGTTCCGCGCGTCCGCAAGGCCGCCGGCTTCCCGCCCCTGGTCACCCCGTCCAGCCAGATCGTCGGCACGCAGGCCGTGTTCAACGTGATGATGGGCGAGTACAAGAGGATGACCGGCGAGTTCGCCGACATCATGCTCGGCTACTACGGCGCCAGCCCGGCCGATCGCGATCCGAAGGTGGTCAAGTTGGCCGAGGAGCAGTCCGGCAAGAAGCCGATCACCCAGCGCCCGGCCGATCTGCTGCCCCCCGAGTGGGAGAAGCAGTCCAAGGAGGCCGCGACGCTCAAGGGCTTCAACGGCACCGACGAGGACGTGCTCACCTATGCACTGTTCCCGCAGGTCGCTCCGGTCTTCTTCGAGCATCGCGCCGAGGGCCCGCACAGCGTGGCTCTCACCGATGCCCAGCTGAAGGCCGAGGCCGAGGGCGACGAGAAGTCGCTCGCCGTGGCCGGTCCCGTCACCTACAACGTGAACGTGGGCGGAACCGTCCGCGAAGTCACCGTTCAGCAGGCGTGAGGATGATTGCCAATCATGGCTGAAAACAACAATTTGAAGCTCGCCAGCACCATGGAAGGTCGCGTGGAGCAGCTCGCAGAGCAGCGCCAGGTGATCGAAGCCGGTGGCGGCGAACGTCGCGTCGAGAAGCAACATTCCCAGGGTAAGCAGACCGCTCGTGAGCGCCTGAACAACCTGCTCGATCCCCATTCGTTCGACGAGGTCGGCGCTTTCCGCAAGCACCGCACCACGTTGTTCGGCATGGACAAGGCCGTCGTCCCGGCAGATGGCGTGGTCACCGGCCGTGGCACCATCCTTGGTCGTCCCGTGCACGCCGCGTCCCAGGACTTCACGGTCATGGGTGGTTCGGCTGGCGAGACGCAGTCCACGAAGGTCGTCGAGACGATGGAACAGGCGCTGCTCACCGGCACGCCCTTCCTGTTCTTCTACGATTCGGGCGGCGCCCGGATCCAGGAGGGCATCGACTCGCTGAGCGGTTACGGCAAGATGTTCTTCGCCAACGTGAAGCTGTCGGGCGTCGTGCCGCAGATCGCCATCATTGCCGGCCCCTGTGCCGGTGGCGCCTCGTATTCGCCGGCACTGACTGACTTCATCATCATGACCAAGAAGGCCCATATGTTCATCACGGGCCCCCAGGTCATCAAGTCGGTCACCGGCGAGGATGTCACCGCTGACGAACTCGGTGGCGCTGAGGCCCATATGGCCATCTCGGGCAATATCCACTTCGTGGCCGAGGACGACGACGCCGCGGAGCTCATTGCCAAGAAGCTGCTGAGCTTCCTTCCGCAGAACAACACTGAGGAAGCCTCCTTCGTCAACCCGAACAATGACGTCAGCCCCAATACCGAGCTGCGCGACATCGTTCCGATTGACGGCAAGAAGGGCTATGACGTGCGCGATGTCATTGCCAAGATCGTCGACTGGGGTGACTACCTCGAGGTCAAGGCCGGCTATGCCACCAACCTCGTGACCGCCTTCGCCCGGGTCAATGGTCGTTCGGTGGGCATCGTGGCCAATCAGCCGTCGGTGATGTCGGGTTGCCTCGACATCAACGCCTCTGACAAGGCCGCCGAATTCGTGAATTTCTGCGATTCGTTCAACATCCCGCTGGTGCAGCTGGTCGACGTGCCGGGCTTCCTGCCCGGCGTGCAGCAGGAGTACGGCGGCATCATTCGCCATGGCGCGAAGATGCTGTACGCCTATTCCGAGGCCACCGTGCCGAAGATCACCGTGGTGCTCCGCAAGGCCTACGGCGGCTCCTACCTGGCCATGTGCAACCGTGACCTTGGTGCCGACGCCGTGTACGCCTGGCCCAGCGCCGAGATTGCGGTGATGGGCGCCGAGGGTGCGGCAAATGTGATCTTCCGCAAGGAGATCAAGGCTGCCGACGATCCCGACGCCATGCGCGCCGAGAAGATCGAGGAGTACCAGAACGCGTTCAACACGCCGTACGTGGCCGCCGCCCGCGGTCAGGTCGACGACGTGATTGACCCGGCTGATACCCGTCGAAAGATTGCTTCCGCCCTGGAGATCTACGCCACCAAGCGTCAGACCCGCCCGGCGAAGAAGCATGGAAACTTCCCCTGCTGAGCGAGGAGAGAAATTATGGCTGATGAGGAAGAGAAGGACCTGATGATCGCCACGCTCAACAAGCGCGTCGCGTCATTGGAGTCTGAGTTGGGTTCACTCCAGAGCGATACCCAGGGTGTCACCGAGGACGTACTGACGGCCATTTCGGCCGCCGTTGCGGCCTATCTCGGCAACGATGGATCGGCTGAGGTCGTCCATTTCGCCCCGAGCCCGAACTGGGTCCGCGAGGGTCGTCGGGCTCTGCAGAACCATTCCATTCGTTGATCCGGGAGTAACTCACATGAAACTGAAGGTAACAGTCAACGGCACTGCGTATGACGTTGACGTTGACGTCGACAAGTCACACGAAAACCCGATGGGCACCATCCTGTTCGGCGGCGGCACCGGCGGCGCGCCGGCACCGCGCGCAGCAGGTGGCGCAGGCGCCGGTAAGGCCGGAGAGGGCGAGATTCCCGCTCCGCTGGCCGGCACCGTCTCCAAGATCCTCGTGAAGGAGGGTGACACGGTCAAGGCTGGTCAGACCGTGCTCGTTCTCGAGGCCATGAAGATGGAGACCGAGATCAACGCTCCCACCGACGGCAAGGTCGAGAAGGTCCTTGTCAAGGAGCGTGACGCCGTGCAGGGCGGTCAGGGTCTCATCAAGATCGGCTGACGCACAACAAGCACGCATCACAACAAGCAGGTGGCCCGGAACCATGAGGTTCCGGGCCACCTGCTTGTCCATGTCCGCTCGCTCGTCACCGGGACGCACCCGCCCCGGCAGGCAGAGCGCCTCGCGGGTGTCAGTGGCGGTAGACCTTGTAATTGCTCACCTGGGCACGCGGACGCACCACCATGCGATCAATGTTCACGTGTGCCGGGCGGGTGACGGCCCAGGCCACGCAGTCGGCGATGTCCTCGGCCACTAGGGGTTCGGCGACGCCGGCGTAGACCGCGTCGGCCTCGGCCTTGTCACCGGCGAAGCGGGTGAGGCTGAACTCGTCGGTCTTCACCATGCCCGGTGAGATCTCCAGCACGCGGATGGGTCGTCCGCCCAGCTCCAGGCGCATCGCACCGGCGATATTGCGTTCGGCGGCCTTGGCCCCGCAGTAGCCCGCCCCGCCCACATAGGGGTACTCGGCGGCGGTGGAGGTGAGGAACACCAGGGTTCCCTGGCCGGCCTCGATCCGGGGGAGCAGGGCCTTGGTCACCCGGGCGGTGCCCAACACGTTGAGCTGGTACATCTTGTTCCACTCGTCGAGGTTGGCGTCCTCCACGTTCTCCTGGCCGAAGGCTCCGCCGGCGTCGTTGAAGAGCACATCCAGCTGCGCCGGCAGCTGGGCTGCCATGGCGTCCACCTGAGCCTGGTCGGTGACGTCACAGGTGATGGCGACACCGCCGATCTCCTCGGCCAATGCGTTGATGCGGTCGGTGCGCCGCGCCACGCAATAGACGAGGAAGCCGTCCATCGCCAGGCGGCGTGCGGTGGCCGCTCCGATGCCACTGGACGCGCCAGTGACCACTGCTGTCCCGAGTGTTTCTGTCATGTCACCCATCGTGTCACGAGTGGGCCGGGTGTCATGGGTCGACCGGACGTCCCCAGTGCGAAGGCGTCACGGGCAGGCGGCGCCACCGGATCATTCCTCGGGTAACGGGGCGCGGCGCGTGTCGATCAACGGCGCGATCGGCACCATCTCGGGACGCAGCTGCGAGCCGTCCTGGGTGAGCCACAGGCCCAGCACCTGGCTGACGATCGCATAGGCCTGGGCCTCAAGGTTCGACCCGGAGGCGTCGGTGGGGGAGTGCACCCCCAGCGCGTGCATCACCATGCTGCCCTCCAGCGCGTCGGCGAGGTACTTCGGCGATGCCTCGGGACGCAGCAGCTGGCGTTCGCGTCCCTCGGCAAGCAGGCGTTGCAGGCCCACCAGCGACTGCGGGATGGTGCGGTTCCAGATCTTGCCGACGGTGTCGGGCTCGGCGTGGTGTTCCACCTGCAGGCGGATGATGGCCGGCCCGGTGGGCGTGGAATAGGTGTAGAGGCGGTGCTGGGTCATGGTGAGCAGGCGCTCCACGAACGGCAGGCGACGCAGCTGGCGGTCATCGAGCTCGAACAACACCGCCACGCGGTCGAAGGCTGCCGCCAGGAGCTCCTCGCGGCCGGGCCAGCGCCGGTAGATCGACGACTTGCCGACGCGCGACAGGGCGGTCACCCGACCCATCGTGAAGCCCGACCAGCCATGGCGCCCGTAGACATCGAGGGCAGCCGACAGGGCCCGCGGCTCGACCAGGGGATCGCGTGGGCGTCCCACGGCGGCGTCATGCGCGCCCGGAACCCTGGCACCTGCGGTGGTCGTGTCCCCCTGGGACATCGGTGTGCACCCTTCTTCTTCAGGTCTTCTTGTTCAAGCCTTCACGTGCCGATTGTCGCCACGCCTTCCCCGGGGGCACCCCCATCCGGCCGGTCAAGGGACCCCGGAAGGGCCCCCTTCGGCCGGGACGGTGCAGGCCCCCAGCAGCGTGGCACTGTGGGGCTCATGATGCCCTATGGGCGGGCCCCGTCAGCGTGACGTCCGATCCGTTCCCGGCCCACCACTGGCGAGTTTGGGACCGGATCGGTCCTTATCTATTTCCTCAGGCTAGTCACTTCTGCGTCACGATGGGGCCGTGCGTCCGAGGGACGGTTCTATAGAATCGTGCACATGACCTCGAAGTTGATCCTGCTCCGCCATGGCGAGAGCGAATGGAACGCGAAAAACCTGTTCACCGGCTGGGTCGACGTCGACCTCAACGAGAAGGGCGTGCGGGAGGCATCCCATGGTGGCGAGCTGCTGGCCCAGGAGGGACTGCTGCCCGACATCGTGCACACCTCGCTGTTGCGCCGCGCCATCCACACCTCGTACCTGGCCCTTGACAAGGCCGATCGCCTCTGGATTCCGGTGAAGCGCAGCTGGCGCCTCAACGAGCGCCACTACGGCGCCCTGCAGGGCCTCAACAAGTCCGAGATCCGCGACCAGTACGGCGAGGAGCAGTTCATGGCCTGGCGTCGCAGCTACGACGTGCCGCCGCCGGCCATCGAGCCCGACAGCAAGTTCAGCCAGTTCAACGACCCGCGCTACGCCGACATCCCGGCTGACGAGCGTCCGCTGCATGAGTGCCTCAAGGGCGTCGTCGAGCGCATGCTTCCCTACTGGGAGTCGTCGATCGTGCCCGACCTGAAGGCCGGCAAGACGGTGCTGGTGGCCGCCCACGGCAATTCGCTGCGTGCGCTGGTCAAGCACCTCGACAACATCGATGACCAGACCATCTCGGGCCTCAACATCCCGACCGGCATTCCGCTGTTCTACGAGCTCGACGATGACATGAAGCCGCTGGTGCCCGGTGGCCGCTATCTTGACCCGGAGGCGGCAGCCGCCGGACAGAAGGCCGTCGCCAGCCAGGGCAAGAAGTAGCCAGGCCTTCCGGGCCGGGGTCCGGGTGACCCGGATCGCCGGCTGAAGACCCGAGGGGGCCGCGCACCAGATGGTGCGCGGCCCCCTCGTTCCTGCTGTATGGGTCGTGCTGTGTGGGTCGAGCCGGGTGGTTCTTCCCGTGCGCCGGCCCAAAAGGCGTCGTCGCAAACGGTGTCGTCCCGGCGCCAGGCAGGTTGGCTCAGGTGGTCGGCCAGTCGTCGCCCTCGGGCGCCTCGCCGGTGATGATGTAGATGATCCGCCGGCCCATCGCCACCGCGTGGTCGGCGATCCGCTCGTAGTAGCGCCCCAGCAGCGCGGCATCCACGGCCTTCTCCACGGCCTTGTCGACGCCGTGGCTCCACTCCTCCGAGACGATCTGGCGGAACTGGGAGCTGCGCAGGTTGTCCATCTCGTCGTCATCGTCGACGAGTTCGTGGGCCTCCTCCAGGTTGCGGTCGAGCAGGGTGCGTCCGGCCTTGCCCACCATCTCCTGGGCGACGTCCGACATCCTGCGGAAGCTGTCCACGAGCGGCTCGGGTACGGCATGGTCGGGGTAGCGCATGCGGGCGATCTCGGCGATGTGCTTGGCCAGGTCCCCGGTGCGTCCGATGTCGGCCACCACCTGCGTGGCGGCCACGATGGTGCGCAGTTCGCCCGCCACCGGCGCCTGGCGCGCCAGCAGCGTGAAGCAGCGCTGCTCCAGCTCGTCGTGCATCGCGTCGATGCGCAGGTCGCCGGCGATCACCCGCTCGGCCACCGACACATTCGCGTCGAGCAGGGCGGTGGTGGCGTCACGCACGGCAATCTGCACCGAATCCGACATCGTGACCAGTTGGTGGACCACCTCGTCCAGCTCTGAGTGGTAGTACTCGCGCATTCGTTCTCCCTGCTGGGGCGCTCCGCGTCCCGTGGTTCGTTGCCCCGCCGGGGCGCTGGTGTCCCGTGACTGATCGAACCGCTGCCGGTCACCCACCGCGGCGGCTGGTGATCAGCACAGTCCTCGACAAGGATGCTAACGGGCCTGCGCGTCGCGGTGGTCATGGATGCGTGACGCCCATGTGAACAACTGGTGAACGACATGGGGCCCCCGCCGCCCGGCGCAGGCGCGGCGGTGCGGCACCGACCCCGTGGGCGGTCGGCGACGGCCGGCAGCTCCCCTACAATCGGCCCCGTGAGCCTTGTCCCCGCCGTGTTGCTCAGCCTTGTGCTGGGTGCACTCCTCGGTGCCGGCCTCGCCGCGGTCATCAGCTGGGGCCTCAATGCGCGCCGGCGCATGCATGAACGCCCGCCGGTGGTCGATCCCGAGGTGGCCGTCGTCGTTGACGCCCTGCGTCCCCCCGCGGTGGTGGTGGGGCCCCATGACGAGGTGGTCTGTGCCAACGAGCCGGCCCGCACCCTCGGCCTGGTGCGTGGGGGGCGCATCGGCATCCACCAGGTGCTCGACCAGGTGCGTCGGGCCCGTGAGAGCGGCAAGGCGTCGGTGCATGACGTGCGACTGGGCTCCGACCTGGCCGGTCCGGCACGCATCCTCACCGCCCGGGTGCATCCCATGGAACGCGACGCCGTGCTGGCGATCGTCGAGGACCACAGTGCCGTGCTTCGCGCCGATGAATCCAAGCGTGACCTGGTGGCCAATGTGAGCCACGAGCTCAAGACGCCGGTGGGTGCGATGCAGGTGCTGGCCGAGACCCTGCAGGCGGCCGCCGACGATCCCGAGGCGGTGCGCCACTTTGCGGGGCGGATGGGCGTGGAGAGCAAGCGTCTGGGCGAACTGGTGGGCCAGATCATCGAGCTGTCGCGCCTGCAGTCCGATGATCCGCTGCTGGGCGCCCATGTGGTGTCGGTGGATGAGGTGGTCGCCCAGGCGGCCTCCCGCACCCACGATGCGCTGGTGGGCCATGAGGTCTCGTTCTCGGTCACCGGGGACAAGGGGCTCACGGTGATCGGCGACCTCGACCAGCTGACCAATGCCATCACCAATCTGGTGGCGAATGCGATCTCCTATTCCGATCGTGGTGCGCGCGTCGCGGTGACGGTGCGGCGCGTCGCCCAGGCCGACGACCACTGGGTTGAGATCGCCGTCACCGACAATGGAATCGGAATTGCCCCCGAGGAACAGGAGCGGATCTTTGAGCGCTTCTATCGGGTGGATTATGCGCGCAGCCGGGCCGATGGTGGCACCGGGCTGGGGCTGTCGATTGTGAAGCACGTCGTGGCGGCCCATGGTGGCTCGATCAGCCTGTGGAGCCGTCCGGGCCAGGGATCCACTTTCACCGTCCGCCTGCCCGAGGACCTCGGGCCGGTGGCGGACCCGGTTCCCCAGGATCAATCCGCCGCCGGTCGCGAGCGAGGAGAATAGGCACTGTGAGTCGCATTCTGATCATTGAGGACGAGGAGTCCTATCGGGACGCCATGTCGTTCATGCTTGACCGGGAGGGGTTCGCCGTCGCGGCGGCGCCGGACGGCGAGCAGGGCCTGGCCGAATTCGATCGCAATGGGGCCGACCTGGTGCTTCTTGACCTCATGATGCCGGGGTTACCCGGTATTGAGGTGTGCAAGGCGCTGCGGCAGCGCAGCGATGTGCCGGTGATCATGGTGACCGCCCGCGATTCCGAGGTTGACAAGGTGGTGGGCCTCGAGCTGGGCGCCGACGACTATGTGACCAAGCCGTTCAGCCAGCGTGAGCTGGTGGCCCGCATCCGCGCCGTGCTGCGCCGCGGGCGTGCCGAGGAACTGGTGCCCGATGTGCTCGAGAGTGGCGATGTGCGCATGGACGTGGAGCGCCACGAGGTGGCCGTGCGTGACGAGCCGGTGCGCCTGGCCCTGAAGGAATTCGAGCTGCTCGAGCTGCTGTTGCGCAATTCCGGCCGTGTCATGTCGCGGGAGCAACTGATTGATCGGGTCTGGGGATCTGATTACGTGGGGGATACGAAGACCCTTGATGTGCACGTCAAGCGCCTGCGCGCCAAGATCGAGCTCGATCCGTCACATCCGACGGCATTGGTGGGTCTTCTCAGATGAGGGTGTAGGTCGGCCGGGCGCGTCGGTCCGCAGATAGACGTCGAGGTCTCCCGACGATGGAGGTTCCTACGCCATCCATCCGAAAGACCTCGACGTGTCCGACGCTACCCCGCCGGCCGGCTTCGGCCGCCCTGACCTGACCGCCTTCGCTCGACTCGACGGCCTCGGTCTGAGCGTGACCGGACAACGACTTGAACCGGATCGTGCGGTCCTCGCGTGCCGCGTGGTGGAACCAGATCAGTGGTGCCGACGGTGCGGCAGCGAAGGCGCTGCTCGTGACACCGTGATCCGGCGGTTGGCCCACGAGCCGCTGGGCTGGCGACCGACCGTGCTGGAAGTTGTAGTGCGCCGCTACCGCTGTGCCGACTGCGGACACGTGTGGCGCCAAGACACCAGCGCCGCGGCGGAGCCACGCGCGAAGCTCTCGCGCACCGGGCTGCGGTGGGCGCTGGAAGGGATCGTGGTCGCACACCTCACCGTCGCCCGTGTCGCCGAGGGACTCGGGGTCGCGTGGGACACCGCCAACAACGCGGTCCTGGCTGAAGGCAAGCGGCTGCTGATCAACGACCCCACGCGGTTTGAGGGCGTGAAGGTCATTGGCGTCGATGAGCACGTCTGGCGCCACACCAGGCGTGGCGACAAGTACGTCACCGTGATCATCGACCTCACCCCGGTCCGCGATGGCGCCGGCCCAGCAAGGCTGCTGGACATGGTCGAGGGCCGGTCGAAGGCGGCGTTCAAGACCTGGCTCGCCGACCGCGACGACGCCTTCCGTGACGCGGTCGAGGTGGTCGCGATGGACGGCTTCACCGGGTTCAAGACCGCCGCTGCAGAGGAGATCCCGGACGCGGTCACGGTGATGGATCCCTTCCACGTCGTGCGCCTGGCCGGTGACGCCCTCGACAGGTGCCGGCGCCGGGTCCAACTCGCGATCCACGGGCACCGTGGGTTCAGGGACGACCCGCTCTACAAGTCGCGGCGCACGCTGCACACCGGCGCGGACCTGCTCACCGACAAGCAGAGCGACAGGCTACGCGCGCTGTTCGTTGATGACGCTCACGTCGAGGTCGAGGCGACCTGGGGTGTCTACCAGCGCATGATCGCCGCCTATCGCCACGAGGACCGGCAACGTGGCCGCGAGCTCATGGAGAAGCTGATCACCGACCTCAGCGCCGGCGTCCCCAAGGTGCTCACCGAGCTCACCACCCTGGGCCGGACCCTGAAGAAGCGAGCCGCTGACGTGCTCGCCTACTTCGAACGACCCGGCACCAGCAACGGGCCGACCGAGGCGCTCAACGGACGGCTCGAACACCTGCGCGGCTCCGCACTCGGGTTCCGCAACCTGACCAACTACATCGCCCGAAGCCTGCTCGAGACCGGCGGCTTCAGACCCCAACTCCTACACCCCCGATTGGGATGAGCCGCATTGGTGACGGTGCGCGGACTCGGTTACAAATTCATGGGCTAACTGAACTCCCCTTCAGTTTTCTGAAATGACAACATGAATTGTCCGACGCCTTTCGGATGATTCGCGACGGGCGAAATCCCGGGGCAATGGCCTTTCCTTGCAATGCCTGTGGTAGAATAAGAAGGAGGAGAGGTGCATATATGACTTTCACTGTCGGCGAGACCGTCGTCTACCCCAACCATGGCGCGGCCGTCATCGAGGACACCGAGACCCGCAAGATCAAGGGTGAGGACACGCTTTACCTTGTGCTGAGAATCCTCGGTCAGACTGACCTGGTGGTGAGGGTGCCTGCATGCAACCTCGACCTGGTCGGTGTGCGTGACGTGGTCGACGAGGAGGGCCTCGAGAAGGTCTTCAGCGTGCTGCGTGCGCCCCATACGGAAGAGCCGACGAACTGGTCGCGTCGCTACAAGGCCAATCTTGAGAAGCTTCACTCCGGTGATGTCATGAAGGTCTCCGAGGTCGTCCGCGACCTGTGGCGCCGCGAGAAGGAGCGGGGCCTGTCGGCCGGCGAGAAGCGCATGCTGGCCAAGGCCCGTCAGATCCTGGTCAGTGAGCTCGCGCTTGCTGAGAAGGTCGAGGAAGAGCGCGCCGAGGTCATGCTCGACGAGGTGCTCGCTTCCTGATCCGCGCCGGTGCGCGCGGCACGATCGGCTCGTGATCGACGCCCGGACCGCACGAACATTGACATGTCCGAAGAATCCCGTATGTCCGACGGTGGGGCCCTGCCCTCGAACCGTCGAGTGACAGAACATGACACGCCGGAGCCGGTGGTCGCCATCGTGGTGGCTGCTGGCTCCGGCGTTCGTCTTGGCAATTCCAGCGCCGGCGGCCATGGCCCCAAGGCATTGCGCAAGCTGTCCGGGGTGCCCCTGTTGCGCCACAGCATCGATCGGCTCGTCGCCGGGGGAGTGGACCGCGTCGTGGTCGTCTCCCGCCCTGAGTTCCGCGAGCAGATGCGTGCCACCCTGGCCGGAATCGACGTACCCATCACCTTTACCGATGGCGGTGCCACGCGCACCGACTCGGTGCGCAATGGCCTGCGTGTGCTCGAGGGGGTGCCGCCGGTGATCCTGGTGCATGACGCGGCGCGTCCGCTGGTGCCCGCCGAGGTGGTCTCCCGCGTGATCGCGGCGGTGCGCGGTGGTTCGTCCACCGTCATCCCGGTGATCTCGCTGATCGACTCGGTCAGGGCCGTGGAACCCCATGGCAGCCGTGTGGTCGACCGCTCCGGGCTGCGCGCCGTGCAGACGCCCCAGGGCTTCGACGGGGCCACCCTCATCGATGCCTACGACCACCTACCGGCCGACACGCTGTTCACCGATGATGCCTCGGTGTGCGAGGCGCAGGGCTCCGAGGTGGCCCTGGTCGAGGGTTCGGTGTTGTCGATGAAAATCACCCGTCCCCATGACTTCCTGTTCGCCGAAGCGCTGCTGCAGGCGGGCCTGGCGTGAGCCCGATGCCTCCCGGCGCGACGTCGATCCGCACCGGCATCGGAACCGATGTGCATGCCCTGGTGGCCGGCGTGCCCATGCACTGTGCAGGCCTGTTCTTCCCCGATGAGCCGGCCGGCCTCAGCGGACACTCCGACGGTGACGTGGCGGCGCATGCGCTGTGCGACGCCCTGTTGTCCGCTGCGGGACTGGGGGACATGGGTTCCAACTTCGGCACGGCCGACCCCCAGTGGGCTGGTGCGAGCGGTGTTGCCTTCGTCGTCGAGACCGCCCGGCGCCTCCGCGCGGCGGGCTGGGCGCCGGCCAATGCCGCCGTGCAGGTGATCGGCCAGCGTCCCCGGATGGCCTCGCGTCGCGAGGAGGCAGCCGCCGTGCTCTCGCAGGCGCTGGGTGCGCCGGTGGGGGTCAGCGCCACCACCACCGACGGACTCGGGTTCACCGGCCGTGGCGAGGGTGTCGCCGCCGTGGCGACTGCTCTGATCACCGCCGCCGGCTGAGCCCCTGCAGGCTGCCGCTCGCGGCATCCCCGGGGCGCCCGGGTCGGCCCTGCCCGTGGGCCATCATGCCGGCACCGGACGCCTTCGCCGCACCCGCACGACACCACTACGCGCGTCCGCGGGACCCAGACACCCATGAGGGCCCGCACATCCTGCCGTGGCAGGTGTACGGGCCCTCATGGCCATGGCTCGCGGGTCAGCGCCTCACAGGTCGAGTCCCGGGTAGAGCGGGTTGGCGTCCAGCAGTTCTTCGGTCTCGGCATGCACGCGGGCGGCCAGACCGTCGGTGATCGTGTACTTGGCCTTCGACGGGGTGCCCTTCGTGGTGGTGGCGACGCTCGTGCCCGACAGCACCTCGCAGATCAGCGAGGCGACGCGGTCGAACTCGTCGGTGCCGAAGCCACGGCTGGTCAGCGCCGGGGTGCCCAGTCGGATGCCCGAGGTGTACCAGGAACCATTGGGGTCGGCCGGGATCGAGTTGCGGTTGGTCACGATGCCCGCCTCGATGAGCGCCGACTCGGCCTGGCGCCCGGTGAGTCCGAAGCTCGAGCCAACGTCCAGCAACACGATGTGGTTGTCGGTGCCACCGGTCACTAGCGTGGCACCACGCTTCATGAGGCCCTCTGCCAGGGTCTTGGCATTTCCCGCCACATTGCGTGCGTACTCGCGGAACGAGGGCTGCTTGGCCTCGGCCAGGGCCACCGCCTTGGCGGCCATCATGTTGGCGAGCGGGCCACCCAGCACCATCGGGCAGCCACGGTCGACATCGTCGGCGAACTCATGCTCCACGAGCACCATGCCACCGCGCGGCCCGCGCAGCGACTTGTGGGTGGTGGTGGTCACCACCTGGGCATGTGCCACCGGGTCCTCGTCGCCGGTGAACAGCTTGCCGGCCACCAGCCCGGCGAAATGCGCCATGTCCACCATGAGGGTGGCGCCAACCTCGTTGGCGATCTCGCGCATCTTCGCGAAGTTCACCCGGCGCGGGTAGGCGGAGTAGCCGCCCACCAGGATCAGTGGCTTGAACTCGCGCACCTGGGCACGCATCACGTCATAGTCGATGAGTCCCGTGGTCGGATCGGTGCCGTAGCTGTGCTGGTGGAACATGCGTCCGGAGATGTTGGGGCGGAAGCCATGGGTGAGGTGTCCGCCGGCGTCCAGGCTCATGCCCATCATGCGCTGGTCACCGAACTGGTGGCGCAGGGTCTCCCAGTCGTCCTCCGACAGGTCGTTGACCGAGCGGACGCCCTTGGCCTCCAGATCGGGGGTCTCGACCCGATGGGTCAGGATCGTCCAGTAGGCCACCAGGTTCGCGTCGATGCCCGAGTGCGGCTGCACATAGGCGTGATCGGCGCCGAACAGTTCCTCGGCGTTCCTGGCGGCCTCGGCCTCCACGGTGTCGACGTTCTGGCAGCCGGCATAGAAGCGGTGGCCGATGGTGCCCTCGGCGTACTTGTCCGAGAACCAGTTGCCCATCGACAGCAGCGTGGCGAGCGACGCATAGTTCTCCGAGGCGATGAGCTTCAGCGAAGTGCGCTGGTCGGCGAGCTCCTGGCGAATCGCCTGGGCCACGGTGGGTTCGGTCGCACCGATGACATTCAGCATCGCGCGGTAGGCGATGGTGGCTTGCTCGTTGAGATCAATATCGGACACGAATGACTCCTAGTGCCGGTGGGCGTTGCGCCAGTGGCTGGCTGCGAGTGACGGTGGTCGAAGCGTTCCGGGCCCTTTCGCGCGAAATTGCCCGGATGGGGCCAAATCTACCGTGAGTCGCGCGGCGGCCGGTGCCGGGCCGTCCGCGCCGATCACCATGTTCCTGCCGCCGGGGGCGACCCCCGGGCTCCGGTGGCGCCGGGCCGGCCACGAACCGGCTCAGGCCTGTGGTTCGGTCAGTTCCCCGGCGATATTGGTCGACATGAAGCGGGAGACCTCGGCGGGGGCCAGCTGTTGGCTGAGCAGGAAGATCAGCTTGGCGTAGGTGGCCTCCAGCGTCATATCGCCCGATCCCACCGCGCCGGCCTGCAACAGCGCGTAGCCGGCGTCGTAGTGCCCCAACAGCACGTCGGCCTGGTAGCACTGCGAGGTGACCACCAGCGGCACCCCGGAGGCCACGGTTGCATCCAGCACCTGGGCCAGGCCCGGCTCCTCGCTGGGCATGTTGCCGACGCCGAAGGCACGCAGGATCACCGCCTCGGGTGCGGGGTCGAGGGCAGCTGCCAGGCGCGCGGCAGTGATGCCGGGGGCCAGGTCGACCACCGGCACATCGTGGCGGGCATAGGGCTGCGGATCGTCCCATCCGCTGCCGGCCGGCAGCTGCGGGATCCATTGCCAGGGTGCCCCGGTGCGCGCCAGCTCGGGCACGCTGGGGGAGTCGAAGCCCTGGAAGGCCCACGACGATGTCTTGGTGGCGCGGTTGCCGCTGAGCAGCTTGTGGCCGAAGAACAGCGCCACTCCCTCGAAGCGCCCCGACACCGCGGCCCGCAGCGCGCCGGTCACATTGGGTGCCGCGTCCGAGCCGACGACGCCGAGCGGGTACTGGGCGCCGGTGAGCACCACCGGCTTGCCGAAGCCGGTGAGCGCGAAGCTGAGCGCCGAGGCGGCATAGGCCATGGTGTCGGTGCCGTGCAGCACGATGAAGGCGTCGGCCCGGTCACGGGCGGCCCACAGCTGCGAGACCATCAGCGCCCAGTCATCCGGTGTGGCATTGGACGAGTCGATGAGGTGGTCGAAGCTCGTCATGGTGATGGTGTCGGCCAGGTCGGTGTCGGTGAGCAGCCGGTCCAGCCAGCTCTCGAGGTCGGCGCCCGGCGCCAGGCCGTGCTCGGTGCTGACCATCCCCAGCGTCCCGCCGGTGTACAGGATGTGCACTCTCATGGTGTGCCTCTCAGCTGGTGCCAGCAGCGTTGCCGTCCGTGCCGGGGGCGGCAACGCCGTCGTCATCAAGGATCGTATCCATCAACTCGGCGTGGATGCGCTTGCGCACCGCGAACCAGCCGGCCACCATCAGCACGACCACGCCACCGAACATCAGGATCGTCTTGCGGCCCACGTCGGGATCGAACCACATGGATCCGATGACGGCGACGAAGAACAGGATGGCCACGATGTTGGTGTAGGGAGCGCCGCGCAGCTGGTAGCTGGGGCGCTCGATGAGGCCCTTGGCCGCCCGACGGGTGAAGATCAGGTGCGACACGAGGATCGAGATCCAGGTGCCGGCGATGCCGATGCCGGCCAGGTTCATCACGATCTCGAAGGCGTTGGTCGGGTAGACGTAGTTGATGAGCACGCCGATCAGGCCGAGCCCGGCGGTGATGATGATGCCGCCATAGGGCACATGGCTCTTGTTGAGCCTCGACGCGAACTTCGGTGCCTCGCCGGCCACCGCCATCGAGCGCAGCGTGCGTCCGGTGGCGTACAGGCCGGCGTTCAGCGACGACAGGGCGGCGGTGAGCACGACGATCTGCATGATGTCGCCGGCATGCGGCACGCCGATGCCCGAGAAGAAGGTGACGAAGGGCGACTCGTTGGCCGAGTAGGAACTCCAGGGCAGCACCAGCGTCATCAGCACGACCGAGCCGACGTAGAACACGAAGATGCGCACGATCATCGAGTTGACGGCCTTGGGCAGGATCTTCACCGCATCCTTGGCCTCGCCGGCGGCGACGCCGACCATCTCGGTGCCGCCGAAGGCGAAGATCACGCCCAGCGACAGGGTGAGCATCGGCGCCACGCCCATAGGGAAGAAGCCGCCGTGGTTGGTCAGGTTGGCGAATCCGGCGTGCTCATTGGCCACGGCGTGGCCGGTGATGATGGCCCAGATGGCCACCGCCATGAAGGCGACGATGGCGGCCACCTTGATGGCGGCGAACCAGAATTCGGCCTCGCCGAAGTACTTCACGCTGAACATGTTCAGCGCGAACACCACGGCCAGCGCGATCATCGCCAGTAGCCACTGGGGGATGGGCTCGAAGAAGCGCCAGTAGTGCAGGTAGAGCGCCACGGCGGTGATGTCGGCCATCACGGTGGTCGACCAGTCCAGGAAGAACAGCCAACCGGTGGTGTAGGCACCCTTCTCGCCCATGAACTCACGGGCATACGACACGAAGGCCCCCGATGAGGGTCGGTGCACCGACAGCTCACCGAGTGCCCGCACCATGATGAAGGCGAAGATGCCACAGATGGCATACGAGATGGCCAGGGCCGGGCCGCCCTTGGCCAGTCGTCCGCCGGCGCCCAGGAACAGACCCGTGCCGATTGACCCGCCGATGGCAATCATCCGGATGTGCCGGGTCTTCAGGCCCTTCTGGTAGCCGGCATCGGCCTTGTCGACCATGGGGGCTGCGGGTCGTGCCTTGACGGGCTCGGATGAACTCATCGTCGAACTCCTTGTCACCGATTCTGTGGTTCGGCCGGGCTCGGGACCGTGTGACGGTCACCGGGACGGGGTCGAAAGCTGCTTCCGCGAAAATCTCATACATGAGTATGCTCCGGCCCACATTCACGCGCATCATCGGGTTGGCGCAGGAGAAATCATGGTGATCGCCCTCGCGACACGAAATGTTGGTGTGTGGGCCCATGCTCGCCGCAGGCAGGGGTCCCCGGCCCGCGGTGGCCCGCAAGATCTTCGGGATGGCGTGGCCGCCCCCGTGTGCGACGCCGATGGTCGATGCCGCGATTGGGGTGCTATCGGGTCTCAGGTGTCGAGGATCGAGTCGAGCAGTTCGCCCTTGATGCGCTTGCGCACCATGAACCAGCCGACCACCATGGCGATCAGCACCAGCCCGAAGATCATCAGCGTCGGACGCCCTCCGGTGGGATCGAACCACATGGCCACGATCACCCCGACCAGGAAGATGATCGTCACCGCGTTGAGCACCGGTGCGCCGCGCAGGCGGAACTCCGGGCGGGTCATCTCGCCCTTGCGTGCCTTGTGGACGAAGATCCAGTGCGACACGAGGATCGAGATCCAGGTGCCGGCAATGCCGATACCGGCCATGTTCATGACCATCTCGAAGGCATTCGAGGGGAACACATAGTTGATGAGCACGCCGATCAGGCCGAGCCCGGCAATGATCATGATGCCGCCATAGGGCACATGGTGCTTGTTCATCCGGGCCGCGAACCGGGGCGCCTCCCCGGCCACCGCCATCGACCGCAGCACCCGGCCGGTGGCATACAGGCCGGCGTTCACCGACGACAGCGCCGCGGTGAGCACCACCACCTGCATGATGTCGCCGGCGTGCGGCACGCCGATCGCCGCGAAGAAGGTGACGAAGGGTGATTCATGTTGTGAATAGGCACTCCACGGCAGCACCAGCGTCATGAGGATCACCGAGCCGACGTAGAACACGAAGATGCGCAGGATCATCGAGTGGATCGCCTTGGGCAGCACCTTCTCGGCGCCGGCCGTCTCGCCGGCGGCGACGCCGACCATCTCGGTGCCGCCGAAGGCGAAGATCACGCCCAGCGACAGGGAGATCATCGGCATGAGGCCCATCGGGAAGAAGCCGCCGTTGTCGGTGAGGTTCGCGAAGCCCGCCCGTCCCGGCCCGACCGCGTGGCCGGTGATGATGGCCCAGATGGCCACCAGCATGAAGATCACGATGGCCGCCACCTTGATGGCGGCGAACCAGAACTCGGCCTCGCCGAAGTACTTCACGCTGAACATGTTCAGCGTGAACACCAGGGCCAGCGCGATGAGCGCCAGCAACCACTGCGGCACCGGGTCGGAGAAGTCCCAGAAGTGGAGGTACAGCGCGACGGCGGTGATGTCGGCCATCACGGCCGTGGACCAGTTGAGGAAGAACAGCCAGCCGGTGGCGTAGGCGCCCTTCTCGCCGATGAATTCGCGGGCGTATGACACGAAGGCCCCCGATGAGGGACGGCGCACCGACAGCTCGCCGAGCGCGCGCACCATGATGAACGCGAAGACCCCGCAGATCGCATAGGACAGCGCCAGGGAGGGGCCGCCCTTGGCCAGCCGGGTGCCGGCGCCCAGGAACAGTCCGGTGCCGATGGATCCACCCAGGGCGATCATGTGGATGTGACGGGTCTTCAGCCCCTTGTGGTAGCCGTCGTCGGCCTTGTCCACGTGTGCATGGCCCCCATGTGCGGGATCAGTGGGTGCGGGATCAGTGGGTGCAGGATCATTCTGGCCATGTGCCACCGCAGTGGAATCGGGCTCACCTGAGCTCATCGTCGGCTCCTTCGTCGATGACCGGGACCCGGGCCCACGGACGACGATGTCCGCAAGATTTCCGGCAGGCAGAGCGGATGCCGCGGATCCCACGACGAGTATGCAACCGCCACCAGCAATTCTGCTGTCATCGTGGAACGGTCGCCGCGAGGTGTCTTCTCACGGCATAAGCGGGGGATCGCCCGGCGTCGCGTCGACGCAATCGCGTGGCCTCAGCCGCGCGCCCGACTCACCTCGTACAGCGCGATGGCGGTGGCCACCGAGGCATTGAGGCTCTCCACCTCGCTGGTGATCGGAATCGACACGAGCACATCGCAGTGCTCCCGCACCATGCGACTCAGGCCGGCACCCTCGGAGCCCACCACGAGCACCAGGGGACCATTGACCCCCGGGATCCCGGCGATATCGGTGTCCGCCTCGCCGGCCAGGCCGGCGACCACGAAGCCGGCCTTCGCCAGCCGTTCCAGCCCCCGGTTGAGGTTGGTCACCTTGGCCACGCGCAGCCGAGCGGCCGCGCCGGCCGACGCCTTCCAGGCGCTGGCCGTCAGCGACGCACTGCGCCGCTCGGGGATGATCACGCCGTCGGCCCCGAAGGCCGCGGCCGAACGGATGATCGCGCCCAGGTTGTGCGGGTCGGTGATGCCGTCGCAGGCCACCAACAGCCCGTGGTTGTCATCGCGACCCAGGGCCTTGGTGGCCACCTCGTCGATGTCGGCATATTCATAGGGCGGAAGCTGCAGTGCCACGCCCTGGTGCACGGCGCCGTCGGTCAGCTTGTCCAGTTCCTGGCGCGGCACCTGCAACAGCGACAGCGAGTGCTCAGCGGCGTACTTGAAGATCTCGCGCAGCCGGTCATCGTGCTCGGAACCCTCCGCGACATAGGCGCGTCGCACCGGCAGGTTCGCCTGCAGTGCCTCCAGCACCGGGTTGCGGCCGACCACCCAGTCGGGTGCGGCACCCCGCCCCGTGCTCGAGGGCTTCGCCCCGTGTGAGGGACGCGTGCCCTTGCGCGGGCCCTGGTCCTGCTTGGCGCGGTAGGCCTTGTGGTAGGTGCGGTCCTCCGCCTTCGGCGTGGGTCCGCGACCGGTCAGCCTGCGTCGTCCCTTGCCGCCGGTGCCCTTCTTCGGCCCGGCCATCAGGCGATCGTCCAACGCGTGCCATTCGCGCCGTCCTCGAGTCGGATGCCCAGCTCGGTCAGCGAGTCACGAATATGGTCGGCGGCGGCGAAGTCCTTGCGTTCGCGGGCCGCCTGTCGCTCATCGAGCACCAGTTTCACCAATCCATCGGTCACGGCCAGGTCGGTGCCCCCGGCCTGATCGGCCCACTGGGGTTCATGGGGGTCGAGCCCGAGCACGTGCAGCATGGCGCGCACCTGCGCCACGCAGTTGGTCGCCGCGCCCTGGTCGTTGGCGTCGAAGGCGCGATTGCCTTCCTTGATGGTGTCGTAGAGCACCGCGAAGGCGGCGGGCGTGCCGAGGTCATTGTCCATGGCCTCGACGAAGGCATCGGGCAGGTCGGCGGTGTCGAATGCCGCCTGGCCGGACACATGGGCCCGGTTGAGGAAGGAATCGATGCGGTCGAGCTGGGCGGTCGCCTCGGTCAGGGAGGTGTCGGAGTACTCGATGGTCGAGCGGTAGTGGGGTTGGGCCAGGTAGAGGCGCACCGCGCGGGCCGGATAGTGCTTGGTCACCTCGGCAACGGTCGCCCCGTTGCCCAATGACTTGCTCATCTTCTCGCCGGCCATCGTCACGAAGGCGTTGTGCATCCAGTAGTGCGCGAAGTCGTAGCCGGCCGCGCGGCTCTGGGCCTGTTCGTTCTCGTGGTGGGGGAAGCGCAGGTCGATGCCGCCACCATGGATGTCGAAGGCCTCGCCGAGGTACTTCAGGCTCATGGCCGAGCACTCAAGGTGCCAGCCGGGACGTCCCCTGCCCCAGGGGCTGGGCCACGATGCGGTGGCGGGTTCGTCGGGCTTGGAGCCCTTCCACAGGGCGAAGTCGCGCGGATCGTGCTTGCCGCGCGGGTCGGCGTCGGTGGCAGCCACCATGTCGTCGATCTTCTGGTGCGACAGCTCGCCGTACTCGGGCCAGCTGCGCACGTCGAAGTAGACGTCACCCGAGCCATCGTCGGCCGCATAGGCATGTCCGCGTTCGATCAGCCGGTTGATCAGCTCGATCATCTCGGTGATGTGCCCGGTGGCGCGGGGCTCGTAGCTGGGTGGGATGCAGCCCAGCGACGCGTAGGCGCGGTGCAGTTCGAGCTCCACGGCGTAGGCGAGCTCGAACCATTCCAGTCCGGCCTCGGCCGCCTTCTGCCAGATCTTCTCGTTGATGTCGGTGATGTTGGCCACCACGCGCACCCGGTAGCCGCTGGCGTCGAACCAGCGCCGCAGGACGTCGAAGACGACCTCCTTGCGCATGTGCCCCAGATGCGGGGAGCTCTGCACGGTCAATCCACAGTGATAGATCGAGACCTTCCCCGGGATCAGGGGAACGAAGGGCACGACCTGGCCACTGGATTCGTCGTACAGGTGAAATGACACGGGATCAGTCTAACCGTGCCGGTGCCTGCACTTCGAGGCATGCACACCGTCTCGGCCCACGGATGGCCCCGGTACGGCCCGGGCCATGGTCCACGGACGGCCCCGGCGGCTCCCCGGGGGCTGGCGTCAGCCGGCGCTCGGCGTGGTCAGCTGCGCCGATACATCGGTGGCGCCCCGGCTGCGCGAGGGCCTGCGACGTGCGGCCACCGCCTTTGCGCGGGCCTTCTTGGCCGGTGCCTTCACGGCCGGACGCGGTGCGGCGCCGTCGTCGGCACCCGGATCGGCCGGATCCGTGCCAACCACGGTGTGCGCCGCGGGGGAGTGGCCATGGGAATGCCCGTGGTGGGCGGAGTCCTGGATGGCGGCCCCGGGTCGTAGCGCCACCACCGCTGCCTCGGCGGATTCCACCGCGTCGGTGGCCTCGGCGATCGGCTTGTCGGGCAGCAACTGGGCGTAGGCATGGCGGATGTGGCCCTCGGCGAGCTCGGCGGCGCGCTCGGCGTCGCCGTCGGTCACGGCCTCGAGGATCGCGCGGTGCTGGGCCACCAGGCCGTCGCGGAAGTCGTCCCAGTTCGTCAGGGACGCCTCCGCGCTGCGGATCGGGATGGCCAGTGTCTGGCGGATCGCGGTCGACATCATGGTGAGCATGTGGTTGCCGCTCGCGTCCACGATGGCAATGTGGAAGGCGGTGTCGAGGTCATTGAACTCGTCGATGGTGGGGCACTGCTCCATGCGTTCCACGATCGCCCGCGCGCGCTTGAGCGCGCCCACGGAGGCATGGTGGGCGGCCATCTCGGTGGCGGCGCGTTCCACCACCAGGCGGGTCTGGGTCAGGTCGGGCACCGAGGTGCTCTCCAGCGCCAGGTGCAGGCGCAACATCTGCCCCAGCGCGTCGCCCGGCGTGGTGCGGATGCGGGTGCCATTGCCCGGGCCGGTTCCCGAGACCACGATGCCCTGTGCCTGCAGCACGCGCAGTGCCTCGCGCACCGCGCCACGTCCCACGGCCAGGCTGGCGGCCAGTTCGCGCTCGGTGGGCAGCTGCATGCCCGCCACATAGTGGCCGGACAGGATCTCGGACTGGATGTGGTGCAGGGCGATGTCGAAGCCCGACATGCCGCGGGCGCGCATGATGGCGCAGTCCTGGCATCGCTCTGTGCCTTCGAGAGTGGTGACGCCCCCCGCGCTGGATGCCTGCATGCAGCCATTGTTACCGATGTTCAAAAAAGATGGCGACTGTTGGGCCGATGAGATCGCGATGCTGCACCGATGTTCACCGCCGTCGCACGACGCGCCGAGCTCGTGCAAGGACGTGCCCACAGCGGGTCGATGCACGCGGCAGCGCTCGGGCCGATGCACGAGTTAGCGCGGGCGGCAGCGCGATCACCCCCACCCGCTGGAGGCCGCGGGCGTCTGACAGGGTAGACTTCGCACCCCCCAATTCCGCGCCCGGAACGGGGCGTCAACCAGCGGTCGAGACCGGTTTGCGCGTTGGCGTCGCCATTCTGTGTCAGAAGCGGCAAACGGCCTTGACCTGACGAATTGGTCGGACCTATTGTGTCGAGAGATGAACCGATGTCTCACAGTCGAGATCTCGGTGCAGTAGTTCTCTCACCACAGATCGGGGGGTCCTCCGTGGTCCTGCTACAAGTCTTCACACCCAACACGAACCCATTAGGGCATCAGTGGGCGTCGGCATTGGTCGCGCTCATTCCCATTGCCTGCATGCTGGTGACCCTTGGCGCGCTGCGATGGAAGGCGTACTGGGCAGGACTGGCGTCGTGGTTCCTGGCACTGGTCGTGGCCATCGCGGCGTTCAAGATGCCGATCGGCATGGCCTTCTCCACCAGTGTCCAGGGTTTCCTCTACGGCCTGTTCCCCATCGGCTGGATCCTGCTGGCCGCCATCTGGATGTACCAGGTCACCGTCATCTCCGGACGCTTCGATGACCTGCGCCGCACGTTCTTCATGATCAGTGACGATCCGCGCGTGCTCGGCATCCTCATCGCCTTCTGCTTCGGTGGTCTGCTGGAGGCCCTCGCCGGCTTTGGCGCCCCCGTGGCCATCGCCGCCGCCATGCTGATCGCGGTCGGCTTCGGCAAGCTTCGCGCAGCCGTCACCGCTCTGGTCGCCAATACGGTGCCCGTGGCCTTCGGTGCCGTCGGTCTGCCCGTGCTGATGGCCGCCAAGACGGCCAACCTCGACGTGATGCACATTGCCCCCGTCACCGCACGCATCTGCGCCATCCTCTGCCTGGTCGTTCCCTTCCTCATGCTCCAGATCATGGACGGCAAGAAGGGCATCAAGGAGTGCTGGCCCTTCGGTCTGTTCGTCGGCATCGTCTTCGGCGTCGTCAAGTGGATCGTCGCCGGTACTGCCCTGTACAACCTGACCGAGATCTTCGCCGCCGTCATCACCGTGGCCCTGGCCATGGTCTTCCTGAAGGTGTGGAGTCCCAAGGGCGGCGCCGCTGCTGCTGAGCGCATCGGCATCCCGATGGACACCACCCTCGAGGCTGGCGCCATTGAGAAGACCGAGGACGCTTCCGCTGATCTCACCGGTGGTCGCATCATGATGGCCCTGGTTCCCTACGTGCTGGTCATCGCGATCTTCGCCTTCGCCGCGCTGGGCCCGATCAAGAGCTTCCTGCTCAAGGGCGACGTCAAGATGGCATGGCCCGGCCTGTCGCAGATGATGGCCGCCAATGGCTCCTCGCCGTCGGCGCACCAGTCCTACACCTGGCAGTGGATGTCCACGCCTGGCTTCCTGCTGGCCATCGTCGCGATCCTGGTGGGCATCATCTACCGGGTGAAGTTCTCCGATCTGTTCAAGGAACTGTGGGTCAACCTCAAGAAGATGAAGTTCTCGCTGACCACGATCGGCCTGGTCGTCGCACTGGCCTATGTCATGGGTGACTCCGGCCAGACGCTGGCCCTGGGCCTGTGGATCGCCGGCGCTGGTGCCGTCTATCCGTTCCTGGCCCCGATCCTGGGCTGGATCGGCACCTATGTCACCGGTTCTGACACCTCGGCCAACATCCTGTTCTCCGGCCTGCAGTCCGGTGTCGGTGACCAGATGGGCGCCGGTTCGCACCTGGGCGTCAATGGCATGAAGGACCTGCTGGTCGGCGCCGGCGCAGCCGGTGGCGTGGTCGGCAAGATGATCTCGCCGCAGTCGCTGACGGTCGCCGCCACGGCAATCGGCCTGGTCGGTGGCGAGTCCACGATTCTGCGCAAGGTGTTCAAGTACTCGATCATCCTGCTCATCCTCATGTGCATCCTGGCCGGCCTCATGTCCACGCCGATCCTGAGTTGGATCCTGCCGGCGTCGGTCAAGTGAATCTGAATCTTCCCGAAAACAACCCCTTGGAGGTTTTGCAATGACCACCACGACCAACTCGTCCGGGATAACCGGACGGGCCGCGACACCGGGGCTCCCGGGCGCGGGACTCGACGTCGCAGTGTTCGTCACGTGTATCAACGACGTGATGTTCCCGCAGACCGGCGTCGCAGTCACCAAGCTGCTGGAGCGGCTCGGTTGCCGCGTCCACTTTCCGAAGGAACAGACCTGCTGCGCGCAGATCACCACCAACACCGGCTACTTCGATGAGTCGATGGGCATGGTTCGCTCGTATGTGAAGGCCTTCGGCGACTACGACTACGTCGTGTCCCCGTCGGGTTCCTGCACCGCCGCCGTCCGCGACCAGCATCCGATGCTGGCCAGGGCCGCCGGCGACAAGGGCCTTGAGCGCGATGCGGAGCACACCAGCAAGATCAGCTTCGACATCACCGAGTTCCTGGTCGACGTGCTGGGTGTCACTGATGTGGGCGCCTATTTCCCGCACCTGGTCACCTATCACCCCAGCTGCCACGGCCTGCGCCTGCTGCACCTGGGTGATCGTCCCTACGAGCTGCTCAAGAACGTGCGCGGCATGACGATGGTCGACCTGCCGGCCAAGGAGCAGTGCTGCGGTTTCGGCGGCACCTTCTGCATCAAGAACTCCGACATGAGCGCGACGATGGCCAACGACAAGGCCCGTCATGTGCGTGAGACCGGGGCCGAGTACGTGGTGGCGGGCGACAACTCCTGCCTCATGAACATCGGTGGTGTTCTGGCCCGCCAGAACTCAGGTGTCAAGGCGATCCACATTGCCGAGATCCTGGCCAACACGGAGGAGGACGAGTCATGAGCACCGAACTGCGTCGAATCACCGAGGGCAACTACGGTGTGGCACGCCTGACCCCGGCTCCCGAGCACCCCGGCACCTTCCTGGGCATGCCGAAGTTCTCGAAGGCCGTCAAGGGTGAGCTGAAGCTTGCCGTGCAGCGCAAGAACATGCGCAACGCGATGACCACCATCCGCAACAAGCGCGCCACCCGCGTCGCTGAGTCGCCGGACTGGGAGGACGTGCGTGAGGCCGCCTACGAGATCAAGAACCGCGTGGGACGGCACCTCGACTACTACCTGGAGCAGGCCGAGAAGAACCTGACCGCCCATGGCGTGCAGGTCCACTGGGCCCGCGACGCCGCCGAGGCCAACCGGATCGTCGGCGACATCGCGAAGTCCAAGGGCGTCGATGAGGTCGTCAAGATCAAGTCGATCACCACTCAGGAGACCGACCTCAACGAGTACCTCGAGTCGCAGAACATCGCGGCCTGGGAGACCGACCTCGCGGAGCTGATCGTCCAGCTCGGCCACGACCGTCCCAGCCACATCGTGGTGCCCGCGATCCACCGCAACCGTGCGGAGGTCCGCGAGATCTTCCTGCGCGAGATGAAGAACTACGGCCGTCCGGCTCCCGAGGATGTCAGCTCGAATCCTCCCGACCTGGCCGACGCCGCGCGTCTGCACCTGCGTGAGAAGTTCCTGCGCGCCAAGGTTGCCGTCTCCGGTGCCAACTTCATCCTGGCCGACACCGGCTCGATGGTGATCGTGGAGTCCGAGGGCAATGGCCGCATGTGCCTGACCCTTCCCGACACCCTGATCTCGCTGGTCGGCATCGAGAAGATCCTGCCGACCTATGACGATCTCGAGATCTTCCTGAAGCTGCTGCCCCGTTCGGCCACCGGTGAGCGGATGAATCCGTACAACTCCGTGTGGAGCGGCGTCACCCCCCATGATGGCCCGCAGGAACAGCACATCATCTTCATGGACAACGGTCGCACCAATGTGCTTGCCGACCCGATCGGTCGCCAGGTGCTGCGCTGCATCCGTTGTGCCTCGTGCATCAACGTCTGCCCGGTCTACGAGCGCGCCGGCGGCCACGCCTACGGCTCGGTCTACCCCGGCCCCATCGGCATCTCCCTGACCCCGCAGCTGCGTGGCCTGGACGATCCGGTCGACCGCGGCATGCCGTACGCATGCTCGCTGTGCAATGCGTGCTCCGAGGTGTGCCCGGTGAAGATCTCCTTCGTCGACGTGATCATCCACCTGCGCAACCAGGTGGCACAGGCCGAGAAGATCGACCACGGTCACGGTGACGTGGAGGTGCTCGGTGAGCAGGGCATCATGAAGGCCGCCCAGTGGGTGCTTGGCGACTACAAGCATTGGGAGACCACCATGTACGCCACCCGCGCCGCGGGTCGTGTGCTCGGCAACAAGCCCCTTGGGCCCATCCCGGTGCCGGTTGCCGAACGCTGGCTCAAGTACCGCGATGTGCAGCCGATTCCGACCCAGACCTTCCGCGACTGGTGGAAGCAGAACCGCGTTGAGGACGAGAGGTAATCGCAATGGACGCGAAGCAAGAGATTCTCGCCCGCATTCGTCGGGCCACGATCGACATCACTGAGAAGGACCCGGTCAAGGACCAGCCCGTCAACTGGACCTATGGCGGCGGCATCGAGATGGAAGACGTCGTGGGCACCTTCCAGGAGAAGGTCGAGGACTACTCGGCCACGGTTGTGCGCACCCGCGAAGCCGGAATCCCCGAGGCCGTGGTCGCAGGACTGAAGGCCACCGGCGCCGAGGAATCGGTGGTGGTGCCCGCAGGCCTCGACGAGTCCTGGGTGAAGGCCATCAAGGCTGCCGGTTACACGGTGAGCAATGACGAGCCCCAGCTGTCGAACAAGGAACTCGACGGCACCGACGCAGTGGTCACGGCTTCGGCCTCGGCCATCGCCGACACCGGCACCATCGTGCTCGACCACACCGAGGACCAGGGCCGTCGCGCCCTGAGCCTGGTGCCTGATCGTCACGTCTGCGTGGTGCGGGCCAGCGAGGTCGTCTCGGATGTCCCCGAGTCGATCCAGGCGCTCAAGCCGTCGGTCCATGCCGGTCACCCGCTCACCTTCATCAGTGGCGGTTCGGCAACGTCCGATATCGAGCTGTCCCGTGTGGACGGCGTGCACGGCCCCCGCAAGCTCTATGTGGTGCTTGTTGAGGACTGAGGCTCACTGAGCTGAATCATCAGGGGTTGGGGCCACGACATCTTGTCGTGGCCCCAACCCTTTCTCCATGCCTTTTTGTGTGTTTTGTCTGTGCCCTTGCTTTGTTCCTCCTCCGCGCACCCTTCCCCGGACGGGGCCGGGGCCCGGTGGGGCGCTCGCAGCTGCCACCGGGCGTCGTCCCAGCCCCCTCATGGGTGCTCCCCACTAGGCTGGGTGCCGGTCCCAGCGAAAGGTGCGCACGATGGCAGAGATCCGCAAGCACAGGCCCAAGGCCAATCTGATCGGCGATCAGGTGAGGGCTGCGATGGGCGACGCCGTGCCGCGTCCGGTCGTGCCGGGCACGCACAAGGTCCCCGCGGCTCCCGAGGCGTCCGGTGATGACGCCACGACGAGCACGGGCGGACGCACCCGCATCGACTTCGATGCGGGTGCCGAGCATGAGCTGGTCGACCCCTTCTTCGTGGAGGTTCCCACCGAGGAGCCGGTTGCCCCCAAGCCGGACGCAGCCTCGGAACAGGCCGGTGGGTACACCCTGCGGGCCGCCGATCGTGGCGGCCTGATCAGCCTCGGTGCCGACGACATCAATGCCATCTCCGTGGTCTTCCGCGAGGTCGACCGCGATGAGGACGACGACACCGACTAGGCACGAGCCCGCACCGACCGGTGCGCGGCTGCCCGGCGCAGGGCCTCAGCAGGGCGTCAGCCCCGGGCGCGCAGTTCGTTGATGTCGAAGTGGTTCAGCTGTGACACGTCGACGTCCTGGGCCGCGTCCTCCCAGGGATCGTGCACCGGGGGCAGGTCGTCATCGTCGGCGTAGCCCAGCGAGGGATCATAGGGATTGGCCAGCTGGCGGTTGTCGCCCTCCTGCACCTGCACCATGGCATCACGCACCATCGCCTCATCGGGCAGGTTGCGCAGGATGTCGCGGATATAGCCCTGGGTGGCCACCGACAGCGGCACCTCGCGCTTCTCGCGCTCCGACATGTACCAGCGGTAGTCCAGCACCTCGTGGTAGATCTGCGCCGGGTCGCGCTTGCCCTGCAGCTCCGGCGGCACGGCATTGACCACGGGCTCGAAGAACTCGGTGAGCCACTGGTGGGCCACCACCGCCTCGTCGACGTCCTGTTGGTTCGTGCGTGCCCGGAAGGTGTCCAGGTCGTTGAGCAGGCGTCGGGCCTGGTTCTCCTCGGTGTCCAGCCCGGTGAGCCGCAACAGTCGGCGCGAATGGTGCCCGGCGTCGACCACCTTCGGTTGCAGGGTCACGGTCTGTCCGTCGGCGCTGGTGCGGATATCGAGTTCGGCCACGTCGAATCCCAGCGCATTCAGCCTGCGCACGCGACTCTCAATGCGGTACAGCTCCGAGCCGGAGAACTCCTCCATCCCGGTGAGCTCGTTCCACAGCTCCTGGTAGCGGGATTCGATCGTGTCCACCAGCACCATCGGGTCGAGGGACTCGTCGAGCATGCCGCCGGCCTGGAGGTCACAGAAGTCGCCGAACACATTGGTGCGGGCGATATCCAGGTCGTGGGCGCGCTGGCCGTCGGTGAGCCGGTCATGCAGTTCGCCGGTCTCGGCGTCCACCAGGTACGCGGCAAATGAGCCTGCGTCGCGTCGGAACAGGATGTTCGACAGGGACACATCTCCCCACATGAAGCCCTGCAGGTGCAGGCGCGCCAGCAACACCACCATCGCGTCGAGCAGGCGCATCACCGTCTCGTGGCGCACACCCGGGGTGAACAGCGAGCGATAGGGCAGGGCGAACTCAAGGTGCTTGGTGATCAGTATTGAATCGAGCGGGTTGCCCTCGAGGTCCTGACGCCCACTCACCACCGCCACCGCCTCGACGGCCGGGGTGCCCAGGCGGGTGAGGTCATGCAGCAGCCGGTACTCGTGGATCGCCAGGTGCTCGATCACTTCCTTGGCCGCATAGACCTCATCGCCCACCGTGATGAAGCGCACGACGTGGCGCGAGATGCCGCGTGGCAGGGCAACGAGGTGCTCGGTGGGCCACTTCGCCAGCGGCACATTCCACGGCAGCGGAATGAGCCTGGCATCAGGCTTGGCGGACAGGAATCGTGGCACCCGTCCAGTCTGCCACCCCTGTGGGCGTTCAGGCACCCGGACGCCCGACGGGCCAGCCCCCTCCCTGCGGGCCACCCCCGGCGGGGAGGGGCACGCAGAGTGGGGAAGGTTGGTCAGGCGACGGCGCGGTCGAGGGCCGAGCGGATCTCGTTGAGCAGGTCGTCCACCGGCTCAATGCCCAGGCTGAGCCGCAGCAGCGAGTCGGTGATGCCGGCGGCTGCTCGGGCCTCGGGTGACATGCCGGCATGGGTCATGGTGGCCGGATGGGCCAGCAGCGACTCCGTGCCGCCCAGTGATTCGGCCAGGTCGATGATTTGCAGCCCGTCGGTGAAGCGACGCACCGCGTCGATGCCGCCGGTCAGCTCGAAGCTCAGCAAGGAACCGAAGCCGGACTGCTGGCGTGCGGCCAGGTCGTGCCCGGGATGCGTGGCCAGGCCGGGGTAGTACACGGCCTGCACGGCCGGGTGGTTGCTCAGCAGTTCGACCACGGCGGCGGCATTGGCCTGGTGCACGCGCATGCGGGCGTCGATCGTGCGCAGCCCCCGCAGCGTCAGCCAGGAATCCCAGGCGCCACCGGTGAGGCCCAGCGCATTGGCCCAGTGGGCCACCAGCTCACCGGTCTCGGCGGTCTTGGAGATCACGGCCCCGCCCACCACGTCGGAGTGGCCGTTGATGAACTTGGTCGTGGAATGCACCACCACGTCGGCGCCCAGGGTGAGCGGATTCTGCAGCAACGGTGAGCAGAAGGTGTTGTCGGCCACCACGGTCGCGCCCGCCGTGTGCGCCAACCGGGCCACGGCGGCCACGTCGGTGATGCGCATGAGCGGATTCGACGGCGTCTCCACGAACACCAGCTCGGCCGGCGTCGCCAGCGCACGGGCGGCCTCGTCGAGGTCCCACATGTCGACGAACTCGACGTCGATGCGCTGCTTGGTGGCCAGATGGTCAAGCAACCGCCAGGTGCCGCCGTAGCAGTCGGTGGGCGCCACGACGCGGCCCCGCGGGCCCGTCAGTGCCTCGACGGTCGCGGTGATGGCGCCCAGTCCGGAGCCGGTGACCGTGGCGGTCTCGCCGTGTTCCATGGTCGCCAGGGTCCTGGCCAACATCGCCCGGGTCGGATTGGCCGAGCGCGAGTAGTCGAAGGGCGGACGCTCGTCGATGCTGGGGAAGCGGTAGTTGGTGCTGGGATACAGCGCCGGCACCACCGATCCGAACTGGGTGTCGGTGTCCAGCCCGGCACGCACCGCCCGGGTGAGTGCTGAGAGTTCGGGGGACGGGTCCTTTCCGGACTGGTCGCTCATGTGCTTCCTCCTGGCCGATCGGGTCTGCGGGCAGCTGCCCATGAAATGACCCTAGCCGCATGGGCGTCGGCGGCTGCCCCGTGCCAGAAGCAGGGCGCCAGAAGCAGGGTGCCAGCAGCGGGGTGCCAGGAGCAGGGTGCCAGCAGCAGGGCGTCGGGAGCGGCATGCCCCGGCACGGCAGAAGGGTCCGCCCCCACGTGGGGGCGGACCCTTCTGGTCAGTCAGCGTTGGGCTGGATCAGCCACGCTGGGTTGGTTGCGTCGGATCAGGGTTGGTTGCGTCGGATCAGGAGATCCGCTCCGTGGTCGACTTGTCGAAGACATGCACCTTCGACGGTCCGACATGCAGGCGCACGATCTCTCCGCGGGCCGGGGGAGTGCGGGTGGTCACGCGGGCCACCACCTCCTGGTCGTCCGAGGGATTGGCCGTGGCGGAATCGTCCTGGAGCGTTCCGTAGAGGTACGAGTCGGCGCCCGTCTCCTCCACCACGTTGATCTTCATGCCGATCCCCTCGCCCGAGGGCGACACCTCGAAGGACTCGGGGCGGATACCCACCACCACGTCCTTGCTGCTGGCCTTGTCGAGAACCTCGCGCGGCACCGGAATCACGTGGTCGGTCACCTGCACGCCGTCCGCGACGATCGTGCCCGGCATCAGGTTCATCGCCGGGGAGCCGATGAAGCCGGCCACGAACAGGTTCTTCGGGGTGTCGTAGAGGGCCAGCGGGCGGTCCACCTGCTGCAGGACGCCCTCATTCATCACGGCCACCCGGTCGCCCATCGTCATGGCTTCCACCTGGTCGTGCGTCACATAGACGGTCGTGACGCCCAGTCGGGTCTGCAGTGCGGCGATCTGGGTGCGGGTCTGCACGCGCAGCTTCGCATCCAGGTTCGACAGCGGCTCGT